>JAFGSL010000493.1 GCA_016934645.1 Anaerolineae bacterium
CCGGCCCGCAAAAGGCGCGGGCCTCCGCTCAGGGTGACGTTGTTGGAAGCAAAGATTGTGCCAGATTGAAATAGTTTCTCTATAAGATCAAAAGTTGAGGGTTTCAATCTCTCACGTATCATTTCCGCCCACTGTTTTGCGCCACCAGGCCAGCCAGCGAGGCGCTGCTGTTAACCCAAGCGTCATGCCCAGGGCCAGCACCACGCTTGCCAATGCCGTGTCCGCTGTCATGACGACCTGCTCCCAACCTGGTGTGCGATCCATCCATTGGGCGATAGCGTCATAGCGGCTATATGACTGCCGGTAGAAATTTGCGTCAAAACTGAACGAGGCCGCCTCGTAATCTCCTCCTACCCAAAAGACGAACGATTGGGCCAGCGCCGCAGCCAGCCCGGCCACACCCAGCCGGAGCAACCAACGCCCGGGGCCCGGGCGGCGTCCGGCGCGAGGTTGATCGTAGAGCGCCAGGCTCAAGCCAACTCCCACCAGCAAGCCGGTGAACGGCATCCAGGGTCGCACCCCTATATCCAGCGCGTTCAGCAGGGCGACTATGAAGTGCCCGACCCCCCAAAAGAGCGTTCCCAGTAGCGCCGCCTGCCGCGCTACTGCGCCAGGTTGCGCCTTTTCTCCAAGGCGGCGCAACCGCGTAGACTCTGCCAGGCTCATCCCCAGCGCCATGCACAGGCCCAGGAGGGCGCCCAAATAAGAGTGAACGAAGAAATAAGCGGGCCACGTAGGACGTCTCCCCGCCAACGTGATCAGCATCCGCCAGAAGCCCAGCGTGGCCCCAGCGCCCAGCGCGCCTCCCATCGTCTGTGCGACGATGTGTTGACGGTCGCGCAGTACTCGACGCCCGACGCGCCAGAGCCAGATGCCCAGCCGGTCCGGCAACGACAGCTTGCGTTTGGGGCTTTTTACCTCCGGGTCGCTAGGCGCCGGCGCCCGATTGAGTTTCTCTATCTCCGGATCGGCGTCCGCCAGCGCGCCGCGAAGTTCTGCCCGTCGCTGCCAGCGTCGTTGCCTGCTGTCGATCATGTCCAGCGCCGAGTCCAGGCGATCCAACCCCTCGATCGGGGCCGGGTGTAGCACTGTCAGCGCCAGCGCGGCGGTGCGCCGGGTGACGCTGCTTTCGTGGCGCGCCGCCGACCATGCCACCGGCCCGACCCGCTCCGGCCGTTCGGATAGCGTCTTTGGATCGAGACCCAGTACGCGCAGCGCTTCCTCCGGGCCGGTGGGGTGCGGCGGCAGCGGATCGTCCAGATGGCGGATCAGCCGTTCGCCCTCCGCCTTGCGCAACTCATCGAGCCAGGGTTCTTCGGGGGTGTCGGCAGCCACCGCCGAGCGGAGCAAAAGCAACGTCTGGGTGGGCTGTAATCCCAGCGCCTCGCGCCGGGCCTCCAACCTCTGTAATTCGTCACGGCCAGCCGTTGCGCTTCGTTCCATCCACCTGAATGTGGCCTGGTGTACCTGGAAGTGGCCATCTGTTCTGCTCTCTGCCTGTTGCCGGGCCGTCTTGTCAGTGATCGGGGGAAAGATGTAGCCGCTAGGTGTGCGCAAATAGAGCACCGGCGTGCCCCAATCACGCGCATATGGCTTGATGGGTGATTTGTCCCGCAATGCCAATATCTCTGTCCGGATCGCTTGCCGGCCCAGGTAGACCGCCTCGTCAATCGTTGATCCGCCGGCCAGCGCCTGGTAGAACTCGCCCATAAAGCGTGCGGCTAGCGTGTCATATACGGTGAATTGCATAGCGATCGCGGCGGGGATCTCGCCTCTCAGCAGCGAGACGGCGACGCTGCTCCAGTCGTATATCACGTCGCGTTGCGCGGTTTCGCACGCTCCCAAAACGACCAGGCGCACCTTGTGCTCGCGGATGATCTCCAGCAACCGGTCGGACGGCACCGCTACCGCCTGGTTGTGCTCGTCGGCCAGGATGATACTGCCCGAACCGACGATGGCGCCTCCAGGCCCTAGCCCTTTGGCAAACTCACCGTGCCCACTAAAGTGAAAGATGTCAGCGCCCTCTCGCAGCGCAGCGCTCACTTCTCGCAGTTGGGCGCCGGGGATAGGGCCGTCGCCGATCTCCTGGCCAAAATCAGGCACATAGGTGGCGTCCACTCCGGCGGCAGCAGCCAGCGCCTGCTTGATGAGATACTGCTCGGTAGGCAGATTCTCCAGCAGGGGATAGTTTGCGAATGGCTCGGGCGTTGCCATGACGACCAGCACGCGCCGTCTTTCGCCCGGCGCAAACCACGCAGTTGGGATCTCAAGTTCCTCGTAGCGTGCAAGAGAGATGCGCGGATTTAACACCAAAAAGTTGCTCGCCGTGCGTTCCCCGCGAGTGCTCTGCACGTACATATATTCCCACGGAAGGTCAGAAAGCTCTCGCGGCAGGCGCAGACGCACTCGCAGCCCCTCGTCCTCGCTTCCCTTTACCCAATCCAGGCTGCGCCGGTACATCTCACGCGCGTGCTCCGGCAGCAGCAACTCGGCCAGGCGTTCGCCAAGTTTCATTTGTTCTGCTTCGTTCTCGTCCATTCCGCGTTGTCCCAGACTGCGCGCCAGTTGCTTGAGCTGATCGTAGTCAGGGACCTCAATGACCTCTTCTCGTTCACCTTCGCCGACAGGCGAGTTAAGAACACGGATGGTGAACCTCTGTATCTGGCCGTGGTCGTCCTTTTCGACGTTATAAGCAAAGATGACAAAGTCGTGGTAAGTACGGAGCGCCATCGTCTATCCTCCTTACCTTATCGGAAAAACACCCTTCCGGCAGAGCACTCAGGGTATCTTCTCAAAGATCTGGGGGTGGGGGTTTGGGGCGGGCGCAGCCCACACCTAAACCCTCACTTTTCCCTTTTTTATTGAGATGATACCGCTCAGGCTTTGTGGTATTTCTTCAGCAACTTTGACCACTTGTGGTTCTGGGCGTAGGCAACTTCCTTGTAATAGGGCGAGATCTGATGAAGAATCCGTGGCGGCAAATAGATAGTTATCCCACCACAGCGCTCCACTTTAGAACCATAGTGACCCTCAGCAATGACAAAGTCGGCGTTCTGCGGCTGTAACTTTTTGAGCACCTTTTTTGCTGCTTTGCGGACGTCTGTGTCATCGGTCTCGGCTGCCAGGTGTTCACACATCTCGGCCACGTCCCACAACGTGCCATTCCGGAAGTGCGCTTGCGTCTTGTAGAGCGCCTCGCCCAGCCAGTACTTGCCGGTGGACATCTTGGGAATCAATACATCCGCAAGCGCATCAAGCGGCTGCGCCAACACCTCCACCTGCGCAAGGTCCAGGGCTGCCTGGGTCACTGAGCCGCTATAGGCTTGATCGGTGTAGAATTTGACGTAGGCCGTAACGATGTGCCTGGCCAAGTCGGCGGTGGGCATATCCGGGTTGTGGACCAGCTCCGCCAGCACCTTGTCGTAGGGCCAGCCGTTGTTTGGTTCATTCTCTTCGGAGGCCACGCTGTAGTTCACGTAGTCCTGCGCCTGGTAGGCCACCTCCAGGTTGCTCATCAGGCAGGCATCCATGCCCAGCAGATCTAATTTTTGGCCGAACATCTTTACAGCTTTGGCCAGTACCTTGCCTAATTCGACCGTATCCAGCGAGTGCCCGCTGCCGTCGTCAGACAGGATAGCTCGTTCCTGGACCGAGGGAATCTCAAAGATTGTCTCCAGTGTGGTGCGGAACAAGACCCGCCCTAATGAACTTGACGACCGCTCATTTGCTTCTCGCTGGTTGTAGTTAACTGCGTCTACCGAACGGGCAACTTTATCCATTTCATCCGGCACCCATCCACCGCCGTGGTTCCAGAGAACAAGGCCATAATGATCCGCCTTGTAATTCTTGGCCGCCCATTCCAGAAATTTTAGGAGTACCTTTGGGTCACCGGAATCGGTTTCACCAAGCGATTTAGTGTGTTCGTTCACACCGTTGGGCTGGATGTGATAGCGTTTGGTTTCGTGCGCATTGCCGATCCGGTCAAACTCAACGACAATGTTGACAGCGTCCGTGGAACCCACGCTGCGCATCTCGCCGATGTCTTTTTCGCCAGCCGAGGACAAGTTGTTGTCGCCGGCCATGTAAACCATAAACGTCCACTTAGCTTTTTTTCCCGTTTTCATTGCAATTTCTCCTTTGGTCGAAACAGATTCCTTTGAAAGTATTGCCGCACTTCCTCTCACCTTTCTGCAATTTTGGATAGGAGTTTTGACTGGCTGAATGCGTATTGGGGGTCTGAAGCACACCCGGATGTTCTTGGTAGTTAACGCCGGGATTGCGAAGGATTATTCTGTTTTGCCGATAGTAACAACAATATTGTGGGATTCTATTGTGTGGTGTTGGCTGCAGCGTAGGGCTTGTTTGTAACACCTCAATTATAGGAGCAATTCGGGTGGGAATCAAGGAGGGTAAAAATAACGGGTGGGCGATGTTGGTCGTTTTTGTACCCGTATGGAATTACCGTCTCCGATTGCCGAGCCGCGACCAACCATACTTCAGCCCGATGCCGATCAGCGTCGCCAGCGGGAGCGTCACAAGTCCTGCTACGATCAAACCATCGAGGAGGCGGAAAGCGCCCTGGCGTTCCTCGGCGCCATCGCGATCCTCTGTGAACATTTGGAGAACCGGCAAATCTCGACTTTCATTCGACTGCCCGTTCCCCTTTGCCGTGATGCGGACCGCGACACTTCCCAGCGCCGGGGAGATCGTCTCTCCAGTCTGGGCGCCAAACAGACCCTCCGCGACCGAAATGGTGGTTTCTCCTTCGCCCTTGGCGCGAAAGGCTATCTTGACCAGCACGCCGTTGCCCTCCGCGGGTGGAGCCGGATTGAGCAGGGTCAGGGCATAGTCAATCGTTCCGGTTGTATTGTCCACCTGGTGCTGTAGGACAAAACCATGATCCGGGTCGAGGAATTTCCCGGACTTTACCTGTATCCCCTCCAAATCGCTATCCGCGTCTACTACCTCCAGCATTGCCGGATCGAAGGTCACACGCACGTCGGCGCCGTAGATCAGGGGTGCGCCCTTGACCAGCACGGTGACGGCTACTTCTTCCCCTACTTTCACTTTCGACTTATCCGCTTCCAGTTGCAATTGCGGCTCGCCGCCGGCAAACACGGCGACCGGAAGCGTTGCGAGTATCAGTGTCAATAGCACATAAATGCGAGCGAGTCTCATCTGCTTTTTCATCATCATCCTCCGTTTGTCTGTTGGAAAGCCGGGCGCCATCAGGGCGCCCGGCTCATTGTCTGCCAGAAGGTTACCAGCCCTGGCATCCGGCCAATTCATAGTTGCCGCCCAGGATGGCCAAATCCTGCACGTTGACGAGATTGTCGGCGTTGACGTCCGCCCGCGCGTCCGCCGGCGGGACCGTTTGGCCAAAGTTATTGCCGATCAACGTCGCGTCCCCGATGTTGATCACGTCGTCGTCGTTGACGTCGCCGCCCAGGAGCATGGTCGCAGCCAGGGGCGCCTCGTCGCCCGCATTGACGGCAACCATCGTGCAGTTGGGCAGATAGCGATCGGCGTCAGCCTCGATGTCGTAGCTGCCGGCTCTGAGTGCATCCAGCACGAACTGACCGTCGCTGCCGGTCACGTCCGTGCGGGTGACAGGCCCTGTCGCCGTAACCGTGATGCCGGCGTGGGTCAGACGGCCTTGATAGGTGGCTGTGCCGCTGATCGTGGCGTAGGGCAGCACGGTGATCTCTGCCCCGACAAAGGTAACGGGCTGCGTGAAGCCGTCCCGGTTGGAGAGGGTCACGTCGCAGGCAACGGCCGTCGTGCCTGGGGTCAACGCTTCATACGTTACTGTGGCGAACCGGCCATCGCCGGAGAGCGGGCCGGCCGGGTTGCGCTGGCTGATCGCGCCGGTCCAGGTACCGGCGACTGCGTCCACGGCGTTGGCGCCGATGAGGCGGTTGACCGCGTCGAAGAAATCGCCGAAGACGCCGCTTTGTACTTCAAGGATGGCCGGGTTGACCGCGCAGGTGGCCTGCGCGGCGTAAAGGTTGTCGGCTCCCAGGACATCCAGATCCACCGTAACGGTATCGTCGGGATAAACTTCTGAGACATCGGGCGTTGCGGTAAGAACCGTGCCACCCTCAGCAGACAGAATTCGAACGTCATCGTGGTAAGGCTCCCAAATACCCCAACCACGCGCTCCGCTCCAATAGGTAGCATACATATTCAAGTACAAGGGTGTGTCGAGTGGGAAAGTCGCCGTCGTCGTATACGTCCAATTCCTGGTCTGCTCATCCTCGGTCTGCACCTGGAAAGTAAAAGTGCCGTTGGCATTCCGGATGATCGTCATGGTGTACTCGCCAAAGTAGTTGCGGGAGGCAAAACTGTCATCCAGCGTAAAATCCTCAACCGTTCCTTGTGCGCTGGTCCAAACTCCGACCGAATACCCACAGCAATCCGAGAAAGATACGTACGCGTTGATCGTTCGCTCCTCATCAACGGGAGAATCCAACAATTGAAAACCCCTGTAGATGTATCCTCCTTTCTCAAATCTCGTCTTGAAGGTTGCCGGGCCGGTGAAAGGGTCCAGAGAATGAACGTAAACCCTCACGGTACCGCCGATGGGCGCGTCAATCTCTTGCCGCCCGTTTTCTTCCGTGACCCAACGGATTTCGTCTGTCCACACTCCGCTCGAATCCTGCGATCTCACGCCCCATTTGCTTTCGTCGAAATCGCCGTCGTCAAAATCATCTCCAAAAAAGAATGTAGACTGGATATCGCTCTGGCTCGCGGCGCCTGGGTTGCCATAGTACATATAAATTGTCGTCGGTGCGGTGACGCGAGAAGGCATCCGCACCGTCGCTTTGCAGGTTGCCGGACGGGTTGTGATGGCGACATCGTCCCAGGAAGCGGCTCCGGAGTCATTCATCAGCCCCACGCCTTCCGCATTCATGATGAGCGAAGTCGTTTGCCAGTCCCAGCCTGTGGGCCAGGGTTGTACCCACGCACCAACCGGGGAGCCGTCCAGATAGATGTTGATGGCGCTGCCCATGTGCTCTACCTTTAGGCGATACCAGACATCCGGTGAGACGGTAACCGGACTACTCCACTTCTCTGCATAAGAATTGTCAATGACCTGAAATATCTTGACGGCATCGGCGGCGATTCTCACGAGATAAAAGGTGCGATGTGCACCGTCATACTCTATGATATTGCCCTGGTAACCGATGACAACCCCGGCGAGCGAGCCTGCTGTCAGTTTTACATCTGTCTCGATCGCATAGTTAGCGAGTTGTGGCGCGTCGGCCAGAAGGATATTTTGATCCCCGCTGCTTGTCAGCTCACCGGCCACAATCGAGAATCCACCACCGGTGTGAAGCGTCCACCGGCTCAGATCGCCTGAAAAGTCATCCTGAAAAGTAAAAGGCACTGTCTTGGGGTCTATCCAATACGCAAGTTCTTGATTGTCTACGGTGACGAACCTGAGGTCACCTAAATCCTGCCGCACATGACCTTGATCAACAAGGGACAGTGCATCTATCTCTACCTGCGCTTGCCGGTATGGCTGCTCATCAATCAAGATCGGATCACGGTACAGCCAGGCCGGGTCCCACCAGCCATCCGCCAACACCGGCGCCGCCAGCGAGGTGAGGGAGGCTAATGTTACGCACAGGACAGTCCAAAGATTAAATATCGTTTTGTGTTTCATGGTGATTCCTCCTGAATTTGTGATTTGAGCTTAGGGTAAGGTTTGATTTCCTTGCTCTAATGGGCGTTTTGGTTCTGAATCATCCTGAGTCACGATCTCTATCTGACACAGAATTTGGATCCTCCCAATTCAGTTTCACTTCATCAGCACCTCCTTCCACGCCGGTATGGCGGCGCAAGCGCTTAACACTTCGGCTTGGGGGAAAATTGGCTCGGACTCTGGCCTCTCCGGTTCATTTGCTCATTGTGGCGGCGGCCAAACCGACATAGAAACATATTCCCCCTATCATGAAGAGCCCGATAATCACGAGAGTTGTGATGTCGCGGCGAGTACTTCTATTGGCGGCATTGTTCATAGCGTATTGCTGCGCCTCTCGAAAGCCCTCCAAGTAAGCTTTGAGTTTGATGTTCTTGATTAGCAGGATAAAGGCGATCCCTATGCAGATAATGGCTATCATCCCCATGATCTTTTCCTCCCCTAAAAATAGCCCGCTGAAGCGGGGGGGTAAAAGGGGTACTTTTGCGAGAGGACTCGCCCGCAAAAATACCCACCTTTTATCTCTTGGTCTTGTAAGCCACGATTTTTACCTCGTCATTTGTGAATAAGCCCGTTTGAGCTGCCGGATCAGGCTCAAAGTGAACGCCTCGAGTGACTGACCGGGCTGGCGCACGAGCACGGTTTTTATCTGTTCGTCATTCCACACTTCCGCCGCTCGAACGATGCGCAGACCTTGAGGCCCGGTGGCGACCTGCCCTTTTTGAGCCACGACCTGGCGCAGTAACCGGTGGACGCGCGGGTCGTTCTCCAACCTGGTCAGGTTTTTTTCCCATTCAGGTAGAATGACCATGCTGGCGGGCGCGGCGTTCAGAAACTCTGCGAGGTCGCTAAAGATCAAATCCGGTATGATCTCTACCCCATGGGCGCTGCCCGTCGGGCCGCTGGTCAAACTCACACTCTTGACACATAAGCCCGCCCGGCGCATCAAGCTGAGAAAGGTGATGACCTCCTGCTCATCGAAGCCGTCGGCGATGATGATGAGGGCGCATTCTCTGTGATTGGCATCTCTGTCGATCAAAGCACATTTTCCTCTCTTGCACCTACCTTGATCGTTTTCAAGGTTTGTGTCTCTCGATTATAGATAGCGTTTGTCCGTGCTGTCTTGGGAGGTCTCTGTGAATTTCCAGACCGGCCAAAGCGAACTTAAGAATTCCTGTAAGAACCTGTACAAATCTCGCCTTGCGGGTGAGTTTCTGTTTTAGGGATATAGCCAGCCTGACGCGCACCACCAGACAACGTCGAAATGGGACGACGCCGCACCCGAAACG
>JAFGSL010000494.1 GCA_016934645.1 Anaerolineae bacterium
TCCAGTTCCGGGCCGGTGTTGAACCCAAAACCCATCTCTTCAGCTTTCTTCACGGCACGCTTCAGGACGCCGCGTGGGTCGCCGGGGAAGGGTTTCCCTGCCGGAGTGTAGACATCGCAGATCATACGCGCGGTGCCGGCCCCCTCTTTGGCCTCCCACGGGATGATCTGAAACGTGGCTGGATCGGGCATCAGGTACATATCGCTTTCTGCGATGCGGGCAAATCCCTGTACCGAAGACCCGTCGAACCATACCCCCTTGTCTAGTGCGACTTCGAGTTCGTGACTGGGGATGGTGATCCCCTTCACGATGCCGACAATGTCGGTGAATTGCAAATGGATGAATTTCACCATATGCTCGCGGACCAAACGTAGGACATCTTGCGCTGTTGTGACAGACATGCTATACCTCCTGGTTTAATAAAAATGGGCAAAGGTCTAAGGCGCTATCTGAAAACTGCGCCGGCAAGCGTTTCTGGTACGCCGCCGTTGAATTCTCGGATAGGGTCTAAACCAATGGATGCCAGTATACAGGAAGAGGGCTACGTCTGTCTATGGGCAAGTTGAACGAAAATTATGGGGATTCTATGGGGCAAATTGCCTAGGAGCGCGGTTATGGGCACGCCGTGGCGACGAAAGGACGCACTTTGAGGGCCAATTGCAGCGCGAAACGATCATCCGCGTCGTTCAAGTCTACGTTGCTGATTTCGGCGATGCGTTCCAGGCGATAAAGCAGTGAGTTGCGGTGTAAATGTAGTGCTTCTGCCGTTTGGCTGATGTTCCCGAGGTGGGCGAAGAAAGCTTCGAGCGTGGGCACGAGTTGGGCCTCGTGTTCGCGGTCGTAGTCCGCCAACGGGGCCAGGATCTGGTTGTGAAAATTGTGCAATTGATCGCATCCCTGGAGATGGTTGAGAAGATGGTATAACCCCATGTCGCCGAATGAAACGATCTTGTCGCCGTTAAACAGCATCTGTGCCAGGCTCAACGCTTCGCGGGCCTGACCGAAAGATCGCCGCAAGCCGGATAGTCCCATCCCGATTTGTCCCAGCCCCATGGCCACACGCACGTCCGGGGCTAACGCGAGGATGCGCTCGCGCGCCGTTTGGGCATAGTGCGCGATGTTTTTCAGGTTGGTTGCATCATCGGTGGCGCACAGCGCGGCTAGTTTCTCTTCGTAGGTGCAGAAGAGTGTCTGGATGGTGCTCCCTGCCAGACTCGCGCGCAATTTGTCGGCGACGACTGTCCAGGCGCGCGCGCTGCTTCGGGTTAAACTGATGAGGATGACGGCATGCTGCCGGTTGAGGTTGTAGTCCATTTCCGTTGCACGCCGGGTCAATGCGACTTCTTCGGCAGCAGGGGTGGTCAACAGCATCGCGAGGAAGTCACCCCTGAACCGGTTTTCTACCGCTATCACGGCGCGTTGTTTAGCCAATTCCATGGCACACACTAACGAACCGCGCTCGGCAGCCAGACGATCCAGATCGTCAAGATCATCCTTTGATCCCAAGATAGAGAGATATCCACCGAGTTGTCCTTCGATGACGATTGCGGTAACCAGGCAAGCCCAGCCGGGTGTGTTCAGATCGACATATTTCCAGGGTGGGGCCTTGCTATCGAGAGCGTGATCGCCTGACCATTGATCGAGGGTGGCTGTGGCGAGACTCGTTTTAAGCTCTTTGGGTGAAAAGGCACAGGGATCAATCAATGCCTGAGTTTGGATGATAAACTGTTCATCGTGCAGAATGACCGATTTTTTGACGATATCGCGCAATGTTGCGACGATAGCAGGCAATCCGCGATTTTCAATGGAGATTTGGGCCAGTTGGCGGTAGATTTGCCTTCCGCGCCGGTCGAGTTGGGCCTCGCGCTCGACAATGAGGCGGATGATGTCGTGTTCGACATCGCGTAAGTCCGCTGTATCCGGCAGGTGCAGGATGCAGATGTGGTGCTTGTCGGCGACTTTTACCGCCTGTGGCGAAACAGTACCCACAACAGCTATGGCTGCCACATTGCGCGTCGCCAACGACGTCACGATTTTGGCCAGGGTCAGCCGTTCGTCAAGGAGCGAAATGGCCGCAACCGAAAGCAATACGATTTCCCCTTCTTCCAGATTCGCAAATGCCGGAGCCTGCGACGACATGCGGCGTGCCCAGGATACCATCCGGGTCAAATCACCGCCGGTATTGGCAAGCTCTGTGCCCTCAGGCAACGCCAGTCGCCATACGTCTTGTACGTTTGGAAGTCCGATGTCCATAACGCCGAGTATACCGCAAAAGTTATTTCTACCTAGTACCGCAAGTCGCCAGTTCCTTCTCAGATAATGATGCTCAGAGGGGATCGCCAGATCCCCGACTATGCGCCAGGCGCGGGGATCTGACGATCCCCTTGAAGCTGCAAACTAGAGAGGAATTTATGCCGCGCTGTCCTGGCTCTATCACCCTTTGTATATTTGGTTAAGACGTTTATACTTCCAGTGTTGGTTGCGCTTATTTTGTCTGTGAAGGACCGGAGGGACGATGGATATCTGGCAAGGCAAACATGTTCGTCTGCGCGGCGTAGAGCCGGGTGACGCTGACGTTTTCTTCGCGTGGCGCGATAGCGATATGGAGCGTTTTACGGATTTCGTGCGCTTCCCCTATTCGTTGGAGGCCACGCGTCGCCATTTTGAGAAGATGGCAACATCGGAAGCAAAGGACGATCTTTTCGATTTCGTTATCGAGAACGAGGCCGGAGAAGCCGTTGGTATCATCAATTCCCACACCTGCGACCGGCGGGTGGGGTGCTTTATGTACGGCCTGGCAATTGGCCCGGATTATCGCCGCAGAGGTTACGCCTCAGAGGCGATTCTCCTGCTGTTGCGTTACTTTTTCGAAGAACTCAACTACCAGAAGGTCTCGGCAACGGTCTACTCGAACAATGAACCCTCGCAGCGCGTCCACGAAAGCCTGGGATTCACGCTGGAAGGCCGTATCCGCCGGGTGATCTTCACGCTAGGCCAACACTTCGACGAACTCCACTATGGGATGACGGTGGAAGAGTTTCGGGCGAATGAGCGAATGGAAGAATCAGCGAATAGATGAATTCCCCAATCCCTAATCCCCTGCCTGCGTCTTACGTTGAAAGACGATGGGCAGCAAGGGGACAGCCAGCACGTTGACTGCGGCGATGATGACGAACGTCCAGCGAAAGCCCACTGCGTCCGTCAAGCCACCGCCGACGGCCATGCCCACACCCTGTGCCACGTTCACCACTGCCATCAGGATGGAGAACATCGATGCGGCGATGCGCGGATCGGTGTAGTTCATCGATAGCGCGTAGTAGAGCGTCTGGCAGACCCCGTAGGCCAGCCCGAAGACTGCGACCACTGGCCACGCCAGCAGCGTGTTGGGCGTCAGCGCCAACGCCAGCACTGCGACGAAGGTGACAGCCAGCGCCGTTATGACCGCGTTGCGGTTACCGAGTCGTTTGATAAACGCGCCGCCGGCTACCCCGCCCAGCACCACACCGATACCCCACACTGTCGTAATCAGCCCGGCGGTGCTGAGCGCGATGCCGAACTCGGATTCCAGAAAGGGATTGACCATCTGGTTGGCCCCGGCGATGATGAAGAAGATGACGAAGCCCAATCCTGCGAGCGCGATGACGGGTATATGCTTGAAAGCCCGGAACGCTCCCCAATCGAATTCGCGCTCGATAGGACGCGCAGCTTCGCGTAGCCGCAGCACCATCGGCAATGGAAGCAGTGTAAAAACTGCCAGCAGCCAGAAAACGGCCAGCCAGGAAACGTATTCCGCCAGCAGCCCCACGATGGAGGCGGTGATGACTACGCCGAGTGCCCGCCCGCCGACCATAAAGCTTTGGATGGTCCCTTGCTCCTTTTCGGGGATAGTGTCTAGCGCGAGGCCGTCGGTGCAGGTATCGTAGAGCGCCATCGCCATCTGCAGGACGAACGCCAGCGCAACGAAGCCCCAGTATGCCCCCGCCGGATCAATGAAGGGCGCAACGATCAGACAGAGCGCCTGGATCACCAGCCCAATGACGATGTATGGCTTGCGATGCCCCAGACCGAACAAGTTCACCTTGTCGCTCAACATCCCCAGAAAGATTTTGATGACGAAGGGAATCAGTGCGATGGAGGCGAAGATGCCCACGTCGCCCATCGTCAACCCTCTCGAAAGGAAATAGATGGCGTTGAGCGCAGTAAAATAGCTCAACACCGTCCCCTGGGCAAAATAAAGTAGCCCAAACATCAAATAAGACGAACGTTTCTGCTGTGGCATAATGGTCCTCCGGTGTGGTGGTTTCTGGTTTTGCGTTATGGGTTTTGGGTTGTGGGCTTTGCGTGGTCTGTCGCCTCGCCGATTCGCTGATTCGCCGATTCGTAATTCGCAATTCGCAACTCGCAACTCGCAACTCGCAACTTGCTCTTCAGCACCTGGCGGTAGGCAGCGATGCGGGCGGCGCGCAGGTCTCGGTGATGACCGATAAGCCACTTCGCGCCCTCGATGCCGATTTGCCAGACATATTGGGCGAGTAACCAAATCCGCAGGATTTCAGCGATGGCGTTGCCGTGGTACTTGCGTGTGTAGCGGACTTTGCTGGTTTGAAAGTACATGTGGCGCGCAGGTACGACCTGTTCGCTGCTCTTGCCTTCGTGGTGAACGACCTGCGCTTCCGGGAAATAAACGATGCGCCAACCTGCGTCACGTATCCGGCGGCACCAGTCCAGTTCCTCGGAGTACATGAAGAAACCTTCGTCCATGCCACCAACCTGCATGAAGGCCTCGCGGCGTGCTAGCATTGCTGCTCCGGTGATCCAATCCACGTCCTGGATAGCATCATCGGGCTGCGCTTGCGCGTAGTAATGGCGCAGCAGTTTGCGTGGGGTCAATTTCTCGAGCCAGGTGCTTTCGAGGAGGAGCACCGGCAGGGTGGGGAAGTGACGGCGCGAGGATTGTACGCTGCCGTCGGGATTAAGCAATTGTGGACCGACCATACCCACGTCAGGATGTGCCCGGATGTGATCTACCATACGCGGTAGCGCGTCCGCTACGGCTTCGGTATCGGGATTGAGTAGGAGCAAGTAGTCACCTGTGGCGGCGGCGAGGCCCTGGTTGTTGCCACCGGTGAACCCACGGTTTTCTGTGTTGGCGATGACCCGCACGTTGGGGAAGTCCGCGCGCAGCATGGTAACGCTGTCATCGTGCGAGGCGTTGTCCACAACGATGACTTCCAGTTCCGATTGGCTGTCCCATGAGGCATAGACAGAGGTGAGTGCGCGTTGCAGCAGATCACACACGTTCCAGCTCACGATGATGACGGACAGAACGGTGCTCATTGAGGTCTAGTGTTGCCTGCGCACAGCGAAGGCAGCGATCTCTTGCATAGCCCGGCAATAGGGCGTGTCGGGGTAGGCATCGAGTAACACTTGGGCTTCCGTGCTGCGCGTTTCGGCCTGGTGCATAGCCCACTCGGCGGCGTCGGATTGGCGTAGATCGGCAATCAGGGATTGGATAGCATTCTCATCGCGCGCTTGCTCGTCGCGCGAGAGGACAGCGTGGATTCGCGCATCATCGGGATGGCTGTGGCTGTAGTGCAGCACCGGCAGGGTGATGATGCCCTGGCGCAAGTCGCTGCCTACTGGTTTACCGAGTGTGTCCTCGTCGCCCATGAAATCGAGCACATCATCGACGATTTGGAAGGCTTCGCCGAGGAGCTTGCCGAACATCCTTAGCTTTTGTATATCAGTCTCGGCATGATGTGCCAGTAATGGGCCGCTCTCTGCAGCGAGAGCAAAGAGGGAAGCTGTTTTGGAGAAGATGCGGTCGTAATAGTCGGCCTCGGTCGGGATTTGGTTGCGGTTGGCGAACATCTGGTTGAGTTCGCCGTTGCAGATGATCGCTAGCGTCTCGGAGAACCGCTCCATCAATTTGAGGCTCTGGCTGCGTGTCGCCAGTTCCGCGGCCCAAGCGAAGGCTACATCGCCGGTGAGAACGGTCGCAGCGGCGCTACAGTTTGCGTTCAACGTTTGTTCTCCCCGCCGCACCAGTGCACTGTCGATCAGATCATCGTGGATTAATGTGGCGGTGTGCAGCATTTCGACTGCGGCGGCAACGGGGATGGCGCCCGTTGTGTCTACGTCGAACATATGAGCCGACAACAGCACCAACGCCGGGCGCAGGCGCTTGCCACCACCGTTGATGATAGCTGCCAGCGCGGGGGCGACGGGGTCGGGGAGGCGTTTTTGAACTTCGAGCATGGTTGCGTGGATGGCCGGTAGCTCATCCCGTAACATCGTGATGTATTGTAATCCCTCTGATTTCATTCGTTCTCGCGCTGGTGCTGGATTGTGCGTGTATTATACCATAACCGTCAGTGGATTGAGCAGATGCGAATCTGTCAATCTATCGCCGGATACAGTCGAAAAAGACGTTGGGCGTTGGCGGTAGTTGCATCGGCGATGGTTTCTACGGCGAGGTTCTTCAACGCGGCAATGCACTCGGCGACGTAGACGACGTAGGCGGGTTCATTGCGCCGTCCGCGATAAGGGTGCGGTGTGAGATAGGGCGCGTCGGTTTCCAGGAGCAGGCGATCGAGCGGTACTTGCTGCGCGACCTCGTGAAGGCCGGTGGCTTTCTTGAATGTCACCGGGCCATCCATACCGATATAGAGGTTCAGGGCGAGTGCCTCCGGCAGTAGCGCTGGCCCACCGGCATAGGCGTGAAGCGTGCCGTAGCGTTCGGGGTGGTCGTGCATCCAGGCACGCAGTATATCCAGGATGTCGGCATGAGCTTCTCGATCGTGGAGGATAACCGGCAGGGATAGTTCGGCGGCCAGCGCCAATTGCGCTTCGAGAACGGCGCGCTGCTGTGCCGGTTCGGCGCAGGGCCAGCCCCGGTCGGGGATGCGAGGCCAGTAATAGTCGAGGCCAATCTCGCCGATGGCGACAACGCGCGGATGCTGCGCCAGTTCGCGCAGTTCGGCCAGCGTCGCAGACGTGAGGCTGTCTGCGTCTGTCGGGTGGACGCCGACGGCGGCATAGAGCGCGCAGGGTGTGCCCGTGTAGCGTTCCGCCAAAGCGACGGCGGCGCGGCTGTCTTCGAGAGTGCTGCCAGGCACGATTGCCGCTGTGACACCGCACTCGGCGGCGCGCGCCAGCGTCACATCCAGATCGTCCGCGAAGCGGACGTGTTGCAGATGAGCGTGTGTATCGATAAGCATAGGGAGATTATACCGGTTTTTGATGATTTATCTACGCGCCGCTTATGAAATTCTAATATGAGTGTGTTATAATCCCTTAAGCTAAAGCTATGTGCGCTATCTGACTGCCGAATTGTGATCCGGCGCACGCATTGTAGATGTGATATTCGACTTTGGATTTATTTTGACTGGAGGGCTACATGTTACCCTGGTTTAACACACAAGAACAAAATATCGATGATTTGATCCGCCGTATTCCGGAGGAGTTGCCGATTCTACCGCTGCGGAACACCGTAGCGTTTCCTTATATTGTGATGCCCCTCGCGGTGGGCATACCGCGCTCAGTGCGTTTGATTGAGGATGTGGATCGTGGCAATCGTGTGGTTGGCCTAGTGGCTATGAAGGACCCATCCGTGGAGATTCCCTCGACGACACAGGTGTACCAGGTAGGAACGGCGGCGATTATCCACCGTGTCATGCGTTCCGACGATGGCACACTCACGGTCTTCATCCAGGGCCTTGAACGGTTCCGCGTGGTCGAATGGACTACGGAAGAACCGTATCTCCAAGCGCGTATCCGCCTGACGCCTGACATTGTCGAAGGCTCGGTGATCGAAGAAGCATTACGTCGCAGCCTGTTGGACGTTGCCACGCGCCTGGCGGAGTTGATCCCACAATTCCCTGATGAGGCTGTGCGCTTCATCCAACAGTTGGAAGATCCGCGTCTGCTCGTCTATCTGTTGGCGTCAAATATGCGTATCGATATGTCGGAGTCGCAACGCCTCCTGGAGGTGGATCGCTTGGCGCACAAGATGGAGCATCTGGTCAAGGTGCTGACGCACGAGTTGGAAGTGCGCGAAATCGGCCAGCAAATCCAGGAGAAGGCGA
>JAFGSL010000495.1 GCA_016934645.1 Anaerolineae bacterium
CCATCGTCTAGTGGCCTAGGACGCTGGCCTCTCAAGCCGGAAACAGGGATTCGAATTCCCTTGGGGCCATCCGGCAATCCCCCTCGTAGAGGGGGATTATCGTTTTCTATGGGGCGATTAGGGGGTGATAGGTGTAGCTTCGTTTTATTCGTCTGGCTCGATGCTGCCGGGCATGATAACGTCGATCACATCACCGTGGAAATCGATCACGATGCGGAGTCCCATTAGACCAAGCCACTGTCGTGCATCCTCAGGCAATCCTGTGTTAAGCAATGCGTTGATGTTCTCCGGCATCTGTCCAATCGACGCATCGACGGCGGCTTTCGTAAAGAGGTCATCCTTTCCCAGGAACTGGAGCATTCCCTGCACGACGGCTTCCCGGTTTTCGAGCACGCCTTCTTGCATGACACTGAGCACTTGTCGATCTACTTTCTCTGAGGGGATGTGCCGCAGGAAGCCGGCGTCGTTGACCACATAATGCGGCACACCACCGATATAAGACACATCTACCGGGTTGTCCGCCTCATCGACAATCAATCCAGCGAAAACTGCTATGCGCGCCATCGCGCCCTCCTCAATTCATTTGCATTTAGTGATCAATCAGATACACTATCTTACTAAAATTTGGGGGAAATGCCAATGATCAGGAGGTCAGCTTGAACACACAACCGAGTGTTGCTATCGTCACCGATTCGACCGCAAGCATCCCTGAAGCCCTACGTCAACAATACCAGATTGAAGTGGTGCCCATTTGGGTCAACATGGACAAAGTCTCGTATCGTTCAGGTATTGACATGAACTCGGAGACCTTCTTTGCGCAGCTACGCGCCAATCCCGATATGGCCGTTTCTACAAGCGTGCCGGCCATGCCGATGTTTCTCGAAGCGTATCAGAGACAGGCACAATGGGCGGAAAGCATTGTCGCCGTTCATGTGGCGGGCAAACAGAGCGGCACGTGTAACCTGGCCGAAATCGCGGGCCGGGACAGTCCCGTGCCGGTGAAGGTTGTCGATTCGCAGACGACGGCGATGGGGCAAGGGTTTGTGGCGTTGGAGGCTGCGCGCGCAGCGGCTGAAGGGGCCTCGCAGGATGAAGTCGCTGCGCGCGCGCGTGCGGCTGTTCCTAATGCGGGTGTGGTTGCGTTGTTGGAAACGGTCAAATACGCTTTCCAGGGTGGGCGCTTATCTAGCGCGGCAAGTACTGTAGGGAGCTTGCTCAAAATTAGCCCATTGATTCGGGTGCAAAACAATCGCGTGAGTCTGATCGGACAAGCGCGTCGGCATAGCAAGGGCATCGCGGCGGTGATCGAGAAGGTCGTAGACGACGTTCAGGATAACCCTGTTCACCTGGCCGTTCACTATACTGAAGATGAAACTGAAGGCACGTACGTACTCGAAGAACTGAAAAAGCTGCTCCATTGTGTTGAGACATACCTACTGTATGTGCCAACGGAACTGGGGGTTCATACCGGGCCGGGGGCTTTGGGTGTGGCGTATTTCATCGAGCGGCAAGTCTCTGGGATTTCGCAGCAATTGGAGCAACGGTTGGAGAAGCTCTCTGACTATGCGCGAGGTGCGAAAGACGCTATCCTCTCGCGGGTGCCGTGGTCACAGAAGGATGATGAGTAGGAAAGGCACGGACTACAAAAGTCTCAACAGACATCTGCACTTTTGAGGTTACTGATAAACTTTATCTGGCCCGACAAGATACATCGTGAGACTTTTGTAGTCCCGCTCCTTGTCAGTGGCACTGAGTATGTTATGATCAGGGCTACCTAACTGATGACAACAAGGCAAATTTTGGAGGAACAGATGTCGCGTGATGTAGATATTGGCCGCATGACCTTGATCGCCCTGATGGGGGCGTTGATTTTCGTGTTGACGGTGCTCGTGCAGATTCCGCTCCCCGCGACGGGGTACGTCCACTTGGGCGATGCGGCCATCACCTTTACGGCGTATGCATTTGGCCCTTGGGTGGCGATGTTTGCCGGCGGTATGGGAACGGCCCTGGCGGACATACTCGCCTATCCACAGTATGCAGTGTACTCCTTGCTCATCCACGGGGCGCAGGGGATGGCGATGGGTTGGATCGTGCGGAAGCGCATCAGTCCGGTGTCGGTGCTGCTATCCGTCGTCATCGGCACGGCCATCATTGTCGCAGGCTATTTCGCCGCCGAGATACTGATGTACGGCGTTGGCGTTGCTACCTCGGGATTGATTTTCAATACCCTACAAGGTATCAGCGGCGGGGTGATCGGCGTTCCGTTATATTTAGCCGTGCGCCGTGCCTACCCGCCTCTGGAAACCCGCTCGCGCCGCGCTGAGTAACCAACAAATCATCCCCATGGAGGAGGCAGCAGTGGCCCTCCTCCATGCGTTTTTGTCTGGACAAGATTAACACGATAAGCAAAGCTTTCTTATCCTGAAAATACTGTTAGTCCTGTCGAAAAACATGACTGCCATCAAAGAGAATATATGCTCGGTGCAGAACGTCTGAATTTCGCCTATCCGCCGCCGGGGCCGGACCTCCCGGCGACCGAGGCGTTGCGGGACATTACCTTCCATCTGGAAAGCGGGGAGGCATTAGCGGTGATGGGCGCCAGTGGCAGTGGGAAAAGTACGTTGTGCCACGTGCTGGCGGGACTGGCTCCGCGCTATACTGGCGGTCATATCTCTGGTGTAGCGCACGTGGCAGGCTACGATGTCCTGGCGAAAATGCCACCAACCGGCGCAGTTGGTTTGCTCTTTCAAGACGCCGCCACACAGCTTTTCAATTCCACCGTTGAAGATGAAGTTGCCTGGGGATTGGAAGCGTTAGGCACCCCGCCGCAGCACATCAGCATGCAGGTAGAGGAGGCGCTGGGGCGTTTTGGTCTGCTGGACGTACGCACGCGCTCGCCCTGGGCGCTCTCCGGCGGGCAGCAGAAGCGGCTGGCGTTGGCAGCGGTATGGGCCATGCGCCCGCGTGTTCTGTTGCTGGATGAGCCACTCGGTGGACTCGATCCGCAGGGTCGCACCGAAGTGCTTGCAGCGCTCAGAACGCTTTCTCAAAGCGGCGTGACATTGCTGCTGACGACCTTTCGCCCACAGACTGCCGCATTGGCACCGACGGTGCTTGTACTCGCCGAGGGTACAGCCACGTCGCCCATGCCTACAGTCGAGGTGTTGCGGGACGAGACTCACCTGGTCGAAACCGGGATTCTCTATCCACCCCACCTGTGGCCCGCTTTGGGAGCACCCAGCACGCTGTCTACCGAGCCAGCTATTGCGGTACAGGACATCCACTTTGCATACACCGACGAGCACGCTGCGCTTCGCGGCGTCAACTTTGAGATCCCGCAGGGCCAGTTCGTCGCCATCATCGGGCCAAACGGGGCTGGGAAGAGCACGTTGCTGCGGCATTTCAACGGCCTGCTGCGCCCGACGTGCGGCACGATACGCATACGTGGCAAAGACGCCGCCGGGCGCACAATCGGCGACCTGGCTCGCGACGTGGGCTTCCTGTTTCAGCGCCCGGAGCAGCAGCTTTTCGCCGCAACGGTTTATGAGGAAGTCGCCTTTGGCGTCCGCGCTCTACATCTTACCGACGTTTCCGGACGCGTGGAACGGGCACTGGCGCGTTTCGAACTGACCGCGTTCGTGCAGACGCCGCCCTCCATCTTGAGCTACGGGATGCAGCGTGCGGTCACGCTTGCCGCGCTCGCCGCACTCGATACGCCGATCCTGGCGTTGGATGAACCGGCGGTGGGCCTCGACGGCCGCGAACGGGCACGACTCCTTGCGTGGCTGGCCGAGCGACGGGCCGCTGGCGTGACGGCCATCATCGTCACCCACGAGATGGAATTGGCGGCCCGCGCCGATCGCGTGGTGGCACTGGCAAACGGGCGTATGGTCGTTGACGGCATGCCGGATGAGGTTTTGAGCCGTGTAACAGAGGCGACGCCATGAGTGTGGCACTTGATTTCTACGTCCACCGGGATTCCTGGCTACACCGGCTCGATCCGCGCGTCAAGTTATGGGGAATGCTGTTGGGTTTCGTCACGGCGTTCCTGTTGCCCAACGTAGCGGCGCAAGGTGTGCTCCTGCTGGGACTGCACTTGCTTCTGCTTGGTAGTCATATCCCCTGGAGCGTGCTGCGCCGTTTGTGGCGGCAGATGGCGTTGCTGATTGTGCTAATTCTGATTTTGCAGCCATTTTTCGCTCCTTCCGGCGATGTGCTTTTAGCTGTTGGGCCGCTTCGGCTGACGGTGGGAGGGCTCCTCCAGGCGGCTCTATTCGCCACGCGCGCGCTGGTCATCGCTTTTTTCGTCGGCGCGTTGCTGTTTACCACCGACCAACGTGCGCTCGTCCAGGCCTGTGTCCGCCTGGGACTGCCGTATACGTGGGGATTGACCCTCAGCCTGACGCTGCGCTTTCTCCCGGCGATCCAGCAGCTTTTTGTGACAGTGCGCGAAGCACAAGCTGCACGTGGATGGGTGGCGGAGGGCAATCTCTTCCGCCGTTTCCGCAATTACTTGCCCGTACTGGTTGCCGTCATCATCGGTACGCTGCGAATGAGCGACCGGCTGACACTGTCGCTGGCGGCGCGCGGTATGGGTGCCCCCGAATCTGCACAGGATTCTGTGTTCGCACCACAGCGCACTGTCTGGCACGATTTGCAGATGCGCCGCGCCGATTGGCTGACGTTCGCCGGCATCACCTTAGCCTTTTTGGCGATCAGCTATCAGCGATTGGCCTTCAACGGCTGAAAGCTGATCGCTGTAAGCCAATTGCTGACAGCTAATCACAATTGCTTCTATCAAGGCTTATGCTATACTCCCACCGTACCACACGTTTAGCGTAGGGAAGGAACCTGACGCACCAATGAAGTATAAAACGCTCCTGATTTACAATCCCACTGCCGGCCCGTGGGATATGACCCGCACGTTGAAACGACTGGCGGAATATATGTACAAGTGTGGCTGGGAGATGGACCTGGTGCAAACAGCGCAGCCTGGTGATGCCACCCGCTACGCACAATGCGCCGTTGGGGATGGGCTGGATATCGTCCTGGTGGCTGGCGGCGATGGCACCATCAATGAGACCGTCAATGGTCTGGCGGGGGCGTCGACGGCGCTTGGCATCGTTCCTGTGGGAACTGGCAACATCCTGGCGCACCAGTTGCGCATGCCCCTCCTCTCCATCGCCACGCCACTGTATGTGCGCGATGTGGGGGAAGCGTTGTGTAGAAGCCGACTACAGCGGGTGGATGCAGGTGTTATCAACGAGCGCTACTTTATCTGCTGGGCCGGGTTGGGATTGGATGCCGAAATCACAGCATACATGGAGCCGCGCCCGCGTATTGCCAAGCGGTTGAGCACCCTGCCCTACATCATCGCGGGATTTACGGTCGCGGCGGCATTCCGCGGGGTGCGCTCGCGTATCGTTATCGAGGGCTGTACCTTTCGTACCCGCGCGCTGATGGCCCTTGCCAGCAATATTCAACTCTACGCGGCTTTCTTCAACATTGCTCCGCACGCACGGATGGATGATGGGTTACTGGACATCTTCGTCTTCAAAGGTTTGGGCTTTTCCTATGTTCTGCGGCACTTGATGCACCTGTTCAGCGGGCGTCACCAGCACGATCCCAAAGTGATGCACGCCCTGGCACGTACGATGACCGTCCAGACCATCCCCACGGTCGCTGTGCACCTGGATGGGGATCCTTACGGTGACACGCCGGTCACTATCGGCATTGAAACAGGGAAACTAGCGCTGCTCGCTCCCCCTAAAGCGCCGGACAGTCTCTTCAGCAAGCCGCCGGAGCGGACGTTGGGCTAAACCAACTGTTATTTTTCTCAGGAGGGTGTCATGTTGCAGCAAATTATGGATTGGGGTATCACCTTTATTCTGTGGCTTCAGCAGTTTCATCCAGCGTTGGATTTTCCCTTCAGGGCATTCACATTTGCTGGTGAGGAGTTATTCTTTTTGCTCCTCTTACCTCTTATTTATTGGTGCCTGGATCGTCGTACAGGCGCGCGGGTAACATTTTTGTTCCTTATCTCCACTTACATAAACGCGATAGCGAAGGTGTTCTTCGCCCAACCCCGCCCCGCACAATATGACGCACGGGTGTGGGCCTTCTCTGATGTGGGCGGTACTGGTGGTTTTCCCAGCAACCACACGCAAAGTGCAGTCGTTGTGTGGGGATATCTGGCGGCGACCGTTCGCCGCACCTGGTTGTGGGCGTTGGCAGGGCTGCTCATAATTATGGTGCCACTTTCGCGGCTATATCTGGGTGTTCATTTCCCCCATGATCTACTCGGTGGCTACGTCATCGGTGCGCTCTTGCTCTTTATATACCTGCAATGGGGGGAGCGCGGCGAACAATGGCTTACCAGAATGGGTGTCGGTGCGCAATTGGCGCTTGTAGCAGCACTCGCCATTCCGTTGATGCTCATTTTTCCCACCGAGGATGGCGTGACCGGCGGCGCGACGTTGCTGGGGATGGGTATCGGTTTTGTGATACAGGCGCGCTGGATTGGTTTCGAGGTGGATGGCGTGCTGTGGAAGCGGGTGCTACGGTATGCCTTGGGCGCGGCGGTGATCGTTGGCTTGTGGGCGGGACTGCGCGCGGCGTTTTCCAGCTTGGAACCAGCCCTGCTCTTCCGCTTTATCCGCTACACGCTAATGGGGTTCTGGGGTGGTGCAGGCGCGCCGTGGATGTTCGTGCAGTTGGGTTTGGCCCCTGGGCGTAAACAAAGTCAGGTGGTGTAGGATGGTCGCATATAACGAAAGCCTATTCGCACAATGCCGCTGGCCCGACTTGCCCGCGCCGTATGCAGAAGCGCTGCGTGAGGCGGTCCAATTCATCCTCGAACGCTGTCCGGACACGCAGGGCATCGTCGTCAGCGGCACGATTCTGCGCGGCAATCCCGCGCCATCCAGCGCCCTCGACATTTACGTGATTCGCCGAGAGTTGCGGCGGCAGCGGGTGCAGAAATTCTTCGACGGCGTCCCGGCGGAAATCTTCATCAATCCTGAGAAAAAAGTGCCGGATTAC
>JAFGSL010000496.1 GCA_016934645.1 Anaerolineae bacterium
CAGAAGAGGAGCAGACTGAGTTCAACGTGGTCCTCAAGGACTTTGGCCCCAAGAAGATTGAGGTCATCAAGGTCGTTCGCCAGATCACTAGCCTGGGCCTGAAAGAGGCCAAGGAACTGGTTGAGAGCGCGCCCTCCAACGTCGTCGAAGCGGTGAGCAAGGAAGCGGCTGAGGATACCAAGGCCAAGCTCGAATCCGCTGGCGCGATTGTCGAACTGAAGTAATCGATATTAAAGACTCGATTGCTTTCGCACTGACATTCAGCCCCCCTCTCCGGAGGGGGGCTTTGCTATAGCTGACCGCTGGTTGCTAATGGCTAACTTTTCGCGTTGTGTTATACTTCCTGGCGTAATGCGTGTAGGGTTCTGGTGGATTTCCGTATATACGCTGAAGGTCGCTGCCGGGGCGTTTATCGCTGGGGTGTGGTTGTGGCAGCGGGCACCGCACGCCGGGTTCGACCGCCGCATGATGCGGTTCTGGATTTGCGGTGCGGCGTTGGCGGCATTGATCGCTGGGCGTGTGGGCTACGTGCTCGGTAATACAACGTATTTCGCGCAGCACCCCGTACTGCTCCTGCGCTTGGATCGCGTGGGCGGATTGCACGGTAGTAGTGCTATGATCGGCGCGCTGCTCGTAGCTGGGTTGTGGGCAGTGGTGAAGCATTATACTGTGTCGGCGGTCGTGAGCTTTCTGTCGCCTGCTGTACTTTTTACGGCGGTGGGCGCCTGGTGGGGCTGTATCGATACCGGGTGCGCCTGGGGTCGTGAGACGCTCGCGGCGGTGGGCGGTGCACAGTGGTTGACCGCGCTTCTGCCCGACATCTATCAGACGGTGACGCTGCGCTATGCGGTGCAGCCGCTGGGGGCAGTGTGGGCGCTAGTCATGGCGTTGTTGGCAGTGGCCTTGGGAAAACATGGGGGATTAGCTCTTGTCTTGTACTGGTTCGGCTCTGCCGGACTGACGCTGCTACGGGCTGATCCGGTGCCAATGATTGGCCTACGTCTGGACACAGTGCTCGATCTGATCCTGGCGCTACTTATTACAATCTTAATGTTGCATAAGGTGAAAGGAACACACCGTGGATGAATCACTTGATATAGAAAATCACACTCACACCCCTGCACCGGGACCACTGCCGGTGGATAAACTCCGCGCTGCGCTGCGTTCGCTTATGATCATCGAAGAAGTGCGCGTGCTTACCAACGAGGAAAAGCCACCTGTCCAGTTTGCGGGGCATCTGATTGAGGGCGACCAGGAGGCCGTTTTCGAGGAAATCGTGCAGCGCTTTGCGGCCCTGGGCTATACACCACTCTTGACCGAGGTGGAAGACGAGCATCGTTTGCAGGCCATCCCGGCAGTGGCAGATAAGAAAACGGGTAAACCTGGGATCAATATCTTGCTCTTCGTGCTCACGTTGCTGTCGACATTGTACATTGGTGCGTTCCACGAAAACGCGATCCCCGCGGGAAGCCTGATCCCCGAGCGTCTCCAGGACATTTTGAAGGGATGGCCCTTTGCGTTGACCCTGTTGGCGATCCTCACGGCGCACGAGATGAGCCACTACTTTGCCGGACGCCGTCACGGTTCGCCCGCGAGCCTGCCGTATTTCATCCCTCTGCCGCTGCCGGGCAGTTTGGGGACGTTGGGGGCGGTGATTGTGCAACGCAGTCCTATGCGCAGCCGCAAGGCGCTCTTCGATATCGGCGTGGCGGGGCCAATTGGAGGTCTGCTCATTGCTATTCCCTTACTCTTCATCGGCCTCTCGCTCTCCGAGGTGGGGACGCCGCAAACATTTATGGATATTCCTGCCGGCGAACCCGTTGAAGTCCTCCAGGAAGGGAATTCGCTGCTTTATCTCGCCGCAAAGTACATCGTCCACGGGCGTATCCTGCCCGATCGGGCGACCCGCGAGGATGTGTGGCTTTCTCCACCGAGTACAGGCGGTTCGATCGCCTTCGCCGCGTGGGTGGGTTTGCTGGTGACGATGCTCAATCTCTTCCCAGTGGGACAATTGGACGGCGGGCACGTGGCATACGCGATGTGGGGGCGCACGGCGTGGAAAATCGCGCGGTTCACACTCATAGCCATCTGGGGTTGGGGCATTTTCCTACTGCTGCGGCGAAACTACGGCGGGATGACCTGGCTGATGATCGGTTCACTGGGCCTTTTCATCGGGCCGCGCCATCCACCGCCCCTTAACGATCTCACGCCGCTGGATGCCAAACGGAAGGCGTTGGGATGGGCGATGGTCATCGTTTTCTTCTTGCTGCTCACGCCGATTCCGTGGATGACGGTAACGCTATAATAGTCCGAGCGCGAATCTTTGTGCGTCGTTAGTCAGATGATCATCAGTCGGGTAATCCTGTCGATTAAATGATGAAGATGAGTGGAAAAAGCGCCTTTGATAGCCGGTAAGCCGATAATCGGGATCGATGCCAGCCGTGCGCTCAGCGCCGCGCCGACCGGCACGGAGGGCTATTCCTACCACCTGATTCGCGCACTGCTGTCCCAGTTGGATGGGCCATTTCTCGACGCGCGATACCAGACCCGATTGTACTTCCGCTCTGCACCAGAACCGGAGGCCTTTCCCGGCGCGGCGATCCGTATTATTCCTTTCCCCAGGCTGTGGACGCATCTACGGCTATCATGGGAAATGGCGCACCGCGCACCTGATCTACTTTTTGTCCCGGCGCACGTTCTACCCCTGGTGCGCCCCAAGCGGACGTTGGTCACGATCCATGACCTGGGTTACCGTTACTTCCCCGAGGCGCACCCGCGCAAACAGCGCCTTTACCTGGACTGGAGCACCCGCTGGAACGCGCGTGTCGCTGATCATATCCTCGCCGACTCGTGCGCCACACGGGGTGCGCTGGTGCAGGCCTACGGCATCGACAGCGCAAAAATCACCGTCGCCTATCCCGGCTACGACAGCGATCTCGCACCGGTACGCGATGCCGATGCCCTTGCTGCTGTGCGGGCGCGCTACGCCATCCCCGGCCCGTATATCCTCTTTATGGGACGGCTCCAACCGCGTAAAAATCTGGCGCGTTTGATCGAGGCGTTTGCGCATCTCGCGTCAGAGAGGCCGGATTTATCGTTGCTACTCGCCGGGCCGGCGGGTTGGCTGGCTGAACCGATCCACGCGCGGGTGCGCGAATTAGGCTTGGAAGCGCGGGTGCTTTTTCCTGGCTACGTCGCCGAGACCGACAAGGCCGCGCTGATCTCTGGAGCACAGGTCTTCGCCTATCCTTCGCTGTACGAAGGGTTTGGCTTTCCTGTGTTGGAGGCGCAGGCGTGTGGTGTTCCGTTGCTGGCGAGCACTACTTCAAGCCTACCCGAGGTGGTGGGTGACGGTGGCCTTTTGGTGGATCCGCTTGACACATCCGCCATCGCCGCGGGATTGGTGCGTTTGCTCGATGATGTCGATTTGCGGCACGATCTTATCGCGCGTGGCGCGGCGAATCTACGCCGCTTCTCGTGGGATGCCACTGCCCACACCGTCTTGACCATTATCGAAAACCTTTTATCTCTCCCCTCCATCAGAAGCTTATCATTCTCCTGACGCAAAGTACTTCAGGCTTTCGCTAGCCACAAATGTGGTCTAAAGGCTGGGGATAAAGAGGGGGTTTTGTAGCGGGGTGAAGCCCGCTACAAAAAACCCCTTAAAAGCTGCTTTTGATTCTTCCGGGATAAACAAAAATATCCCAAATAAAATTTGGGATATTTGGGATATTATTTGGGTTAAAGCGCCGGATGTTTCTTCCGGCGTTTGTTATGCCAACCGCAGCCCTGGTTCGATATCCAGGGCCCATCCAGCACGCACACCAGCCTGGTAACGATATGTCCCGGCGGCGGCGACCATGGCGGCGTTGTCGGTGCAGAGAATGAGTGGCAGTGCATGGACAGGAATTTCCACACGAGCGCGTGTCGCCGTCCGCAACGAGGCATTGGCAGAGACACCGCCCGACAAGAGCACCGCTCGGGCATCGTTAGCCTTCGCCGCCTGTGCGGTTTTTTCGGCCAGCACTTCGACCACTGCCGCCTGAAATGACGCCGCCATATCGACGAAGAAGCGGGGGGAGCGCGGCCCGTTGAAGCGCTGTAACGTGCGCAACACCGCCGTCTTCAACCCACTGAAGCTGAAATCGTAGGTTCCCGGCAGCCAAGCGCGCGGGAAATTGAACGCGCGTGCGTTTCCTTGCCGCGCGGCCTGCTCGATGGCGGGACCACCGGGATAGCCGAGTTCCAGCAGCCGCGCCACTTTGTCGAATGCTTCTCCCGCCGCGTCGTCCAATGTCCCGCCGAGGTAGGTGTAGTGCCCATGGTCGTGCATCAAGATCAGCTCTGTGTGCCCACCGGAGACGATGAGGGTCAGAACGGGAAATACATTAGCATCATCGAACGCGCCGTTGTTCGGCGCGCCGTCGGTGTCGGTGTGGAGCCAATGGGCATACAGGTGCGCCTCAAGATGGTTCACTGGGACGAGCGGCAATTCCCTACCGAGCGCTGCACCCTTTGCGAAATTCAGTCCCACAAGTAAGGATCCAGGTAGCCCTGGCCCATATGTTGCCGCGATAGCATCCAGGTCATCCCACCCCACGTGCGCATCGCGAAGCGCCTGCTCGACGACCGGCGCAATGGCTTCGACGTGGGCGCGCGAGGCCAGTTCAGGGAAGACGCCGCCATACTGCGCGTGCAAATCCACCTGTGAGGCAATCACGTTAGAGAGAATGGTATGCCCATCCTCTACCACGGCAGCCGCTGTCTCATCACACGACGTCTCAATCCCTAAGATTCGCATGGTTATCCCTGTCCTTTCGCATTGTGAAAGTCTATCAGCAGATGGGCAACCAAAGGTTGCACGCAGATGGAGCAGATTGGCCTTGTTTCTGAACACAAATGCTACAATCTACTACTTATACCTCACCGCCCTTGACGCACAACCCGCACCCCCTAACCCTCAACCCACACCGGGGCAAACATCATCCATTCGTCCGGGCACTGGCGGATGAAGTCCTCGACTTGCTCCAGAATACGGTGTAGATTCACCGTCACATCTTGCTCTCGATTGCCGGTGTACTCCAATTCAAACGGCGGGTTGGCGATGACTTTGTATACGCCATCCTCATAGCGCGGCGCCAAAACGATGATGGGACTTTTGGTTCGCAATGGAATACGCACGTAGCCGCTTGGCAGGTTTGCCGGCGCACTGAAGAACATCACCGGTTCATCTCCATCGTGAACAGGATAGTCCGGTCCAGTGACAACGGCTCCACCGTCCTTCAGGCGTTCCATTGCCTCACGCAACGCCTGGGAACTGATAGGCGTCATGTGTGCACCACAACGCTCCCGTAGTTGATTGAACGCCTCTACATCGGGTGTGGGATCTGCTAAGGAGAGCGCCTGTAAAGAGACGGGGAGGTTTTGCGCCAGGGCTATACCCCCCAAGTCAAAGTTCGACATATGGCACGCCAGGACAAACACCCCACGTCCCATCGCCAGCGCCTGTTCGAAGTGCGTCATAGTCTCCGCCGGGACGCTCACCGACGGGCGGAAGTTCTCTGCGCGAATAATCCCACGTCCGAGATTGTAGAAGGTTTCGTAATAACGTCGCCCCGTATTGTAGAAAAGTTGATACAATGTCCTGTTGAGCTGCTTCTGCGACGCAGTTTCATCCAGGACGTGCTGCAGGTTGGCCCGCGCGGCGTAGTACATTGGCGGTTTGACCCACGTGACAATGCGTGCCCAAAACGTGGCAACGATGCCCCTCCCCCTAAAAGGTAGGTACTTCATAATGCGGAGGGCCAGCCGCACAAAGCTTCCGGTGGTGATGAGTTGGCGTTTAGGCATAGTCTCTTATAGTCGAAAGTGGGCTGGGTTGTGATCCAGCCTGAGCAAATCAGACCACAAACAAAATAGCGCGCGTGATTTGGAGAGCGCTGCTACATCGGCACAACCAGGTCGTAAGGATAATCGGTGAGATTGCAGACGTCGCCGTGCTCGTCCAGCCATAGCGTGTCCTCGATGCGGCAACCCATGCCCCGGTCGGGATAGTACAATCCCGGTTCGAGGGTAAAGACGTGGCCTGGTGTCAGACACGCGGTGTTCCCTGCGTAGTCAAAAAACGATGGGGACTCGTGAATGTCCAGGCCGACGCCATGCCCTAAGCCGTGGACGTAGCCTTCGAGCGTCGCCGGATTGCTGCCTATGGTTGGATGCCCGCGTGCTTCGAAAAAGGCGCAAGCCATTTGCTGGTAGCTGCGCGTTTCCTCGCCAGCCTTCAGCGCCGCTCTTAGATATGCCACACAATCCTTCACATCCTGATACAGGTATGTAACGGCCTCAGGCGCATATCCCAGGCAAAAAGTGCGTGTCATATCGAAAAAGTAGCCGCCCCCGATCTCGCGTGGATAGATGTCGAAGATGATGGTCTGGCTCAGACGCAGCGGCATATCGAGTGTGCCCTGATTGTGCGGCACGCCGGCATCGTGTCCGGCAGCGAAGATAAAGCCCTCCGAATCTTCCAAACCTTGCAGTGTGATGAGCCGGTGAATCTGGGCGTGGGCGTCACCGATGGTGAGTGCGCGGTCTTCAGTCGCATGGCGCAGCGTCTCGTCCACGCCGACGGCGTGTTCTTGCAAAAAGGATACGGTCTGGTGCACGACTTCGGCGGTGCGACGACCTACCTCGCGGATACGGGCGACTTCGGCGGCATCTTTCGTTGCACGCGCTTCCTCGATGAGGTTGTCGTCGATTTCGCCCACGATGTCGATGGCGGGGAGTGCGGCATCCAGCACCTTGAGGAAGGCGTAGGCGCTGCCCTGATCGCGGTAGCCGTAGACGCCCACGCGCCCGGTCACACCTAGATCATCGAAGATGGCGGCTTGGTAGGCCACGGACGCAGCCAGTGCGTCACCGTTGTGCTGTTTCAACAGCTCGCTGTAGTTGTAACGGGTGGTGAGAATCACCGGATACCCTGTCGCGACGGCCTCCTCGCGCTCGATGGGGCTGGCGATGAGGTGCGGCGTTTCGCCACGCTTTTTGACGAGCAGGGCTTGCGTTACGCGCGCGCCGTTGATCAGATAGATGAGCGGCGGGTTGCCCTTTACCTTGCCACTTACGACGATAGCGTCCAGATCGCGGTCTGCCATCAGGGTGTCTAAATCACGCTGCATAGGTTTTGCCTCTCACGGTTGGATGATGGTTGTTTTAGCTGACGCTAGACTACAAAAGTCTCACGTGCTGCCTAATTCTGCAGGAATCTGTGCCGAACACCAGACTACACCAGCAGATCTGGGGCGAGACTTTTGTAGTCTCAGTAGATCGAAATTTAGGCTCGTAGTAACGACTTTAGTCGTTGAAAAACCACTGAAGTGGTTACTACAAACGTAGATTTGTGATCTACTG
>JAFGSL010000497.1 GCA_016934645.1 Anaerolineae bacterium
AAAGACATTGCGCGTATTCTGACAATTCTTCGTGAACGCGAGTTAGTTGCAGCGTTGGCGCAGAAAGGAGCAGCGGCATGAGAGAGCGTCGTCGTCGTCTGACAGGTGTTGTGACCAGTGACAAGATGGACAAGACCGTGATTGTGAGCGTGGAGCGACGCTATCGCCACCCGCTTTACAAGAAGGTTGTGCGCGAGATGAAGAAATACATGGCGCATGACGAAAACAATGATTGTCGCCTGGGCGACCGGGTGAGCATCATCGAATCGCGCCCATACAGCCGCCATAAGCGCTGGGCTGTCGAAGAGATCCTGGAACGGGCCGCGTAAGGAGTTATCGCCATGATCCAAAAAGAAACGCGGTTAAAAGTTGCAGACAATACCGGTGCGCAGGAGATTCTGTGCATTCATGTGTTGGGTGGTTCGCGTCGGCGCTACGCCTACATCGGCGATCAAGTGGTGGCGACAGTCAAATCGGCTACGCCCACGTCTTCGGTGAAGAAAGGTGAAATCGTTCGTGCGGTCATTGTGCGGGTAGCCAAAGAATATCGACGTTCCGATGGTTCCTATATTCGCTTTGATGACAATGCCGCCGTCATTCTGGATTCTTCGGGCTTAAATCCACGCGGAACCCGCATCTTTGGGCCAGTAGCGCGTGAGTTGCGTGAAAAAGGTTTTATGAAGATCGTATCCCTGGCGCCTGAAGTGTTGTAGGACCAGTGTGAGGTATTGAGATGAATCGTATAAAAAAAGGTGATATGGTTGAAGTGATCACTGGTGAAGACAAGGACGTCCGCGGCGAGGTGCTGCGGGTCCTAGACAAGGGAAGTCGCATAGTGGTCTCGAAAGTCAATATGGTGACGAAGCATCAAAGCGCCCAGCGGGCCGGTCGCTCGCAGATGCAGGGTGGGCGGATTCAGTTCGAAGCGCCGATTGATGTCTCTAACGTGCTGCTCGTGTGTCCGAAATGCAACCAGGCTACGCGCGTGGGATATGCTGTCGTCGATGAACGTAAAGTGCGCGTCTGCCGCAAATGCGACGCGGTGATAGAGTAGCAGGCTCCTGCTCTGGAAGAAGGTCAATATGCAACCGTTACAGAAGCGTTATCGTGAAGAAGTCGCGCCTAATTTGATAAAAGAGTTTGGCTATGATAATGTGATGCAGGCGCCGCGCATTCGTAAAGTGGTACTCAACATTGGGATGGGTGAAGCTCTAGACAACCCCAAAGCTCTGGAGTACGCCGTGGGGGACTTGCGAACGATTACCGGGCAACAGCCGGTCATCACCAAGGCACGTAAATCGATCGCTAACTTCAAGTTGCGCGAGGGCCGCGCTATTGGTGTCAAGGTGACGTTGCGCGGTGAAAAGATGTGGGCGTTCCTGAGCCGCTTGATCAATGTGGCACTGCCGCGCACGCGTGACTTCAGGGGTGTGCCCGACAAGTTGGACGGGCGGGGCAATTATACCCTGGGGCTGCGCGAGCAATTGTTGTTCCCGGAAATCAATTATGACAAAATCGATAGAATCCGAGGATTTGAAGTAACCATTAACACCACGGCTGAAACCGATGAAGAGGCTCGTCGCCTCTTGGAAATGCTGGGGATGCCTTTCCAGCGTTAATGGCGGTACTTTAGAGCTTGTGAACGAACGAGTTTCAAAGAAGGAGTAAGGGTATGGCACAAAAATCAATGCCGATTCGCGAAACACGGCGGAAGTATAAGGTACGGGTACGCAACCGCTGTTCTCGTTGTGGACGTCCGCGTGGGTATTACCGTCGCTTTGGCTTATGCCGGATTTGTATTCGTGAGTTGGCCTTAGAGGGGAAAATCCCCGGCATGGTCAAGTCCAGTTGGTAATGGAGTAGAGAGATGATAACAACTTCAGATCCAATTGCTGATATGTTAACACGCATTCGAAATGCATTGATGGTCAAGCATGCGACGGTTGCTATGCCCGCATCCAAGATTAAGATGGCAATTGCCAAAATTCTCAAGGATGAAGGGTATATTGAAGACTACAAAATGGTCACAGACGAGAACATGCGTCGAGGCTTGGTCATCCAATTGAAGTACCAGGGTGACTTGAAGCACCAACGACCTGTGATCACCAACCTGACGCGTGTGAGTAAGCCCGGTCGGCGTATCTATACGGGGGCTAAGGATATTCCTTGGGTACGCAGTGGAATGGGCATTGCCATCCTTTCCACGCCCAAGGGTGTCATCACGGGCCAGCAGGCGCGCCGGCTTAACGTCGGTGGCGAAGTCATCTGCTACGTCTGGTAAACGGGTAGGGAGGTCAAAGTGTCACGGATAGGAAAGATGCCGGTCCCGGTGCCAGCTGGGGTGCAGGTGAAAATTGATGGAAATACGGTGACGGTCAAAGGCCCGCGAGGCGAGCTGACGCGCGAGTTTCGTCCTGAAATGCAAATCGCACTTGAGGATGGCGCAGTGCGTGTTACGCGCCCTAATGATGAGCGTGCGATCAAGGCATTGCACGGTCTCACCCGCGCCCTGATCAACAACATGGTGGTCGGCGTTCATGAGGGCTACAGCAAGATCTTGGAAGTTTTGGGAACTGGCTATCGGGCTGAACTCCAGGGGACGAACCTGGTGATGAGCTTGGGCTTTTCCCATCCTGTTGTCGTCGCGCCGCCAGCGGGTATTGCCTTTGAGGTGAATCCGCGCACCAGCACGATCACAGTCAGTGGTTGTGATAAGGAAGTGGTGGGTCGCGTCGCTGCGGAGATTCGCGCCTGGCGTCCTGTGGAACCATACCTGGGTAAGGGTATACGCTATCAGGGCGAGGTCGTGCGTCGCAAAGCTGGCAAAGCCGGCAAGGTTGGTTAGTCGCTACTGGTAAAACCAAGTAGTTTAATCGTTAATAAAACGTGGAACCGAGGGTGAAAGAAAAAGATGAAACCGGAAATTAATCGTCGTAAAGCCCGAACGCGGCGCCGCGTGCACATTCGCAAGACTGTACACGGCACGCCAGAACGTCCACGTCTCAGTGTCTTCCGAAGCCTGGATCACATTTATGCGCAGATTATCGATGATAGTGTGGGCTGCACGCTGGTGTCAGCTTCCACAGTAGATCAGGCAGTTCGTCAGCAGGTTGCTGAAATGACGAAGACCGAGCAGGCGCGGGTTGTAGGGCAATTGTTGGCTGAGCGAGCCTTGTCCAGTGGGGTGACAAAGGTAGTGTTCGATCGTGGTGGATACAAGTATCACGGTCGCGTGAAAGCTCTCGCCGAGGCCGCTCGTAAGGCGGGCCTGGATTTCTAAACTGCAAGCAGTTTAACTTATACGGTTACGCCTTAGTCGCGTCCGGCAGGAGGAGATATGGAGTCACGACGAGATCGTAGACCATTTGAAGAAGA
>JAFGSL010000006.1 GCA_016934645.1 Anaerolineae bacterium
GTCGGCCCCGTACTGCGCCACCAGCTCGTCCGGCGCGACGACGTTCTTCTTGCTCTTGGACATCTTCTCCACGTCCAGGTGATAGAGGATGTCCCTGGCTGTGCCGCCCTTTTCCTTGCCGGGGATGGCGACGGGCATGTCCTCGTCGATCAGCACGACGACCAGTTCACCCGCCTCCGACGTCTGCACCTTGAGGCTGACGTCGTCGCGGTCCACCACCTCGCCGCGCACCATCGTCGCGCCGCGCTCGGCGTGAGGCCACGTCGCCTGATCCTTGAAGCTGTAGACGGTGACGCCCGCGGCTTTGAAGGCCGCGCCTTCCCACGTGCCAGTCACTTCCACGCAATCCCCGCAGCGCGGCTCGCCGAGGATCGTGCCTTGGTTGCGCAATTGCAGCATCGGCTCGTCGAAGTCCACCACGCCTGCGTCGCGCAGGGCCTTGGTGAAGAAGCGCGTGTAGAGCAGGTGCATCACGGCGTGTTCCGCGCCGCCCGTGTAGGTGTCCACCGGGACCCAGTACTTCGCTTCCCCCGTATCCCAGGGCAGGGCATCGCCGTTGACCGGTTCGCCTTCGCGGTAATAGGGGCTGAGATAGGCGTATTGATACCACGATGAGCACACGAAAGTGTCCATCGTATCGGTCTCGCGCGTCGCGGGGCCGCCACACTTGGGACAGGTGGTGTGCAGGAAGCCTTCGTGGTATTTGAGCGGGCTTTCGCCCGTCGGCATGAAGTCCACGTCATCGGGCAGCAACACCGGCAAATCCTCGTAGGGCACTGGAACCACGCCGCACGTGTCGCAATAGACGACGGGGATCGGCGCGCCCCAATAGCGCTGGCGGCTGATGAGCCAGTCGCGCAGGCGGTAGTTGACGGCGGCCTTGCCGCGCCCTCGTTCCTCGAGCCACTCGGTCACGCGCTGCTTGGCGACGTCGCCGGGCGTGCCGCTGAACGCCGCCGAGTTGATCATCCTCCCGTACTCGGCGTGGAAGAGCGTATCCCGGTAGAAGGGGAGGCTCCACAACATTTCCATCACCGTGCGGTACTCCGCCGTCGATGGGTTGAGTGTCTTGCAACGTGCCAGGATTTTTTCTTCAGCTTCGACGCCATCGAAGGGGATGATTGCATCCTCGAAGACGAAGAGCCAGCGCGCGCCGACGATTTCCGTCCAGCACCCCGGTTTGAGATGCGCCTGGACGATTTCGGCGTAGCGGTCGACCTGGTCCACGGATAGCCTGACGAACGTCGCGCCGCTCTCACGGATGAAGTCGATGCCGGCTTCGCTGAGGGCGTCCAGCAATTCTGGCTTTGAGGTTCCGCCCATGATGAAGGATTTGGCGAAGCCGTCCACCCGGTCGATCACCGGGATGATGGGCAGGCCGAACTTGATGGCGAAGGCAAAGTCGCGTTCATCGTGCGCCGGGACGGCCATGATTGCGCCCGTCCCGTAGGTCATCAGCACGTAATCCGCGATCCAGATGGGGATGCGCGCATCGTTGACCGGATTGATGGCGTACGCACCGGTGAAGACGCCGGTCTTCTCCTTCTCGGTGCTCATGCGTTCGATCTCGCTTTGGCGGGCGGCTTGCAGCTTGTAGGCTTCCACGGCCTCGTGGAATTCCGGCTTGGTGATGCGGTCCACCAGCGGGTGCTCCGGCGACAGCACCATAAACGTCGCGCCCCAGAGCGTGTCGGGCCGGGTGGTGAAGACCACCAGGTCGCCTTCTCTCTCACCCCCTCCACTTGTGGAGGGGGCCGGGGGGAGGTCCTCCGGCGCGACCGTGAAGGTGACTTCCGCACCCTCGCTGCGTTGAATCCAGTTGGTCTGCGCGAGGCGGATTTTGTCGGGCCAGTCGATCTTCGAGAAATCCAGCAGCTCATCGGCATAGTTCGTGATCTTCCAGAACCACTGCTCCAGGTCTTTCTTGAACACCGGCGTGCCGCAGCGTTCGCAGATGTGGTCTTCTCCGATAACCTGCTCGCGCGCCAGCGTGGTCTTGCAGTTGGGGCAGTAGTCCACCGGCGCTTTCTTGCGGTACGCCAGCCCCATCTCGTAGAACTTGAGGAAGAACCACTCGCTCCAGCGGTAATAACCGGGCAGGCAGGAGATCGCCTCGCGCTCCCAGTCGATCATCATCCCCATCGAGCGCAACTGCTGTTGCTCGCGTTCGATGTTGGCGAGCGTCCACGTCTTGGGATGGATGCCGCGCTGGATGGCAGCGTTCTCGGCAGGAAGCCCGAAAGCGTCAAACCCCATCGGGAAGAGGACGTTGTACCCCTGCATCCGTTTGAAGCGCGCGCGCACATCGCTGGGCGACATCGCGTACCAGTGGCCGATGTGGATATCGCCGCTGGGGTAGGGCAGCATTGTCAGCGCGTAGAATTTGGGCTTGCTGTGATCGATCACCGACCGGTAGAGGCTATCGGCTTCCCATTGTGCCTGCCACTTCGGTTCGATCTCTTGTGGATTATAGGGGTTGGGCATTTCTCTCCTCCTGTTGCCATTCTAGTTATCCTTGCGAAGGTTCAAACGAGGTTTGGAACAAAAATGATCGTGGACAACATCACAACCGCATAATTCATACTTGTTCGCAACCTTCGCAAGGTTACTAGACCATTCTACCGCAATGGGCCGAAAAATCCAATTGCCTGGAGTTGGCGTTTTGACAGCAAGACTAGTGCACTTTAGGTTTGCCCCCTCCCCAATCCTTCCCGCACGCGGGAAGGATTGGGGAGGGGCTACATCCTGCCATGCCATAGGTCGAGAAAATACTAGGTTAAATGCTATAGCCCTGAGTTTTGACACTCACTAAAAACCGCTTATCATAGGGGGTAAGTTTTTCGGTCTTGTGCCATGCTTTGTATGGCATGCCTCATACTATCGTTTGACCATGAAGGAGGTTATTGCGATGAAAAATAAATGTTGGACAGTATTAATTGTGGTGGTTTTGATGATTATCTCATTGGCATGTAATGCCTTCCGCGGGACGCCGACACCCGCTCCCGCCACGGTTGCGCCAACCGAAGCTGCGAAACCGACGGAAGAACCGAAACCTACGGCGACTCCGGAGCCGGAGCCGACCGCGACGCCGGAACCGACTGCGACGCCGGAACCCACGGCTGTGCTGGAACCTACAGAAGTTCCGGAAGAGGGTTTTGAGTTGGAAATCTTCAACCAATCCGGTCGCGAGATATGGTACATCTTTATCTCGCCAAGCGACGCAGACGAATGGGGCGACGACTGGCTTGAGGACGATATCATCTTTGTGGATGGAAGCTATATTGTGACCGGTATCCCCGCCGGCGTTTACGATCTGCAAGCCGAAGACGAGAATGGCGAGATCATCGAAACCATTTGGGAGGCCGAGATCTCTGAAGATACCTTCTGGACGGTCATGAGCGGGGCATCGCTGGAAGTGATCAACAACTCCGAAGATATTATCGCTGAATTGTACGTCTCTCCCTCCGACAGCGACTCGTGGGGCGATGATTGGCTTGGCGGCGTGGCGCTCAAGAGCGGCGGTTCCTACGTGGTCGAGGGGTTGGATAACACCCTGTTGTACGACATAAAGGCTACGGATGCAGACGGCGAAACGGTCGAATCCATCTACAATGTTTCGGTCGATGGGTGGTACTCTTGGTACGTTGTTGGCAAGACGGACCTGCCCTCCAGCGCGGTACTGCGCTTTGAGGACGACTTCAGCGACAACCGCAACAACTGGGGCGCGACCGCCGAAACCGATGACGTGAACTATATGAAGCCCGAAAACGGGGAATACTGCATTCTGATCAAGAGCACCCAACTGACCGCCTGGGAATGGTACGAACCCTTCCGCCCGGATGAGTTTGTGGCCGAGGTCGCCTGTACCTCCGATGCGGGGACAGACGCCACTTGCGGCCTTGGGTTCGGTCCCGATGGTGACAATCTCTACTGGTTTGAGGTTTCGCCGGAAGATCAATCCTACGCGCTTTTCTTACTTCAGGATGATGAGTGGCAGGACGCCCTCATTTCCTGGACGGAATCCAAGAACATTATCCCCACTGGCTGGAACTACCTTAGCATCGAACGGGTAGGGGGCTACTTCTCGGTCTTCGTCAATGGCGTGATGCTTGGGCAGGTGGAGAGCAACATCTTCCCCACCGGGCGCATCGGCATTGGTGGAGCGACGTATGACGATGGCAACGTGACCGTGTGCCTCGATGATCTGCGTGTGTGGCGCCTCGAATAGGTATGAGCGTTAACGAAGATGTGATCCGCGCGCTGCAAGCTGCTGCCGCGGCGACGCCCAATTCTGCGCCGTTGCACAAACATCTGGCCGACCTGCTGCTGGCAAACGGTGACTACGTCGAGGCCGCGAAAACCTACCGCCGCGCGTTGGATCTCACACCGGACGACGACACCGTCAAGACGGCGCTCGCCGAGGCGTATTACCGCCAGGACAAGATCGACGTGGCGTTGGTGATCCTGGAAGAACTTTTGCGGGGGCCGCAACCACCGGCCCTCGCGTTGCTGCTGGCGGCGCGGGTCTATCTGGCGACCGGCGAGCGAGCCACTGCCACGCGGGTCTACGGGCACGCCATCGCCGCTGACCCGACTTTGGCGGATGATGACCTGGCGCGGCGTTTGTCCGGCAGTGTGCCGAAGACCGCCGCCACGCCGCCGCCGGAGAACGACCTGGTGTTCGTCACCGCGGGCGAAGAGGCCGCGCCGCAGCCATCGTCGGACATTGAGCGTCCACAACTGACGTTCAAAGACGTGGGCGGGATGGAAAAGCTTAAGGATGAGATTCGCATGAAGATCATCCACCCGCTCACCCATCCTGAGATTTACCGCGCCTACGGCAAGACACTCGGCGGTGGCATCCTGATGTACGGCCCGCCGGGCTGCGGCAAGACGCACCTGGCACGGGCGACCGCCGGAGAGGTCAACGCGCACTTCCTCGCCATCGGCCTGCACGATGTGCTGGATATGTACCTGGGCCAGAGCGAGCACAACTTGCACGCGATCTTCGAGCTGGCGCGCAGCAATACGCCCTGCGTCCTCTTCTTCGACGAAGTCGACGCCCTGGGCGCGAGTCGCTCCGATATGCGCTACAGCGCCGGGCGGCAGGTCATCAACCAGTTCCTCTCGGAGTTGGACGGCGTGGACACTTCCAACGAGGGCGTGCTCGTCCTCGCGGCGACCAACGCACCGTGGCACCTCGATGCGGCGCTGCGGCGACCGGGCCGCTTCGACCGCGTGATCTTCGTTCCCCCGCCCGATGTGGATGCGCGGGGTGCTATCCTGCAAATTCTGCTTGCGGGCAAGCCTACGGAGAAAATCGACTACGGGCGGCTGTCGCGGCAGACCGAGGACTTCTCCGGCGCGGACTTGCGCGGCGCGATCGACGTCGCCGTCGAGAACAAGCTGCGCGAAGCGATGCGCACCGGTGCTGTCGCTCCCGTGCGCACCAACGACCTGCTTGACGTGGTCAAGACTATCCATCCGACGACCAAGGAGTGGTTTGCCACGGCGCGCAACTATGCCATCTACTCCAACCAGAGCGGTCTGTACGATGACATCCTCGCCTACCTCAAGCTGCCGGGCAGTGCGCCCGGCGGCCGCAAAGGACTTTTTGGTTGAGTCGAGGCAGAGTCTTCCGTACAGAGTCAGGATGATTAATTTTCACCGCGAATTTTCACGAATCTTCACGAACGGAAAAATTAGTGTAGATTCGTGAAGATTCGTGGTTTGTTTTGAAGGAAACCCGTGAGCACACATTTAGCCCAAGCTGAACTCTTACTACAACGCGCGCGCTACAAAGATGCTGACGCATTCCTGCGGCGCGCGATCGCTGAAGACCCCACCGACGCCAAAGCGCATACGCTGCTGGCGGTCGCCCTGTTGCACCTGGGGCACGAAACCGATGCCCTGCTCGAAGCGCAGGCCGCGGTGCGCTTTGCGCCCGGCGACCCGGACGGACATTACATCGGCGCCATCATCCTCACGGAAATGAAAAAGTACGACGAGGCGCTCTCCGCGATCCGGACTGCCATCCGCATTGTCCCAGAAATGCCGCGCTTTCACGCCGTGATGGGCAACATCTACCTGCGCCAGCGGAAGTGGCAGCAGGCGCTCGACGCCGTGGAGGTCGGGCTGCGCTTCGATCCCCAGAACATCCAGTGTAATAACATCCGCGCAACGGCGCTGGTGAAGCTGGGGCGACGGGATGAGGCCGGGCAGAGTCTTGCCTCGATCCTCGCGCTGAACCCGGAGAATCCGATGACCCACGCCAATCAGGGATGGGCGTTGCTGCACAGCGGCCAGCACGAGAAGGCACTTGAACACTTTCGCGAGGCACTGCGCCTGAATCCGCAGTCGGCGTGGGCGCGGGAGGGCGTCGTCGAGGCGCTCAAAGCACGCAATCCCATCTACTGGGTGATGCTGCGTTATTTTTTGTGGATGTCACGCCTGAACTCGAACACGCGCTGGGGGCTGATCCTCGGCGTGTACTTCCTGAACCGCCTGGCGACTGGGGCGGCACTGCAATATCCGGGACTTGCCCCAGTTCTCATCCCGCTGAATATCCTCTACACGCTCTTTGTCTTCCTCTCGTGGACGGCGCGCCCGTTGTTCAACCTGCTCCTGCGTTTCAACCGCATGGGACGTCTGGCGCTCTCCGATGAGGACATCACAGCGTCGAACTGGGTCGCTGGCTGCCTGGTGGCAGCGATTGGCTGCCTGGGCGCGGGCTTGCTGCTGGGGCAATACCTGTTTTTGACCGCGGCGTTCAATATGCTGATGCTGGTCGTGCCGGTTGCCTCACTCTTCAACTTCCCTGCCGGAAAGCGACGCTGGTTCCTCGTTGCTTATACCGCCGTCCTGGCGCTGCTTGCTGTCGGTGGCTTGATTCTAAGGCTCTACGGCATCGCGTTGGGCGCGCAATTGAGTGAAGCCTTCTTCTGGGGCTGGATTCTCTACTCGTGGATCGCTAATGCTGTGGCGTCGACGCGCTAACACTATTCCTGCTTCCGCCGGATCACAATCCGGCGGCTAGTGCGGAGCAATGCGTTGACTATGAACAAAAACCTTGTCCAGGCCCAACTCCTGCTGCGAACCCGGCGCTACAAAGACGCCGAGTCCGCGCTGCGCCAGGCGCTGGCTGCCGCGCCGAACGACGCCGACGCGCACGCGCTTCTGGCGTTGGCCCTCTACTACCAGGATCGCAACGAGGAGGCGCTGCGCGAGAGTCGCACCGCCATCGGTCTGGCCCCCGATGCTGACTACGCTCACTACGTCCGCGCGCTGATCCTGCTGGATCAGGATCGCACGGACGACGCCCTAAGCGCTATCCGCGAGGCGCTGCGCCTCGATCCCAACTCAGCGACATACCACGCTGTCGTCAGCCGTATCTACGTCCGCAAACGCGATTGGAAGCGCGCGCTCGAAGCGGCTGAAGCGGGCTTGCAGTGCGATCCGGAACACATCACTTGCCTTAACCTGCAGGCGATGGCCCTGGTGCGGATGGGCCGCAAGGTGGAGGCCGAGGTTCCGCTGGCAGTGGCGCTGGCCCGCGCGCCGGAGAACGCGCTCACCCACGCCAACTACGGCTGGGCGTTGCTGCACCGCGACAAGGTTAAAGAGGCGTTCGACGCCTTCCGCGAGGCGTTGCGGCTTGATCCCACATTGAGTTGGGCACGCGAGGGCATCGTCGAGGCGATGAAAGCGCACAACCTGATCTACCGGCTGCTGCTACGCTACTTCTTGTGGATGTCGCGCCTCACCGAGGAAGAACAGTGGGGCGTGGTCGGCGTGCTGCACGGCATCCGTGTGGCGCTGCGGGTGGCGGCGCGCGCGTTCGCGCCGCTGTGGCTTGTGGTGTTCCCCATCCTTTTGCTTTTCCGGTTCTTCGCGTTCCTCACGTGGGTTGCGGATCCACTCTTTGCCCTGCTGCTGCGCTTTGACCGTTTTGGGCGGTTGGCACTCTCCGACGAAGACATGGTTGCCTCCACTTGGATGGCTGTCTGCCTACTCTCCGCCGAATTTGGCGTGCTCCTCGCGCTGCTGGCGCGTAACCTGGGCTTCCTCGCGCTCACCGCGGGCGCTCTGGCGCTCCTCGCGCCCGTGGCAGGCATCTTCCACGCGCACAAAGGGTGGGGGCGGATCGTGTTGAGCGTTTATACTGCCGGGATGGCGCTCCTTGTGTTGCTCGCCTGCGTCGCCGCGGTCATCGGACATCCCGTGGCCCTGGGTTTCGCTGCGCTCCTTGCGGCGGGCTTCGGCTTCGGGTGGATCGTCTATTCCTGGGTGGCGAATCTGGTGATTATCTTCCAGAGTTGACCTGACTTGGAGATGTTTGTTGGCAACAGTGTCAAGCTATCAGCCGGAAAGTAGGATCACCGTAGAGAACAAAGGCGGCCCAGGTAATCTGGTCGGGGTGCGCCTTGCGGATCTGGCAGCGAGCCTGCCGCATCACTTCTCCAATCATATAACCTTCCAACACTTTGTTGTAAAACTGGACGGCGAACTCGGCGGCCGGTTGATCATAGATAGGCCACAGGGCGCGCTCCACCGCCAGCCCCCGTAGGTCGTGAACTGCACCCTGCGCCAGGGATCAAAACACAAAAGCGCGCGCTACAGCGCTACTCGCCCCGTCTGCACCAACTCCGCGTAGGGGAGCCCCGCGTGCTCTACCCGCCGCAAGATCGCGTGGATCAACCCGCTGTGCGCGTACACCAGCGCGTCTTGACACGCCCGGCAATCGCCTTGCGCGCACGCGAGGTCCCCGCCTTTACTGGGGTTATTTTCGGTTATATTACACATACGACACCTCCTGTGGTGAGTGATTGGATCCACTCTTACTTTACAGGAAGTGTCGTTTTGGGTTGCGCTAACGCGCGCGTTTGGGTTGGTTTTTATCCTCCGGACTTACTGTGGAATCCTCTCGCATTTCGCTAGTAATTTGAACACTGATGATTTATGGTAGGTCAGTTTCCGCTGCAAATGTGACTTCTATCATCTGGTGTCCTTCGACCTTGGGGACGATGAAGACCACGCGCCCGGCATCCACGCGGAAGGGCAGCGCCGTGTTCTGCGGAACGAGGCTGACGCTTGCGATCGGCTGAGCGACTTTGACCGATACGGGCACATCATACAGCGGCACCACATCTTCGATCACGTCGTACTCGTCACAGCGACGCTCCGGGACATAGTAGAGCAGGTGAAGCACCCAACGGTTGTGCTGGGCCTGTTCGTTCAATGTGACGATGGTGGCCGTTGGTGCTGTAATACGCACCAACGGCTCCGGCAGCAGGCGCGCCAGCGCGTTGGCGACCAGTTGCTTGCACCAGCGCGGCGCTTTGGTCTGGTATTGGCTGAAGACCGGATGGCTGAAATAAACGACGCGCCCCTTTTGCACTACGGCGGGATGCACAACCTTCCCCGACGACGGTGTCTGCCGGTGCGAGCAGAAGTGCTCGTAGGTGCGGTCGAAGTACGAAGCGACCGTGTCTGCTAACACCTTCGCGCCATCCTGCGCCGCGCCCGTATCCGCGGCAATTTCCATCCCGCGCATGTACATCGCGTGTTCCGTCTGCGGCAGACCGGTGTCGAACCCCGCGCGCGGCACGAGGTATTCGACGTAGGCGTTGCCGGGATATTCTTTGCCACGCACCAGGTTGCCCTGCGCGTCGCACGGTCCTTCGCCGCTGAGCGTCACGCCCATATCGAGCGTGAATTCATTTTGCGCGGCATCCATCCCCGATGCGAATGAGGCGATGATTGACCCGCCCTGGGCAAGGTAAGCGTCAAATTTGCTTTTGAGCGTATCATCTACCGGAATGAAGTCCGGCAGCACCAGCACCTTGTAGCGGCTGAAGTCGCTCTCGCCGTCGAGGGTGTCGAACTGCTGCGCCAGCTCTTGCAGGATGCGCACTGCACCCTGGATCGGCTTGAAGTTCGTCTGCTCGCGATGGATTGCCGTGTCGAAGGCTTCCGGCGTGAGCACGCCGATCTCCGGCACTTGCTCCGCGCCCGCGCACCACGCCTCTTTCGCCTCCACCTGCGCGTAGACGCTGCCGATGAGTTTGTAGGTGTCAGGGCAGATGCGCCCGTTGGGCAGGAGTTGATCGCCGACACAACACTTGGCGTTGAGCGCGAGCATGTGGTTGCACTCGAATTCCAGCGCGGCCCGGTTCTTGAACGAGTGGAAGTCGCCCCACGAGGTCTGGAACTTGCCCGTCATGCCCAGATAGTCCAGTCCTAACGTGCGCCCGTAGCGCGCGGCGATGGGGAAGTGCAGGTAGCCCCAGCCGCCGCTGGGCAGCGATTCCAGTTCGAGGTGCGTAAATGCCCCCATCATCTCGCGGTGGCGCGGTCCAACGTGGCCTGAGTTGTAGAAAACCAACGCTTCGGGCAGCTTTTCATGCACGAAGCGCGTCATCTCGTTCTGGAAACTGTGCAAGACCTGCTTGCCATACTGGATGCGATCCGCCTGATTGGACGGCTCAAGCCCCTGCGCGCGCATCCCCTGCTGGCAGGTCCAGCACGAGCAATCCTGCGCATCGACGATGTCGAGCCACAGGCCGTCCACGGGCAGCGTCTCCATCACGTCCTGGACGAAGTCCTTGAGCCAGTCCACGTAGGGCGTGTTGAGGCACAACCGGCGGTAGAAGCCCGCCTCGTAGGGTGGGGTGCCCTCCAGGCGACCGTCGGCTTGTAGCACGCGCCATTCGGGATGGCGCTGCGCCGTGTAGTGATCCCATTGCACGGTGACGTAGACCGGCGTCTTGATGCCGCGCGCGTGACAGGCATCGAGTTGCTCGCGCAAAAGGTCCCGCGTGAGGTGTGGATGCTGCCGGTCGGCGTACTTCTTGCTGAAGTAGTAGATCCACCCGTGATGCCCGCGCGCAAAGAGGTTGATCGAGTTGACGTGCGCCTGCACCAGTGTGTCGGCAAAGACGTCTGGATCGAACTCCGCGCCGATGCTGGGGATGGCTTCGTGGGTGTGAAAATCCAGATGGATTTGGCGGAAAGGTAATTCTGTTTTCATAGCTGACTCTCCTTGTTGGCTGTTGGACTTTTTGCACAATGATCGATTTATGATAAGCTCATTCCACTGTAGAATGACACTTGCCTTCAGTAAAACCACAAACGCTATCGTACCATAAGAGGGATACGGGAACAACTACATTTTATCCACAAAAAGGAGTACAGCCATGGCAAATCAACCAGTTCGATGGGGTGTTTTGGGATGCGCGATGATCGCGATCAACCGGGTTATTCCGGGAATGCAGACGGCGAATCTGACCACGTTGACGGCAGTCGCCAGCCGTTCTTTGGAAAAGGCGCAGGACGTCGCCGCACGTTTCGCGGTCCCCAAGGCTTATGGGACCTATGAGGAACTGCTGGCGGATCCTGACATTGAGGCGGTCTACATCCCCTTGCCCAACGGCCTACACGCGGAATGGAGCATCAAGGCGCTGCGTGCCGGCAAGCACGTCCTCTGCGAAAAGCCTCTCGCGATGGACGCCGCCGAAGCGCGTGCCTTTCAGGCCGTGCGCGATGAGATGGGCCTCTATTGCCTGGAAGCCTTCGCCTATCGCTTCAACCCAACGGTAGCGAAGGCCTTCGAGATTGCGCAATCGGGCGTGCTGGGCGAGTTGCGCTTTATGCACACGGTCTCCACGTTCTTGATGGATACGTTGGATCCCGCCAACGTGCGTCTGCGGGCGGATATCGGCGGTGGCGCGTTGTACGATATGGGCTGCTACGCTGTCAACGCGCAACGTATGCTGGCTGGGCGCGAACCGCGTACTGCTTGGGCCACGATGGCGTGGTCGGAGCGCTTCGACGTGGATATGGCAGGCACGGCGATGCTTGATTTCGGAGAGGGCTTGTTAGGCACCGTTCAATGGGGGTTCAACGCGCCCTACGGTGGTCCTTTCAGCGTCGTGGGCGAAAAGGGCCGGCTGACCGGGACGTATGGTTGGCACGCGCCTGCCGGGGAACCGGCGATGCTGCTAATCGTGGGCAGCGAGACCCAGCCGGTCTACGTCGAGCACGCCAACGACTACACGGGTGAAGTGCAGGACCTCAGCGAAGCCGTGCGTGGCCTTCACGAACCGCTCTACGCCTGGGAACCGTTGGACGCCAACATGCGCGTCATCGACGCGTGCTATGCGTCGCAGAAGAGCGGCAAGGCGGAGAGTGTTTGAGCCGGGAGCAGACTCAATAGATCGTCTTTTGCTTGGTCTGGATCGCCAGATCCAGACCAGAACAGGGATCTGGCGATCCCCTCGGAGCATTTTGTGATCTGCTGAGACGCTATTTTTCGAGCGTGTACTGCTGGAAAAATTCCCACATCGTGCGCGTGGCGTCGATATCCTGTGTGGTATGCCCGACAATGGCTTTCGGCAACGTCCCGCCGCCGGGCCAGGCGTGCCCGCCGCCGTGAATGGTGTAGAAGGGGACCTCGGTGTCCTGGTTGCACCCCACGTATTTGATGCCGGTCACTTCTCCTTGCGCGGGAAGTTCGACCGGCGTTTCGTCGCAGCCATTTTGCTGCGCCCACTGCGCCACCCAGTCCGGGATCGCGGGGAACGACTGCTCGGCAGGGCCGGCCTTGCCGCCGTCGTAGGGGACAATCGGGTCGGCATCACCGTGGAAGACAATCATCGGGACTGTGCGCGAAGACTTACACTCGCTCAGTGGAAAGAGGTGTGCCCCCGCCACCGTTCCGATAGCGGCGATGCGGTCCGCGAGTTTGCACGCCAGCAGATACGACATCCCGCCGCCGTTCGACAGCCCGTTGGCGTAGATGCGGGTGGGATCAATGTTGTACTCGTCTTCCAGCTTGTCGATGAGATCGGAGATGAAGGTGACGTCCTCTGTCGGCGGATTCAGCAGGTCGGTTCGTCCGTGAGCGCCCCAGCGTTTCGGGAAACCCATCCCCGATGGGTAGACCACGATGAAGCCGTATTCGTCCGCCAGGGGATTCCACCGGCTGATGTCCCTTTGATTGGCAGGCCACTGGGCAAACCCGTGGATGGTGATGACGAGTGGCGTCGGCGTGCTGGCATCGTAACCCGGCGGCACGTACAGCAGATACTTGCGCCGCACGCCAGAAGAGACGATTGTCCCGTTGGTCTTATTCGCCAAGAGGTACGCGAAAATGAGCGCTGGCACGAGTGCGACCGGCGCGCCCAAAATGAGCCTGGCTATTCGCGGTGCTGTTTTTCCACGTGTGGTGCTTTTCTTTGTCATACGCTGTTTCCTTTTTGGACAGGATTATCAGGATTTTTTTTGTTTTGATTCGCTGAGGACTTCTAGTGCTGCTTGGTTTTTGGTTTGTAGACGTGGTGTTTGCGTTTGACCCCGACAGAGGACGCGCCAAAGTTGATGAGTAAACCGATGTCGGTGCCTGTTGCTGTAAGGTAATTGACGACTTGCGCTTCGTGTGCTTTGGTGAGAGCTTGTACTGCTTTGAGTTCAACAATGATGCGGTCTTCTACCCATAGATCAACCAGGTATTCACCGACAACTTGCCCCTCATAACGCACAGTCACTGGCTGTTGTTGCCTGACCTGTAACCCTTGTTTTGCCAACTCGATGCACATTGCATTTTCATACACCTTCTCCAGATATCCTGGCCCAAGTGTATTATGCATCTTGAATGCGCATCCGATAATTTTCTCCGTCAGCCCCTCATCCTGCATAACACTTTCCCATCCTGTCAATCCTGTAAATCCTGTCGAAAAAGATTATCTCTTTCGCTTCTTACTACCTTTCTCCTCGACCTGCTTCTGCAACTCGTATAGCTTCGTGATCGCGTCCAGTGGGGTGAGGCTGTTGACGTCGATCTGGCGCAGCGCCTCCACCACGGGCGGCTCCTGCGCGATAAGCATCGGCTGGAACAGTTCCGGCTCCTGCGTCTGTGTGCCGGGTCTGAATTCGCCGCTCTCCAGCTCTTCGAGCAGGCCCTCCGCGCGGTGGACGACCGGCGCGGGGATGCCCGCCAGCCGCGCGACGTGAATGCCGTAGGAGCGATCCGCGCCGCCGGGAACGACTTTGTGCAGGAAGACCACGTCGTGGCCCTCCTCGGCGACCGCCAGGTTGAAATTGCGCACGTGCGGCAGATGTTCTTCCATCTCGATCAGCTCGTGGTAGTGAGTGGCGAAGAGTGTCCGCGCGCGGCGCTCCGGGTGATTGTGCAGGTATTCGACCACCGCCCAGGCGATTGCCATGCCGTCGTAGGTGCTCGTGCCGCGTCCAACCTCGTCCAGGATCAGCAGGCTCTGCGGCGTGGCGTGGTTGAGGATGTTCGCCGTCTCCACCATCTCCACCATAAACGTGGATTGGCCTGCTGCTAGTTCATCGGACGCGCCAATGCGCGTGAAGATGCGATCCACGACGCCGATGTGTGCTCGCTCCGCTGGAACGAAGCTCCCGATCTGTGCCATCAGCACGATGAGGGCGTTTTGCCGCAAGAAAACCGATTTGCCTGCCATGTTCGGCCCGGTGATGATGTGGATGCGGCTCTGCTCATCCATCCCCAGGTCGTTGGGGACAAAGGGATCGCGTTGCGCGTATTCCACGACGGGATGCCGCCCGCCTTCGATGGCAAATACTGGCGCGACCTCGAACGTGGGGCGGACATAGTGCTGCCGCGCGGCGACCTCGGCCAGTGACGCCGCCACGTCCACACGGGCCAGCGCCAGCGCCGTCCTCAACAGCGCTTGCGCCCGCGCCGCCACCCGCTCGCATATCTCGCGGAAAAGACGCGATTCCAGTTCGGCGATGCGCTCCTCGGCATTGAGCACCAGGCTCTCGTATTCCTTCAACTCCGGCGTGATGTAGCGTTCGGAATTGACCAGCGTTTGCTTGCGGATGTAGTGGTCAGGGACGAGTGACGTGTTGGCTTTGGTCACTTCGAGGTAATAGCCGAAGACTTTATTGTAGCCCACCTTGAGGTTTTTGATGCCGGTGCGCTCGCGTTCCTTGCTTTCCAGGTCGGCGATCCAGTCGCGAGCGTCCTTCGTCGCCAGGAGGATGCCGTCCAATTCGGCGGAGAAGCCCGGGCGGATCAGTCCCCCCGCGCTGACCTGCGCCGGCGGCTCATCAACGATGGCCTCGGCAACCAATTCCGCAATCTCCGGCAGGGCATCTAGCCCTTCCAATAACTCCGCAAATCCATTCTCCGATTCGCTGATTTGCTCATTCGCTTCCGCCAGCTTTCCCCGCAGTTCCGGCACCGTTTCCAACGTCGCGCGGATGCCGGTGAGGTCGCGGGGTGAGGCTCGCCCGGCAAGCACGCGGGTCGTCATCCGCTCCAAATCGGGAATGGATTTGAGCGCCTGGCGGACGTGTGCTCGCAGGATACCGTCATCCACGAATCCCTGGACCTGATCCAGGCGCATTTCCAATTCAGCGATGTCTAACAGGGGCTGCGCCAGCCGTGTGCGCAGTAGGCGCCCTCCCATCGGTGTGCTGGTTGCGTCTATGACGCCCAGCAGCGAGCCGCCTTTTTCACCGCGCAACGTCTCCGAGATCTCGAGATTGCGCTGTGTCGAGGCGTCGATGCCCATAAAGCGATCGGTGGCGTAGGTGCGCAGTCCCGTTATCTGCGGCAGCAGGCCCTGTTGCGTCTCCTGGAGGTAGGTGAGCGCCGCGCCCGCTGCGCGTATCGCCAGCGGTTTGCCTTCGCAGCCGAAGCCCTGCAACGTCCGTGCGCCAAAGTGTTCCAGCAGTGTCTGTCGCGCGGCGGTTTCCTCGAAGCGATAGCCGGGCCACGGCGTGATATTCTTGGCTATGGATTCCGCCAGCACTTCTTCCATACGTGTCGCCGGTTGGTCGGGATCACGTTCCTTCCACGAGCCGACTTTTGGTACCAATACCTCGCGGGGCTGCAGACGCGACAATTCTTGCCGGACGGCGTTGAGGATGCCACCCGCGTGGTCGCCATCTTCTTCGAGTTGTGTGGTGGCGAACTCGCCCGTCGATATTTCCGCGTAGGCCACCCCCGCGCGTTTGCCATCGATGACCACAGCAGCGAGGTAATTGGAGCGTTTCTCGTCCAACATTGCCGGTTCGGTGATCGTGCCGGCGGTCACAACGCGCTCGATACGGCGCTCCATTGGCCCACGGCTGGTGGGTTCGCCTACCTGTTCGGCGATGGCAACGCGGTAGCCTTTTTCGATAAGACGAGCGATGTAGCCTTCGACCGCGTGATGGGGTACACCTGCCATCGGCACGCGCTCGCCCTTCGCTACAGGCCGCGAGGTGAGGACGAGGTCCAGTTCGCGCGCGGCAGTCTCCGCATCGTCGTCGAAGGTCTCATAAAAGTCGCCCAGACGGAAGAAGAGAATTGTATCTGGGTAACGGGCTTTCAAATCCAGGTATTGTCTGCGTATTGGCGTGGTCTCTTTGTCTTCCATACGCAGGATTATACTCGGGAGCGGGGCAAGAGGCAAGAGGCGGGATGCAGGAAACAAGAGGCAAGAAACAGGAAAGAAGAGACAGGAAACAGGAGGCAAGAAGCAGGAAAGAAGAGACAGGAAACAGGAGGCAAGAAGCCGGGTGCAAGACGAAATCCTGCCTCTTGCCTCCTTAAAGCTAGGATTCAACCATAGTTTTCAGGTTTTGTAGAGTCTTTCCTGCTAGTTCTTCAAATCCCTTGACGACGCGGCCTTCCGCGATTTTTGCCGCGCCCTGGAGCTCCGCTTCGATGCGGAACGTGAGTTTTGTCCGCGTTCCCATATTCAGGTAATGCCATTCCATAAAACCTTTGGTAACGCCAGGGCTATGAAAATCGCCGCGCCAGCGCTCACCGGGAATTGCCTCGGTGATTTTAAGCCGGGTAGGAATTTCGATTTTAGCGACGGACATCGTCACCGCGACTTCGGTGCCCGCGTCGCCGTTGCCGCTCAAGACTTTCGGTGATGATGCACCCTCGAACCACTCAGTCCACCGGCTTGGCTCTTTAACCATTTCCCAAATCTTCTCAGGCGGAGCACTCACATTGATACTCTGTTCCGTAGATGGCATGGTTTACCTCTTTAAGAATGCTGTTATTCCAGATTTTAGAGTCTATAATATATCATCTTGTTTTGGGAAGCAATAGCAAAAAAGTCCTATTTTGCGATCATGGGCATCCAAATGCCATGCTCCTTGCCGAACTCAATGGCGGATTCGTAGCCCGCGTCAGCATGACGGACGACGCCCAAGCCTGGATCGGTGGTGAGGACGCGCTCCAGACGCCGTGCTGCGGCGGGTGTACCATCTGCTACGATCACCTGTCCGGCGTGCTGCGAGTAGCCGATGCCCACGCCGCCACCGTGGTGGAAACTCACCCACGTCGCGCCGCCCACCGCGTTGATGAGGGCATTGAGGATGGGCCAGTCGGAGATGGCGTCTGAGCCATCCTTCATCGCTTCGGTCTCGCGATTGGGACTGGCGACGGAGCCTGCATCCAGGTGATCCCGCCCGATGACGATGGGGGCGGAGACACGCCCATCGGCGACTGCATCGTTGAACGCCAGTCCGGCGCGGGTACGTTCGCCGTAACCGAGCCAGCAGATGCGCGAAGGCAATCCTTGCCAGGCGACCTGCTCCTGCGCCATTTTGATCCAGCGGATGAGGTGCACATCCTCTGGAAAGAGGTCCATGATGATACGGTCGGTCTCGTAAATGTCGTTGGGATCGCCGGAGAGCGCCACCCAGCGGAACGGGCCTTTCCCTTCGCAGAAGAGCGGACGAATGTATGCGGGGACGAAGCCGGGGTAGTCGAAGGCGTTCATCAGCCCGTTGTCGAAAGCGCGCTGGCGCAGGTTGTTGCCGTAATCGAAGACGACGGCCCCGCGCTTTTGCATCTCGACCATCGCCGCGCAATGCTCCGTCATTGTGCGGATGGCTTCGGCCTGGTAACGCCGTGAATCGCTTTCGCGTAGTGCAATGGCTTCCGCTAGGGTCATTCCGTTGGGGACGTAGCTTAGCGGATCGTGGGCTGGGGTTTGATCGGTCACCACGTCAGGGATAACATCCCGCCGTAGCAATTTTGGGAACACGTCACCGGCGTTGCCGATCAGGCCGATGGAATAGGCTTCGCCTTTGACGCGGTGCTCTTCGAGCGCGCGCAGCGCCGCGTCGAGGTCGTCCATCACCGCGTTGACGTAGCGGTGCTTGAGCCGCCGCTCCGCCCGCCACGGATCGACTTCGACGATGAGCCCCACGCCCTCGTTCATCGTGATTGCCAATGGCTGTGCGCCGCCCATCTCGCCCAATCCGGCGGTTAGCGTGAACTTCCCCTTGAGCGAGGCGTGCTGGCCGAAGTGCTGCCGGGCCAGCGCCCCCAACGTTTCGTACGTGCCTTGCAGGATGCCCTGTGTGCCGATGTAGATCCATGAGCCAGCCGTCATCTGCCCGTACATGATCAGCCCGGCGCGCTCCCACTTGTCGAAGTTTTCCTGCGTGGCCCACGCCGGGACGATGTTGGAGTTGGCGATAAGGACGCGTGGCGCGTCCTCGTGGGTCTTGAAGACGGCGACCGGTTTGCCTGACTGTACAAGCAGGGTGTCGTCCACGTCCATCTGTTGGAGAGTCGCCAGGATAGCGTCGAATGCCTCCCAGTTGCGGGCCGCGCGCCCTCGTCCGCCGTAGACGATGAGGTTGTCGGGATCGCCTGCCACTTCAGGGTCCAGATTGTGCTGGAGCATGCGAAACGGCGCTTCCAGCAACCAGTTCTTGCAGTGTAGTTGTGTGCCACGTGGGGGATGAACGATACGTTTCGACATTGCCTAACCTCCTTGTTCTCGATACTGAATACTTGCTGCTGGATACTCGATAATAGTATCTATCTCCCCATCCACCCGCCATCGACGATAAGCGTGATGCCGTTGACGTAGTTCGATGCGTCGGAAGCCAGGTAGACGACCGCGCCTTTGAAGTCGTTAGGGGTTCCCCACCGTCCGGCGGGGATGCGCGCCAGGATTTGCTCGCTGCGAACGGGATCGTGGCGCAGCGCCTCGGTGAGATCGGTGGCGATGTAGCCGGGCACGATGGCGTTGACGTTGACGCCCTTTCCGGCCCATTCGTTCGACAGTGCCATCACCAATTGGCCAATGCCGCCCTTGCTCGCGGCATAACTCGGCACGGTGATCCCGCCCTGGAAGGTGAGCAGGGATGCGGTGAAGATGATCTTGCCGTGACCGCGTGCCAGCATGTCTTTCCCGAATTCGCGCGCGACGATGAATTGCGCGTTGAGATTGGTCTCGATAACCTCGTCCCATTTGTCGTCGGGATAGTCTGCCACCGGTTTGCGGAAGATTGTGCCTGCGTTGTTGACAAGGATATCGATGGGTGGGCACTCCGCCTTGACCTGTTCGATGAAAGCGTACAGCGCCTCGCGATCAGCGAAATCACAGGCGTAGCCAGTGAACGAGCGGCCCAGCGCGGTGACGTCCTGTTCCACCTCGCTGCCTGGTTTCAGTGTCAGACTCACGCCGACGATATCTGCCCCGGCCTCGGCGAGTGCCTGCGCGTAGCCGCGCCCAATCCCGCGCCGGCAGCCGGTGACCAACGCCGTTTTTCCATCAAGTTTGAAAAGGTCTAGTATGCTCATGGTTTTGTATGCTCCTTGTTTTTTAAGTAGACGGTAGTCGGTAGACAGTAGACGGGGGTTCCTCTCCCCTGTCTACCGTCTACGGTCTACGCTTCTGTCTTAATCAAAACTTTCATCAACTTCGGGTCTGTGGCAATTTGCTCGAAGACTGCGCCGAGGTTGGCTAGCGGCTCTTTCGCGCTGATGATGTGCTTCAGGGGAAGGACGTCACGCGCAGCAAGATCGATGGCTTTTTCGAAATCCTCTGGTTCGTAGACGCGCGCGCCGCGCAATTGCAGCTCACGCCAGAAGAAGCGGTGCAGGTTCACCGGTGGCGCTTGCGCGAAGATAGCGACAATCACGATGCGTCCTCTTGTGCGCACGAGATCGGTCATCACGGCTGCGCCAGCCGCCGAGCCGGACACCTCGAAGACCACGTCCGCACCCGCGCCGCTCGTGCGCTCGTTGACCAACGCCACCAGGTCGGTCTCCTGCGGGTTCACCGCCTCCAGCCCGATCTCACGAGCTAGATTCACGCGGAACGTGTTGACCTCCGAGATAATCACGCTCGCACCGGCTTGCTGTGCCACCAACGCCACCAGCGTCCCAATCGGCCCGCCGCCGATGACGACGATGTGCTCGCCGGGTTGCACGTCGCCCAACCGCACGTCGTGACATGCTACAGCGAGCGGTTCGATCAACGCGGCCTTGTCCAGCGGCAAGTGATCGGGGAGGGCGTGCAGCGTATATGCCGGGACCGTCCACGATCCCTGGAGCGCGCCCGGTGTGTCGATGCCGAGGAACTTGAGGTTGTAACAGATGTGCGAGTGTCCTGCCTCGCACGCAGGGCAGTGCCCGCACGGCGCTAACGGGCGCACGACAACGCGGTCTCCGACCTGCCAGCCTGTCACACCCGCGCCGACTTCGGCAATGACACCGGACATCTCGTGGCCCATGATCTGCGGCATTTTGACACGCCTATCCATATGCCCCAGGTAGATATGCAGATCGGTGCCGCAGATGCCGCAATACGCGACATTGATGCGCACCTCACCCGGTCCGGGTGTCTGTGGAACCGACGCGCCGGTGGTGATTGTACGGTTGCCTTCATAGTATGCTGCTTGCATGTGAGTCTCCTTGTCTACACGTTTGTGCTAGAGGTAGACGGTAGACAGTAGACGGGACTTACGGTAGCAAGCCCTGTCTACTGTCTGCCGTCTACTGTCTACTAGAAAATCGCCTTGAGCGCCGTCAGTTCTTCCGCCTTGAGCGCGCGGTCGCCGGCCTGGGCGTTCATCACGGCCTGCTCCGGCGATTTCGCGCCGGGGATGGTGACGGGCGCGGCAGGATGCGAGAAGCTGAAGCGCAGCGCTGTGGTGACCATTTCCTCGCCCGGCTGGAGGTGCTGCTTGAGTTTCTCGACCTTCGCCATATCCGCCTCGAAGCCAGCGCGCTGCGCACCGTCCTTGTTCCATTTGGTGCGGACCGAATCCGTGAAGACGCTATCGAGCGTGTACTTGCCCGCCAGCAGGCCCTGGCGCAGCGGCCCACGGATGAGCACCGCAATGCCGTGTTCCTCGCAGTAGGGGAACAACTCCGCTTCCGGCGCGCGGTTGACGAGCGAGTAGTTGACTTCCACCACGCTGCACGTTCCGTTGACGTTGAAGTGTTTCAGCACGTCGAGGCTGTCGGTGGAGATGCCGTAAGCACGCAGCCGCCCTTCCTGTTTGAGCAGTTCGAAGGCCGCCAGGTAGATGGTAGGATCGGCGAGATTGCTCTCGTGGCAAAGCAGTACGTCGTGCCAGTCGGTGCGCAGGCGGTGCAGCGAAGCGTGCGCGCAGAGGCGGATCATGTCCGTGGTGGTCTTGGGCACGCCCTGCCCGGTGCGCTCGCCCCAGTGCCCGATCTTGCTGACGATGTAGACGCGGTGACGGAGACCCGCCAGCGCCACGCCGAGCCGTTCTTCCGAAAGCCCGTTGGGATCGCCGTAGGATTCGGCGACGTCGAACAGATTGACGCCGCTGTCGAACGCCGCGCGCACCGTGGCCCACGCCGTCACGTCATCTACCGCGCCCCATTGATTGCCGATGTTCCACGTGCCCAACCCCACGGCGGACACGGGCCAACCCAATTTGCCGAATGGTCGATAAAGCATGGTTTACCTCCTTGATTATGAAAGGTGCGTCGCGCTTCAAAAAGTGCGACGCACCTATTTTCGCCCATTGAGAGTAAAAGGCAAATGTTTGCAGGTGTTTTCGATAATTTTAAAGTATGGTATGATGTATAGAAGATCGAAACTGTGGAGGTTTGGCAATGACCCAACTGCAAGCGCGCGGCGCACCTCTGGAACAACTTGCTCGGTTGATTCGCCGGCTTGATCGTCGTCAAAAGGCGACGTTGCTCCAGTTGGTGCCGGAGTTGCAAACGATCCGTCCGGAAGAGGCTGAAATCTCTGCCGGGCAGAACGAACTGCTGGCCTATTTCGACGTCAAGATCGCGGCACTATCTGAAGCGCGCCCGCTGCGTGACAGTGATCCATTCTTGGGCGGCTTGACCGTCGCCGAGTTTTTTGCCGCGCCGGAAGCCGAGCAGGCCCGCATTTGGGACACTGCGCACGCCGAGGCACTTCAGGCACTAGCCACTTATGAACACTCCATCCAATCCCAGGCGTTGCCTGCTCGATAAGAACCTCATCTGATCAACCGTTGTGCAACGGCTACCGCGCTGCTTTCTCGCTCTTGGAGCGCCGCCTTCGTGCGATGACAGTGCAATTGCCACTGCCGTTTCGTCACGCGACCTTACCTCAGTTGGCGACGCCGGATGAACTGATGGTTGCCTTATAAAGAATGTCTCAAGATTGCGACGCATCCCCTTCCACAATCGCAATCTCCTCCGGCGTGAGCGCGTACAGCGCGTCGATAGCCTTGTCCGTGACGTCGATCTGCTGTTGGAGCAGGCGTTTCTCGTGGGCGAGGTGCGCCGCCGCGAGCCGCCGGTGCAGATCGAGCATGCGCTCCACCAGGGCGACCACGCGGTCGTGGCGCGCGACGTCGGCGGGGTCGTCGAAGTCGATGGTGCGGATGGGCAAGGAAGCCAACTCGTCACGTTGAACATGCAGAGTGGGAAAAGAGGTTTCATAGTAGAATCGCATCAGTGTGGAGTTGATTAATCCGGTCAAGAATAGTAGTCGCTTTCTATCCTTACTGGAAAGTGAAACTACGATTACATCCTTAACATAATAATTCTTCTCATCGAAAGTTGCCTGAAGTCCACCACCTGTGTCTCTGACAAGAATCTTGGGTTGTTCAAATCGCTCAGAGGTTCCGGGTCTGGCTGTCATACGATGTGCCCGCATTTGTTCAGGGGCATACCAAACGTATTCCCCTTCAAAAGCATAGGAATATCTGTGTATATTCGCGCCGCGAAGGAGTGGCTTATGCTTACTGGTTTCTTCTGAATTAGTGAGAAACTTTGAATCATCTCCTGTCTTCAATCCAAAGGATAATTCAAATATTGCTCCTAACTCAACAGCGTTTTGCCAAACTTTCCGTTTTATCACTTGCTGCTCTTGACTAATGGATAAATCAAATATGCACTTGTAGGTTTCTTTGTAAGTATCTTGTGGTATCTCTACAAATTCGAGAGTCTCCAAATCCGCATTTGCGGTAGTGGTTGCTACCAGTATTGCATGATTCTGAGAAAAAGCCTTTGTAAACAACAAGATAGCGGTTTTCACGTTGGCACGCTCGAAAACATAGTCTGTAAAATCAACTATTCGCTCAATTGATGTCTGCTCTAGCAGCAATACACGCAGTTTTTCGAAACTATCCAAACGCAAAAAACCATTAGATATGATGAAACCGAACTGTCCCCCTGTTTTCAAAAGTGAGAGTGATTTTTCAACAAAGCAAGTGTATAAGTCGGCCTTTTTAACAAAAGTTGAAAAGTGTTTCCAGTAGTATTCTTTATCCACAGTCCCTAAA
>JAFGSL010000498.1 GCA_016934645.1 Anaerolineae bacterium
GGGATTGAGCACTTCGACGGTTGAACGCAGGCCTAGTTCGTCGATGAGGGCATTCAGTTCAGCGCGGGTCAAGACACGGCCCAGGCCCGCGTAGGCGGTGAGCGCGGCTTCCATCATATTCGTGCCGAACGACCGGCCCTCGTAGCGCGGTGTGGCCGTGATCAGGCGTGTCACGCCGCGTTGGCGCAGCGCTTCGACGTTCTCGGCAGTGGTGGTGTTGGTGACCACCGTCTTGCCGCTGAGGTCTTCCGGCATGTACTTCTTCATGAAGAGGAAATCCCCGGCGATCAGATCGGCGGCCTGCCAGAAGCGGGTGAACTTCGGCGTGTATTCCTTGCCCGAGCTGCCGTAGAAGCTCATCGACATCGGGAAGTGGCTGACGAATGGCAGCATGATCCGCAGCGCCAGGCGGAGTTGCCGGAGGCCTTTGAGGGGGAGGGGCAAATCGAGACCGAACATAAAGTCGCCGAAAATAACTTCGTCGGCGACGTCGGCCACGGCGTGGGCCAGCCCGGGCCGGTCGACGGCCATCGTCACGAAACCTTTATGGAAATGGGGGATGCCTCCCAATGCCGGGCCTGCCAATTCGAAAACGCGGCGTTCGAGCGTGTGCTTGAGCCCGCTGCCGTCAACGACCGGCGTATTGTGAACGTCCTGCACAAGCTTCAAGGCCGCGTGAAGCGGGTATTTGCGCTCATCCAGGTACAGATTCAGATCCACACCGCCGACACCCAGCACATCCACCTTGCCATCCAACTCGGCGAACTTGCGCCGCGCCGCCGCCACGTCGCCATCAAACCCGATGCGCTCCAGGCTGATCGTCTGCCCCTTGAGATCGACGATGACGTGCTTGTTGCGGCTTGAACTTCCCAAACTGACGCTGACTGCGTGTTTCATAAGTCCCTCCTGCGATAATAGTCGATAGTCGTTCGTCAGATAGTCGAATAGTCAAAAACAGGGATCAATGAATGAAGCGGAAAATGTACTACTTATAACACGCTTGCGGGGAATCACAACCTAAAACCAGGGTCACTGTTCGGGTGTAGGACTTGCCGACCACGAATTTGTAGCGAATAAACGAATGGGTACCTGGCTAACGCGCGTTTCTCGTTGATCCGAGGTCTAAATTCGTTTATTCGTTCCCTGATTCGTGGTCGGCCTACGCGCCTGGATATTTACAAACCAGGAACGAACATAGGATCAATAATTCAGACGGAAGTACACTTACTTGCGGGTTTTCGCGGCTCGAACCGTCGCTAAAAGGGGAACTTGCGGGTGCGGGCTATGCGCTTGGGTGCAGGCGCTCCCACTCGGCGATGATGTCCCGGTGCAGGGCCACATTCTCCAAGAAATCTCGGTGATCCGCCGGGTCCTGGATCTTCGCCGCGTGGTCTTGCAGGAGGGTGTAGGTGCGCTCCAGCACATCGTCGGCGCGGGAATCCTGGTTGGCACGCAGGACGATATAGCACGTCCAGGCAAACTCATAATGATTGTAATAAACTGTATAACGATGTAAGTTGGGATTCTCTTCCCAATATGCCAATAGTTCTTCGGCGTAAACTAGGGCTTGACTCCTGCTATCTGGCCCCCTCTTGAATAACGTGGCCTGGGCTAGACCCACGAGGAGCCACATTGAATCGGCCTTTGTTCCTGGTCTTTGGGTTTGAGATCGGAGTCTTTGTAGAGGAACTTGATACATTTGGCAGGCTCGCTCGAACTCCCCGGACGATTTTAAGATATCCCCTGTAGATTTATAGAGCGATATACCAATCTCTGAATCTTTGATCCCCATGATTGAATTGATCTCCTTTACCTGTTGAATGAAGTCCCATGCACTAGAGATGTCTCCCAAATCATTACACAGCGATACCATAACTTTGAGCAACCACCATTCCAGGAAACGCTCTCCTGTCTCTCGGGCTTCAGACAATAGCTGCTGGTCATAGGCTAATGCCTCAGTATAATGTCCTCGATCTGTAAACGCTCTTTGTATTAGAATAAGGTGATAGTATATTTGTTCGATACAATGACCGTCGCGGGATATTTTTAAAGCATGTTTCCATTGTCGCAGTGCCTCTGTGTAGTCTCCCTGTCTGTAGAAAGAGTCTCCTAAGCCCCTTCGCGCATAAGCTTCATGATAACGATCACCCGATTCATGACACAGAAGCACGCTGCGCTCATCATAGTATTGACTTTCAGCATACTTGCCCATCAATTTATAGATGGCGGCCAACGTTCCAGATATGATTCCTTCGATATGACGATTTCCGATCTCGCGGCATATTTGCAAGCCCTGCTCCAGATAGGAAAGAGCTTCAGTGTAGTCACCGCCGTAAAAGAAGTAGGATAAGCCATAATTGCGCAAAGCTTTTGCCTCGATGTCACGCTGCCCGGTCAAGCGCGCCAATCCCAGCGCTTTGTCCAGTCTTTCTTTTGTGACTGAACGTTCATCATACCACACCACCTCGGCCCATTCCAGGTAGATCTGAGCCGCCTCGTGGGCATCAAAGGTTGCTACGTTTAGAGAGGCGAGGTCTTGCAATATAGGGGCCAGACTAGTATCTGCGGTTTCTTTTGCGTATTGCGCGAGGCGGAGGAGGACCATTGCCTGGTGCGTCTCGTTATCCATTGTTTGACTGAGTGTCTGCAAGGTCATCAAGTCCGCATATTGCTCAGCGCGCCGGCCCAGCAGGCTGTAAACCTTTTCTCGCGCCAACAACACCCGGTAGCGGGTTTCCAGGTCGTCCTCCGGAAGCCGCGCCAGGGCGCGACTGAAGTACTGGGCGGCCTCGGCGTTGGCGTATTGGGCGGCGGCCTGCTCTCCCGCACGTTGCCAGTAACGGGCAGCAACCTGAGTTTCTCCCGCTTCTTCCCAGTGCTGGGCCAGGGTACCCAGGTTTTCTTCGATGCGGTCGGGATACAGGCGCTCCAGCGTCTCCGCCACCCGCCGGTGCAGGCTGCGCCGCGCGCGCCGCAAGAGGCTGCTGTAGGCGGCTTCCAGCGTCAGTTGGTGCTGGAAAATGTACTCTCGCTCCGGCAGGCGCGCGCGCTCGCGGATCAACTGCGCCCGTTGCAGCGTCACCAGATGCGCGTCCAGATTGGCCGAGGTGAGGTTGGCGGCCAAGGAGGTGTAGGAAAAGATGCGCCCGATGACGGAGGCGAACTGCAAGACCCGCTTCGCGCCCGGCGGCAGCAGGTCGATGCGCGCCAGCAGCAGACCCTGCAATGTGTCGGGCAGAGCGTGTTCCGGGTCCTCACGCCCGGCCTGCCAGCGCATGGTCGCGTCATCGTACACGATACTGCCGGCGTTGATTAAGGTGCGCAGCACTTCCTCGGTATAGAAGGGATTCCCTTCAGCCCGTTCGAGGATACGCGCCTGTAGATCTGGGGGCAGGGTTTGTATTACCAAAAGGTTATCCAGCAATTGCCGGCTTTCGTCGGTCGAGAGGGCGTCCAGGCGCACGTCGGTATGGCGGTGGGCGTATTCGCGCAGCGCCCGCTCGTAGATGTGCCAGCAGGCGTGCTCGCGCTCCGGGCGGAAGACGCAGATCAAGAGCAGCGCGCTGCGATCCACCAGCGGCAAGAGCTGTTCCAGCAGCGCCAGGGAGGTCGGATCGGCCCAGTGCAGATCTTCGCAGACGATGATCCAGGGAGCTTGTTGGGTCGCGCGTTCCAGCAGTGTCTCCACGGCGCGGAAGGTTAGGACCGGCAATCCCCCCGGTGCCAGGCCTTGGAGGCGGGCGGTCGCGGCATCGTCCAGCGGTAAAGACAGCATCCGGGCCAGGAACGGGTACACGTCGTTGAAGGTCTCCGGGCAGAGCGCCTGCACCCGCGCGCGTAACGTTTGTGCCACCGCATCTGGGGCTGTATCCGGCGTGGCGTCCAACCATATCCGCAACGCATCGACCCAGAGTTGGTATGCGGTATTGGTGTTGTACGAGAGACAGCGCCCCTCAATCCATTGCAGATTTAGAGATTGCAGATTGGGTGATTTGCGCAGTTCGGCAACGAGGCGCGACTTGCCGATACCCGCTTCGCCCACCACGGTGACGATGCCGCCCAAACCAGCGCATACGCGCTCAACGGCTTCCTCCAAAGCGTGGAACTCCCTATCGCGTCCCACCAGCGGCGAGAACAGCCCGGCGATGCCCCGGCCTTTGTCACTGGGAGTGTGGTGCGCCAGCGGATGGTACGTGGTCACGTATTGCTCTCCCGCGACGACCGTTTTCCCGTCAGGCGACGCCCATGCAAAGAGGGACGTCACCAGGCGGTAGGTGTTTTCGCTGACCCAGAGCGTCTCCCGCTTCACATTGCTCTGTATCCGCTCGGCCAGGAGGAGGGCTTCGCCCATCAGCGTGAAATGCGGCGCATTGCCAGGCTCGTGTTCCACTGTGACGATCGCTTCGCCAGTGTGGACGCCCACCTGGAGGTGCAGGTCAAGGGGATCAGTGGTCGCGGTCAGGCTCGTACAATAGGCGTCGAACGCTGTGCCCATAGCCAGGGCGGCGAGGATGGCCCGTTCCGGATCGTCCTCGTGAATCTCAGCAGCCCCGAAGACAGCGCGCAAGCCCGTCGCGCGCATCTGTTCCACCTCGCCACCTAAGCGGGTGACCTCCGTGGCCAGAACTTGAAGTGCGCCGCGCATGATGTCCGCCCAGGTTTCATCACCCACGTGCTCCAGGAGTGCGGTGGAGCCTTTCACGTCAGCCAGCACCAGGGTGATGAGCCGTCGTTCGTCCTTGAACGCGGGAATGTCTGTCAGGTCTGGAGTGACAGCTTCCGGTGTTGGGAAGACAGTCACTGGTGCGGCCGGTGGTTGCGCAACCTGCTGAGAAGGCAGGGGAAGTTCACCAGCGCGAATTCGTGCAGAAAGCGCGGCGGTCTCCGGCGCGGGCGTCAGGCCTAACTCATCGGCCAGGATTTGGACGCAGCGCTCATACTGGCGCAACGCGGCCTGCTTCTGCCCCGACTGCGCGTACAGCGTCATCAGGCTGCGGTGCGCCGGTTCGTGCAAGGTGTCTAGCACCAGCCAGCGCCGGGCATACGCGATCGCCTGGTCGTAGGCGCTCTTCCCTTGCAAGCCATACCAATCCACCAGACGTTCCAGGGTGGTAGCCAGCTCTTGGCGCAAGCCCTCGGCCTGGAAAAACTGCCACTCGTCGAAGGTGGCGCTGTCGCGCAGGCTGAAGCCGGCGAGGAAGTCATCCTGGTACAGGGCAATCGCTTCGTCCAGGCGCGGGACACACGTGGCGCACACTGCTGATACTGGATGCGCACACGCCCTGCCTGCGGCTAGCTTCTGGTGGAAGGCATCCACGTCCATCCACACCGTGGTCTGATCGAGGGCGGCGGTTTCCCGGTCAATCAGCAAGCCGACTTTGTCCAGGGAGGTATTGAGGTCGGAGAGCACGCGCCGCAGGTAGCCCAAGGCGTGGGATTGGTCGTTTTCTGGCCAGAGCAGCGCGGCCAGCGCGTCGCGGCTGTGCGGTTGCTTCGTCACCGCCAGGTAGGTCAGCAGTGCCAGGGCTTTGCGCCGCCCGATGTGGATGTCCTGGCCATCCAACACGACGCGCGGGGGTCCCAGGAAGTGCAATGTCAAACGAGCCACGAGGTTCCCCTTTCGTACGGAAACAACACTTGTTGGGCTGGGTTGTGGGATCGATGTGTTATCTGAGTGTACCCCACATCACGGGAAAATGCAATAATTTTGCATTAGGGTAAAAGTCGCACACACAAGTCCCTGTTTTGGAGACACGCTCTAAGCCCCCGTCCCCGGGGGCGGCGCACGCGCAAACGCCTTTGCTTAAGCCGTCCCCGGGACGGGGACTGTGAGCTTTCTAAAATTATGTTTTTACAAACCCATAGTGTTACTTTTTCCGCAACGCATAATTCTGTGACGTTTTTTGTGACGTTAACCGCAACGTCGCTGGGACATCCGATTGCTATGCTGCCCATATATCGAAAGGAGCATAGCAATGAACAAGTTGTGGGTAGGTATTTTAGGATTGGCCGTGATCCCTCTCCTTCTCGGCTGCACACCCTCCTTGATGACATCCGCCGATTCCTTGGAAGCCCAGGCGAGCATCACCTTGCGCTCGGCTTCAAATGCAACGATCGCGTTCACCACGCAGAATGGTCAGACGGTCGACGGTGTTCCGCCCCAGGCGTCCCAGATTCCGCACCTGGTGCTGTACCGCAATGGGATGTTGACCCCGGCGGATGAGCGCACGTTGATCGTCGAAGTCGGCAGCATCGAGGTTCCCCCGACGGGAATCACCGTGAGTTTGTCGATTGAAACACAGCACAATGATCCTGACCAGGGAGACGGCGCTGAATCTCGCATCTCTGTATGGGAAGCGACACTGATACTCCCTAACACGTCGGCGGTAACTCACACGGACGGCATCGCCGTGTTCACCATTGAGTTTCCCGCTTTGGTCATCTCTGGCGATCGCACGATTCCTACGCCGACGGATTATTTCCGCTACCGGGTGGCTGTAATTCCTGCTGTGGGCAATCTACCGAGTGCGGTATACGAGGCAGACTATGCCTTCCTGCTGGAAAATCAGATCATCACTGCGCTTCCTCAAGTACAAGAGATCACCGAGGGAGCCGCACCCGATGAATTGGTCATCTACTACTGCGATATGTTCCCCTTCCAGAATCGTACCGCGGAGGGTGTCAGTCGTCTGAAAAGAGCTGAGATTAATAGCTACATCCAGACAGAACTTGCCCGGCGGATGGTGGAGGCGTTCCGCGCTCAGACGGACGACTGGGGTTTTCCCTGGCACGAGGCCTGGATCCCCTACCGCGAAGACGAGGCGGAGCGCTTGAGCGTCACACTCAGCGATGGGACGACCTGGTTTCATGGTCCGGCCCCCGCTTCCGGTGGGTCCGGTATTTCTATTAACGTTGGCGACCTGACGACGAGCGCGCGCTATGCCAGCTTAACCGCGCA
>JAFGSL010000499.1 GCA_016934645.1 Anaerolineae bacterium
ACAACTGGAGGCGCAAATGCTCAAATTACGGCGTCGCGAACACGTGCTGATGCGCACCTTTGACGAAGCGCGCCAACGATTGACGACGATTCCCCAGCGTTCAGACTACCCAGACATCGCACGGCGACTGATCAGTGAAGCCGCAACCTTTATGGGCGATGAAGCCTTTGTCATCCGGGCTGATGCCGCCACAGACCGCGTGTTGGACGATGCCTTCTTGGCAGACCTGGTGGAACAGCTTAACGTACACCTGGAACGTGGCCCCCAACTTGATGAAGGCACCGGCATCGTTCTGACGACACTGGACGGTCACCGGCGTTACGACAACACGCTGGAAACTCGCCTCACCCGCATCCAGGACAACGTGCGCACCACCGTCTTTCATATCCTGGCAGGGGACAACGCATGAGAACGCAAGTGAGTGCCCAGGTCGCCGAGGTCATTTGGGTCAACGGCCCGGTCATCCGCGCGCGCGGATCGCAGCACGTTGGCATGCTCGAAGTCGTGGAAGTCGGTGATGAGCACCTCATCGCGGAAGTCATTGGACTTGAACGCGACATCCTCACTCTCCAGGTCTACGAAGAAACCTCAGGGTTGCGTCCGGGCGCACCCGTTTTCAGCACAGGATACCCGCTCTCCGTCGAGTTAGGCCCCGGCTTGCTGCAAAGCATCTTCGATGGCATCCAACGCCCGTTGCCGGTATTGGAGTTACGCAGCGGCGCTTTTATCGGACGGGGCATCAAAACGACGCCCCTGTATCGCAAACAAGAATGGGATTTCACCCCGCACGCCCAGGTTGGCGATCACGTGCAAGGTGGCACACTCCTGGGGACAGTGCCCGAGACGGCGCTCATCGAACATCACGTGATGGTTCCCCCGGATATAGAGGGAACACTCACCTGGATAGCACCGGAAGGCAAGTACACCATCGTAGATCCTATCGCCAAACTGCAAATGCGGCATGGCGAGCAAGAGATTGCGATGCTACACCGGTGGCCCGTGCGTCGTCCGCGCCCATATCAACAGCGGCTCCCACCCACCGAGATGCTGGTCACCGGACAGCGCGCGCTGGATACGTTCTTTCCGATGGTCAAGGGTGGCACCGCAGCCATTCCCGGAGGGTTCGGCGCGGGGAAAACGATCACCCAGCATCAAATCGCCAAGTGGAGCGACGCCGACATCGTTATCTACGTCGGGTGTGGCGAGCGCGGCAACGAGATGACCGAAGTGCTGCAAGAATTCCCGGAGTTGGTTGACCCTCGCAGCGGGCACCCCTTGATGGAACGCACGATCCTCATCGCCAACACCTCGAATATGCCCGTCGCCGCCCGCGAAGCCAGCATCTACACCGGGGTCACGCTGGCCGAATACTACCGCGACATGGGCTATCACGTTGCGATCATGGCGGACTCGACCTCGCGCTGAGCCGAGGCGCTGCGCGAAATTTCGGGACGGCTGGAAGAGATGCCCGCCGAAGAAGGGTATCCCGCTTACCTCGCGGCGCGGCTGGCAGAATTCTACGAACGGGCAGGACGGATGGTCACCCTGGGCGGCACAACCGGTTCGGTCAGCATCATCGGCGCGGTCAGCCCGCCCGGTGGCGACTTCTCCGAGCCGGTCACCCAACACACCAAACGTTTCATCCGCTGCTTCTGGGCGCTGGACAAATCCCTCGCTTCCGCACGACACTTCCCGGCCATCAACTGGTTGGATAGTTACAGCGAGTATGTCGACGAAGTTGTCGATTGGTGGAAAGAACAAGGCTATGAGGATTGGCATCGCCTGCGTACGCAGGCGATGGACATCCTGCAACGTGAAAGCCGTCTGCAACAAATCGTCAAGCTGGTTGGGCCCGATGCCCTACCCGATGACCAACGCCTCATCCTTGAAACGGCACGCCTGCTGCGGGAGGGCATTCTACAACAGAACGCCCTGGACGAAGTCGACTCCTATGCCACCATCGAAAAGCAGATTCGTATGCTGCGCGCGGTTCTGCATTTTCACGACCGTGCCGCGCGCATCATTGCCAGGGGTTGCCCCATTATTTTGATCCACAACCTGCCCATCGTCAATGTCCTGGTACGGATGAAGACCAGCATCCGCAACGACAATGCCAGCAGAATTGACGCGGTGGTCACCGACCTGAACACGCAGATGGATCAACTCGAACAGGAGTATGTGTGATGGAGAGAGCCACCAATCAAGGAGGACAGGAGATTCTGGGCGCGGCGCGCGTCGAAGGCCCGATTGTGGTCGTGGAAGGTATGCGTGGCGTTGGTTACGATGAAGTCGTAGAAATTATCGATTCGCGCGGCAGGACACGCCGTGGGCGGGTTCTGGAAGTGGGTGAAGAAGCCGCTGTCGTCGAGGTTTTCGCCGGGACGACGGGACTCTCGATCGATGATACGCACGTCCGCTTCCAGGGCCACCCCATGCAGATTCCGGTTTCGCAGGAAATGCTCGGGCGTACCTTCGACGGTCTCGGCGTACCCATCGACGGCGGGCCGATGCCATTGGCCGAACGTTGGGCCGACGTCAACGGGCAACCCATCAATCCCACAGCGCGCATCTACCCGCGCGACATCAT
>JAFGSL010000500.1 GCA_016934645.1 Anaerolineae bacterium
ACCTCTGCGATTACCATCGGTCATGCCCGTTATTCCACGAACACGACCACGATCTTTGAGCGTGTTCAACCCTTCACTCTGTTGGGCCACAATGGCGAAATCAACACGATTTCTCGTATGCGCGAGCAGGCTGAGATGTTGGGTACGCAGTTGGTGGACGGCGGCAGTGACTCGCAGGACGTCAACCGGCTAATAGAAACGCTCATTCACCAGTATGGATTTACATTGATCGAGGCCCTCGAATTGATTTTCCCGCCGATCCTGACCGAGGTTGAGCATTTGCCGGCTGAATTGCAGACCCTGTATCTTTACTATCGTCGCGCCTTTGGCCCCTTTAGCCAGGGACCAGCAGCCATCGTCGCGCGTTATGGTGATACGTGTATGGGCAGCGTGGATGCACTGGGACTGCGTCCCCTATGGTACGGTGAGACTGAGAAAGAGTGCTTCTTCTCCTCGGAGAAGGGCGTAGTGCCGATGGATTTACTCAACGGCGACCCCAAACCCCTCGCGCCGGGGGAGAAAATCGCCGTCACGGTGAACCGCAATAGCGGCGTGGAGGTGTTGGACTATCCGGCGATCCAGAAGCGGCTTCTTGATCTGGCGGGTAAACGTTTTGGTGCGCTGGATCAGTTGGCGTTAGCTGCACCGCAGTCCGAGGCGTACAAGCCGGCGTTCTATCCTGTTCCCGATGGCCTTCCTGTTGTAGTGACGCCGCCATACCTGACAGCCTTTGGATGGAGCCGTGACGATCAAACTTGGGCACGAGCGCTGGCCGAACAGGGAAGAGATCCGATTGCCTCCCTCGGCTACGATGGGCCGTTGGCTGCCCTGAGTGACCAATTACACAATCTGAGTGACTATTTCAAGGAAAAGGTCGCTGTCGTGACCAATCCCGCCGTCGACCGTGAGCGCGAACAGGAGCACTTTTCGACGCAGGTTGTGATTGGGCCGCGCCCTCCATTGACGCCGGGTGACGCACCCGCGCCGCAGTGCGTTGTGTTGGCATCGCCGTTGCTGGTCGGTGGGCATGCCGGAACGCCGCTGCTTCCCGACGACGCGTACCGCCAACTCGCTGAGCGTCATGGGACGCTGCGTCTGGAGGATATGCTCCAGGCTTTCCCGCCGGAACAGGTTTTCGTCTTGCCACTGGTGACTGAACCGGGGGAATCAACCCGTGCCGCGGTTGACCGTTTGGCTGAAAAAGCTCTGGAGGCCGTCAAGGCCGGTACGGCACTGTTGCTGCTGGACGATGGTCTGGCCTTTGTGGACGGCAGGGGATGGGTGGATCCGCATCTGGCTGTAGCCAGGATCGACAAGGCTCTGCGGCTTGCGCAAAAGCCTACACCGGATGCGCTTTCCTACCGGCGTGATGTGGGCATCGTGGTGCGGAGTGCCGCACTGCGCAACTTGCACGATATGATTCTGGTACTGGGATTGGGTGCCGACGCGGTCGTCCCTTACTTGCTTCTGGAAACAGCCGTGGATGTTCCAGCGGACGACACGCGTTGCCCGGAACGACTCGACAAGACCTTGCACGCGTTGCACGCCGGATTGGAAAAGGTCATCAGTACGATGGGCATCCACGAGTTGCGTGGCTATGGGCGGATTTTCGCCAGCATTGGCCTGTGCACAGGACTGGTGGAAGTGCTTGATGTCCCCAATTACTGCGGTAGTGCAGAGCGTGGTTTGACGTGGGCTGATCTGGACAAAGACGTCGAAGTCCGCCGCCAGGCATTGCTCGCGGACAAGACGATCTTGTCCTCAATACCGCGCTTTTATCCGCAAGTGGGAAAGGCTTTGCGCGATCTGGCACAAGGCCGTGTCGATAGCGACACAGCATTTACGGCGCTGCGTGCGCAGGAAAAGAACCGCCCGGTGGCGCTCCGTCATACCATTGGGTTCAATGCTCCCGTTCTGGATGCTGCGCGCAGGATCAAGCCCCAGGATGTGGACACCGAAATCACGGGGCACGCTCTGCCCTTCGTCATCGCCAGCATGTCGTTTGGTTCGCAGAGCGAGACAGCCTTCCGCGCGTACGCGGAAGCGGCGCAGCGTCTCAACATCATCGCGCTCAACGGTGAGGGCGGCGAAATCGCCGATCTGATGGGCAAGTACTCCCATAATCGCGGTCAGCAGATTGCCTCCGGCCGCTTTGGCGTGAATATCGAGTTGTTGAACGCCAGCAATCTCCTCGAGATCAAGATCGGACAAGGTGCCAAGCCGGGCGAGGGCGGGCATCTGCCGGGCAGCAAAGTCTCCGCCCAGGTTGCGCGTGCGCGTCACGTCTCGCCGGGGATCGACCTTATTTCGCCTTCCAACAACCACGATATTTACTCTATCGAAGACCTGGCGCAGTTCATCGAGGAACTCAAGACCGCTAATCCCAAGGCGCGCGTCGCCGTTAAGGTGCCGGTGGTGCCGGGGATCGGCGTGATCGCTGTGGGTGTCGCTAAGGCTGGTGCCGACATCATCAACCTGACCGGCTACGATGGTGGCACTGGCGCGGCTCGCGCGCACAGCATTCGACACGTTGGTCTGCCGGTCGACATCGGCGTCGTGGAAGCCCACCGTGCGCTGCTGGCGAGCAACATGCGCAAGCGCGTCGAGTTGTGGGTGGATGGCGGTGTGCGTTCCCCCGACGACGTGGTGAAGCTGATG
>JAFGSL010000501.1 GCA_016934645.1 Anaerolineae bacterium
GGGGTTGTGTTCAACACGTCTCAAATTCTGCCAGTTAAGGTACTGTTTACCCTCCCAAGAGGGTCTTGACTTTTACCGCACTCTTTTAGTTGTGATCGTGGGCATCCACTAAACAGCCGTTGACGCCTTTTATTGACCCGGATGTATTTTGCTAAACTGCCTACCACACGCCGTAAACCACCCCCTTATGAAGCAACTTCTTCTGTGGGAGATTTTATGGCGAGGTAAAAACCTCGCCATAAAATCCCTGTTAACTATTACATATTCCGCAACACCAGTGGCAGGTAGATGAAGTAATCCACCTCCGCACTTACTGAGAGGCTGTACGTTCCCATCACTGGACTACCAAGGCCGTTATCTGCCGTAACAGTGATGTATTTCGTTCCTTCCAACGCCCAGGTGAATGCCTGATCGTTGCTTGGGCCAGCGGCGACGATGCGCTGCGTCTGATCGGTGGCTCGCCAGGTGTAGGTAATAGGCAACGTCGCCGTGATCGGGAGGACGTCGGCGCTGAAGGTATACGCCTGGTTGATCATGTAGGCCCCCACCCCCGGCGGCGTGATGCTGACGCTTTCCGGCGCGGTAAGGGGTTGCGGTTCAAACAACATCGAAAGACCGCTGCTCGTTCCCGCTTCAAAGTATTGGAGCACACCGTAGTCGCGAGTAGTGCTTTGCGTGCGCAGGCCCTCGCCGTCCTCCAACTCGGCAGGCAGTGTGAAAGTCCAGTTACCATTGAGGTTAGCAAACGCCGCACCCAGGTAGACCAATGCCTCGGTGGTCGGATCATCGTCGTCGCGATAAACATCCACCCGGCAGTAAGAGCACGGATCGTCGGCCATGCCGGTTACGTTGACGCCGTTGATGCGCGTTACCAGCGCCGGAGCAAAGAGCTTGAGCACATCGGGCACGGCGTCGCCAAACTCAATGGCGGACACGGTGTTGGAGATAACGTTGCCCTGCATCATCGTAGCGTTGATGAAGATCACACTCCCGTTGACGAAGAAACCATTCAAAACAGCGTTAACGACGGTGTTGGAAAGGATTTGCGTGTAGCGCGTGCCGACGTCCAGCGCGCTGCCGCACGTCCACAGCGGCGCGCCATCCACCGCCAGGCCGATGACGTTCCCCTCAACAAGGTTATCCTGCCCGGTGGGAATCCAGATAGCGTCAGGCGGAGTGGTTGTAGCGCTACCATAAATGAGCAGACCGGCGATGGTATTGTCAAGGATGCGATTGCGAACTCCACTTATCTTGATGCCGCCGCCGCCGAACCAATTGTCGCTCGGCACGGCTGGCTTGCACAAATTCGTCGCGGTGATCGGTGTGGAGATTGTGCCATCGGCGAGCAAGCCGACCGTGTTGCCTTCGATCAGGTTGTCATCACTGCTGAATTTAATGGCTTCGGTGCGCGCGCCAGCGAGTTTGTTATTCCGCACCACATTGTTATTGCCCGCGCTGTTGCCATTGATCAGAGCGTGATTGTTGTAGGAAGGATTATTGTTGTGGAAGTAAATCGCCATTCCAGCATCGTTCAGGCCAAGCCAGTTCCCTTCGATAATGTTACGACTGCCCGTCATGGTCAACTCGACGTTTTGGAAGGCCAATCCGCGCACCAGATACGCACCATCGGTCTGATATTCTCCTAACCGCAAGCTGCTGAATTGGGTTGAGCCATCGCCGCTGCGGAACAGAACAATCTTCGGGCCATCATCGCGTCCATCAGGCTGAGTGCTGCCGTCGATCATCACCTGCCCCCCTCTGACAACCGGGAGATTGGTGGCGCTGAGCGTGATTTTCCAGAATCCTGCGGCGTTGTAACCCGCATCGCTCGTAGGGATGTCGAAGGCAATCAACACCGGACGCAGCGCAGCAGCGAGTGCGTTCGCCTGGACGATGGCGCGCCGTAGCGTACACTGGTCAGGGGGAGCGGCAGCGCACGTCGTAGGTGAAGTCGTTGGGTCGCCTGTATTCGTCACAGTGATGACGGTGACGTAACTCGCGGGTAGTTCCGGCGGCGCCGCATATGCAACCTCCGGGATGACCGGAGGCGTAGGGAAGACCGGATCGGGCGGCGGAGGCGGCAGTGTCGCCCCGGTGCGGCTATAGACCTCGGTTGAAACGCGCGAGGTCGAGGGGCCGTCGAAGTTGGCGATGATGCCGTAGTTGAAGGCCGTGCTCGCCGTGCGCAGACCCTCGTCATACCCCAGTTCAAAGGGCAACGTGGTCTGCCAGATGCCGTCCACGTCGGATTGCACCAGAACCAGGGACTCGAAGGTTTCCGCCAGCGGATCCAGATCGTCCAGGAACAACTCCACCTGGCAGTAAGGACAGGGCGCGTCGGGATGCGACGCGCCCTGAACGGTGGTGCTGCCGCCAGCCACGTTGATACTGAGGACAACCGATGGTGTGAAAATGCTGCGCGCTTTGGGAACCTGGTCGCCAAACTCCATGTAATTCGGCGCAGTGCTGTCCCAGGAGAGATTGCCCTGGTAGTACAGCGCATTGATCGACATTTGCGTGCCGTTCATGCGGTATGGCTCCAGCGCCGTGCGCACGACGGTGTTGGAGAGGACGCGCGTGAAGCCGGCATCCACCACCAGGCCACGCCCGCAAGAACCGACCTCGCTGCCCAACGCATCCACGCCGATGATGTTCTCCTGGATCAGATGATCGTCACCGGTAACGCTCAGTGCATCGTCAGGCGTATCGGTCGGGGAGTCACTGATCCACAGCAGGCCAGCAATGCGGTTGCCGATGACCTGGTTGCGCTTGCCGCCGATCTCCACGCCCCCACCGCCGAACCAGTTGAAGTAGCGGGCGTTGGGACGGCACCAGCGGTTCCAGGTCACTTCCGGCACAGTCCCATCGGCGCGCGTGCCTACGGTATTGTTCAGGATGTAGCTGTCGTTGCTTTCGATGTTCAATGCTGTGCTCTTGAAACCCGCCAGGATGTTGTTCTGAATCAGCGTATTGGTCGCTGCGCTGGCAGCCGTGATACCGCTTTGTCCACTGCCATCCTCCGGCTTCTCGACGTTCTTAAGGTAAACCTCCTGCCCATCGCTGGTCAGGCCAAACCAGTTACCTTCGACGATGTTATGCCCGTGATTGAGTTCCAAGACCATCCGCAAGTCCTGGAACGCCAAATTACGAATAACATTGTACTCGCCGTTGACAACCAGGCCATGACCGGTCAGTTCACGGTTAGCCGGGCCGCGGATGATGATCTTCGGGCCGACAGTGCGCCCACCGGGCTGCGAGTCGCCATCGATGATGACCTGTCCAGCCTTATTAGCATCTTCGACACCGAGCATGGGCAGCGCATCGCTATTAAGCGTGTCTGTGATCTGAATGACCCACACGTTCAGGCCCGCATCATAGCCAGGATCGCTAGTAGGGATGTTGAAGCGAATCTCCACCGGGCGTATAGCGGGGTGTACTGCGATTACGCTCTGGGCCTCTTCGATGGCCTGCCGCAGCGTACAGGGCAAACGGTTAGTCTTGCCGACGACGCCGGGATAAGCAGCGTTGTAGCAGACGTACACCTGGCTGTCATCTGGGTCGGCGGTGGTGGTGACGGTGATGACGAGGTTGGGAGCACCGGGTGCGGTCGGTTGCGCCGTATACGTCGGCCAGATCACCGGCAACGGCAATTCCGGGACAAGCGGAAGGGGTTCCTCCGGCTCGGGCGCACCGATCTGCGTGTAGATCTCAGAAATCTTGGTCGTTGTGCCCGCGCTGTAGGTGATCGTGCCGCTGGCATTGTGGATTTGCCCATCGGCGACGGTGGTGCTGGCGGTGCGCAGGCCCTCGGTGAGGGCCAGCGTGCGGCTCAGCGTGAAGGTCCAGTTGCCGCTGCCGTCGGCGGTCGTCGTCCCTAGCGATTCCAACGTCTCGGTGACGGTGTCGTGGTGGTCTAGGAAGACCTCGACCACACAATCCTCGCACAGACTATCCACGCCACTCGTGCCGGTGACGTTCATCCCGTCAATGTCGGTGATCGCCGCCGGGTTGAACAGGCGCAACGCAGCCGGGACGGCGGGGCTGAAGTCGAACGCCTGAATCTGGCTATCGAGGATCACGTTTCCCTGCACGGTCACAGCGTCGAGATCGTAGCCAAGTGGACCACCGGCAACGAGAATACCAGCCGCCCCGTGCGCGCCGACGACCAAGTTATCACGTACGTCAATAAAATGCGCCCCACCGGCTCCGCCGGCGTCAATGCCCTCGCCGCATGTCCCAAAGGGAACGCCGTCGCTCGTCAGGCCAATGATGTTGTCATGCACCTCGTGATCCCAGCCACTGACGGAGATCGCGTCATCGGGCGTATAGAGTGGGTTGTCGCTGAACCACAGCAAGCCAACAACGCGGTTGTAGGCCACCAGGTTGGCTTCACCAGAAATTTCGATGCCCGCGCCGGCGAACCAGTTGTAATAGCGGGCGTTGGGCTTGCATTTGCGGTCATCGCGCACCTCCGGCACAGTTCCGTCAACGCGCGTCCCCACCGTATTGCTGAGGATATGGCTATTGTCGCCGCCTACGTCGATGGCACTTCCCCGATAACCCAATAGGTGGTTGTTTTGAATCAGGTTATTGCTGGCATTTTCGGCCAGGATAATGCCGCTCTGCCCACTACCATCTTCCTGCGCATCCTCCTTGTACAGGTGAACGCCATCGCCGTCGGTCGTCAGCCCAAACCAGTTGTCAGTGATGATATTATCGCCGCCATTCATCTGAAGACCCAGACGAAACTTTTGAAAGATCAGGCCCCGAATGATATTCTCATGGCCGTTGACGACCAGTATATGTCCCTCAGTGGGATTTTGTTGCGGACCGCGGACAACAATGCGGGGTTGATCAGACCGGATACCATCATAGTCGGGCTGGCTCCATCCATCAATCATCACCTGTCCGCTCTTGTTAAAGTCGGTGCTGCCGAGGGTAGGCAGGGGGTTCGTTTCCAACGTCTCGGTGATCTGGATGACCCAAACGCCCATAACAGCGTCGTATTGCGTATCAGTGACGGGAATGTCGAATTTGATCAAGATAGGGCGAGTGTTGGGGTCATCATCCATCAGTGCATCCGCCTCCACCAAGGCTCGACGCAGCGTACAAGGGGAGAGCGGGGGCTTGGTCGGCACACCGTAACAAGAATACCCCGCACTATCATCAGGATCGGCAGCACTGGTAACGGTAATGATAGTGGTAGGCGTAAAGGGAATATCAGCACTGAGAGTACGGGGGGTAAGGGCGCTACTACCACGCCCGGCGGAATACCCCGCCGTCGTAGGGGACGCCATAGCCAGGACCCCACCGGTCAGCAACAACGCGCCCAACAAAGACAAAACAATCATCCACAATCTTCGGTACATCTCAGTTACTCCTTGTATAAAATATAGTCATATAGTGGTCAAATTGGGTGTTCCGACGACAATAGCAGCAACTCAGAAGGTCTGAGCCGCTGA
>JAFGSL010000502.1 GCA_016934645.1 Anaerolineae bacterium
GTATTCTCAGTCGGGGCGGACGGATTTGAACCGTCGGCCTCTACAACCCCATTGTAGCGCCCTAGCCAAGCTGGGCCACGCCCCGTTTGCGTGGGAAATCATACCATAAGCAGCACAAATGTCAAACTTTGAACGTAATGCATGATGCGTGATGAGTCATCTCGTTGTATATGGCACTACTTGTAGCACAATACCTGCGCAGGTTGCCATCACGCATCACGCTTCACGCATCAGAATCATCCCTGGAACGAGCGCCAGCCACCGACATCGAGCGGGTTGCCAGGATCGCCCTCCAGCAGATCACAGTAGTTTTCGGCGACCTTGCGATAGGCAGCGGCGTGTTCCTCGATGATCGCCGGGCGGTCGTGTTTGAACCACGGTACGCGACAGGAACGGAAGCTGATGCCCTCACTCACCGGCAGGCTGCCTGGCGGTTGGCGCAGATCGCGGTCACTGTACGCCAGGCGTGTGGGCTTGCCGTGACCGTACACGTCACAGGTGTTGAATAGCGGATGCAAGTGCAGCGGCTTGTTGATGCCGGGGCTACACGGAGCACCTTCAGCACGGACGGCCTCGGCAAAGCTGGTGACGGAGAGGCCACCCAACGCTTCCGGTTCGTAGAGACCGGCAGCGGCGTACCAGCCCGCCATCGTGCTGCCGGAAAACTCGTCCACGCGGTGCGCTCTGATCCCCGGTACGCCTTCGAGTAAGTCCCAGAAACGGTTCATCGCCCGGCGAATCTCGGCCGCGCGCGCGTCGTAGTATTTCAGTTGCACACGCCCCACAGCCGAACTCAATTGGTGCATCCGGTACTTGTACCCGCCCAACGGCAGTCCCTGATACGGCTTGAGTGATTCGGTCTGGATGCGTTCGTCATAGCGCTCATAGTGACCAAAGGCAAGTGCCCGTTCGTAGATTTCGCGGTCGTTCGTCGCCAGGATGCCCGCTTCGCCAGTAGCAAAGGATTTGCCGCTCATCAACGACATCGCCGCGACGTCGCCGAACGTACCAAGTAGCTTCCCTTTGTACAGCCCGCCCTGCGCGTGGGACACATCTTCAATCACCTTGAGGTCGTGACGGCGGGCGATGTCCATAATCGCGTCCATGTCCGCCGGATACCCGCAGTAGTGGACGACCACGATCGCTTTGGTGCGCGGGCTGATGTGGCACTCGATGTCGGCAGGATCGATGCATAAACTGTACGGGTCGATGTCGGCAAATACAACTGTCCCACCGAGTGAGAAAACCGGCAAGCACGAAGCCCAGTAGGTCATACTGGGGCAGATGATCTCATCCCCCACCCCAACGCCGCAGCCGAACAGCGCTCCGTGGATGGCGGCGGTGCCGGAACTGAAACCGAGCGCGTAGGTCACACCCTGCCACGCGGCGAACTCCTGCTCAAACGCGGTGGTCACATCGATGCCCGACATCGCGCCGCGCCGCAGCACCTCCAGGACGGCATCCTCATCTTCCTGCGTGATCAACGGCCAACTGAGCACGTCGCCAGGATCGGTCTGCACGGCCTTCGGGCCACCTAAAATCGCTAACGGACTGGGCATTGTGACTCCTTGCGAATTATGAATAACGAATTACGAATGATGAATCACGAATTACAAACGATAGCAGGAAATGGCGAACTACAGTTCCGCGTCTCCGGAAAGCGCCTGCGCCAGCGCTTGAGCCAATTCTTGCAAGCTTGGTGGCTTCTGCACCCACGCAACGACGTCCGATTCACGCAGGGCATTCACCTCTATCCCCAAAGGATGCCCGCTCATCACCACCACGCGCACGTGTGGGGCATGCTCGCTCAGAGCAGCAGCCAGCGCCTTGCCCCCCATCTCCGGCATCACCAGGTCACTCAGAACCAACGCGATTTCAGCAGGATGGGTGGTGACGATTTGCAGCGCCTCTTTTCCATTTATGGCTTCCAGCGTGCGATATTGCAACATCTCCAATGCAGCGGTGATAGCGGCGCGAGTCGCTGGACTGTCTTCGACCACCAGGATTGTCTCACCGTGCCCCATAGGCAAAGCAACAGCAGGTTGCGATGCGGGTGCAGCAACCTCCGAGGTGACAAGTGCAGGCAGAAAGATCGAGAAGGTTGTCCCCTCACCGAGTTGCGTTTTCACATCGATCCATCCATCGTGTGAGACAACGATACCGTATACCTGCGCCAATCCCAGGCCACTTCCCTTACCCGGTTCTTTGGTGGTGAAAAACGGATCGTAAATGCGCGGCAGGATTTCTTCGGGGATACCGGTTCCAGCGTCCGTCACATCCACACGCACCCAATCGCCGAATGGTTCCACATCACCCAAAGTGACCCGCGTCAATTCGATGCTCAGCACACCCCCATCCGGCATAGCGTCACGCGCATTCAAAACCAGATTCATAAGCATCTGCTGCATCCGCGTCTGATCGGCATTGACGGTGTAGGCATCTGTGCCGTACTTTGATACAATCCGGATCGTTTCCGGCAACGTTCGTTCCCACAACTTGGTCTGTCCCTTGAGCAAAGCCGCTAAGTCTACTGGCTGCCGGTCCAATACCGCCCGGCGCCCAAAGTCCAGAATCTGGTTGACCAGGTCGGCAGCCCGGTGCGCCTGCTCGGTGATGACGGTCAGCCGCTCGTGTAGTTTAGGAGGCAAATCGGGTATTCGCAGCGACATCTGGCTGTAGAGCACAATGCCAGCGAGGATGTTATTGAAGTCGTGGGCAATGCCAGCCGCTAATTGCCCGACGCTTGCCAGCCGTTCCTGGCGTTCGAGCTGCTGGCGCACCGAGCGCTCCTGGGTTGCATCGTGGATGACGAGAACCCAATGCTCCGGTTCTAAGCCATTGACAATCGGGCGAGCGATGACCTCAAACAGACGTTCATCGGTCGTCACCTCATGCCGCAATCCCTTGGGAGGAGAAGTGAGCAATTCGGCTAGAGTACGGTTGCCCAAATGTGTAAGTCGCTCACTCGGATCAACTGCCAACGAACTGAGGATATTCTCGGCTACAGGATTGGTCAGCAGCACCTTCCCGCTTGCGTTCAATAGCAACACGCCCTCAGGTACAGCGTCAATAATGTCCTGCACTTGGCGGGCCTGAGCCTGGATTTGCGCCAGCAATTGCTCTGTCTCCGAGAGAGCCAGGCGCAGGCGTTCTTCGCTTTTCTGAAGCGCATCCTCCGCATGTTTACGCTCAGTGATGTCGCGTGTGATAGAGAGGATATGCGGAGCGCCCTGGAGCATAATGACTCTGGCAGACATCAAACAAATGCCGATCTCACCGTTTTTATTCCGGAAGCGAGCCTCCAGGTTATCATAATAGCCTTTGTCCGCCAAACCTTCAACCAACTTTAGCCGGTCAGCAGGATCGCACCAAACCTCAATATCGGAGGAGTGGTTGCCAATCACATCCTCGCGGGTATATCCGGTTAGAGCCGTAAATCCCTCGTTGATATCCACGTACAGGCCATCCTCCAGCCGGATAATGTTGATGGCATCCGGACTAGTATGGAAAGCCACGCGGAAGCGCTCCTCAAGCTCGTGTGCCGTCGCCTCAGCCCGTTTACGTCCGGTAATGTCGCGAGTGATAGATAGGATGTGCGGCACGTCCTGGAGCATAATGACTTTGGCAGACATCAAACCGATGCCAATATCGCCGTTCTTACGCCGGAAACGAGCCTCCAAGTTCTCGTAATGCCCTTTGTCCTGCAAACCTTCAACGAGCTTTTGCCGGTCGGCGGGATCACACCAAATCTCGATATCCAAAGAAGTCTTCCCGATCACATCCTCCCGGGTATATCCAGTCAGAGTTGTAAACCCCTCGTTGATGTCCACAAACGTACCATCCGCCAACCGGTTTATATTAATAGCGTCCGGGCTGGTGTGGAAAGACAAGCGGAAGCGCTCCTCGACCTCACGTGCCGCCGCTTCGGCCCGTTTACGCTCGGTGATGTCGCGGCTAATGGCCAGTACGACTGTGCGACCTGCGCGGTGAATGAGCTGTGCGCTGATCTCCGTGTCAATCAACGTCCCATCCTTGCAGCGATGAACTGTCTCGAAGAAGATACGTCCTTGCTCAGAAAGCTCTTGCATCCGACCGGGAACCTCACCAACATATTCAGGGCTGACCAGATCTGCTGGAGTCATACCGCGTAATTCCTCGAGACTGTACCCCCAACGTCGCAAGCCCTCCTCATTGACCTCCAGAAACCGCTCGGTTTGCAGATCGGAAACCGCGATGGCATCCGCGGCGTAAGTGAACAACGTGTGGAATTGTTCCTCGCGTTCCTGCGCTCTAGCGTTAGTTTCCGCCAGACGCCGCATCCGGATTTGCGCATGGCGGATCACCAGCCAAATCACGCCAGTGACAAAGAACAAGGAGCCACATATCGCAACAATCCACCCAACAGTATTCATACTTTTCCTTCTAACTCACCAGCAGTGAACGCGACCGCGCAGGTCACGGCCACGCACCAGGGCTGCGTCAGCGGCAGCGCGCGGCAGGCCGATGATGTTGGTGCCCTTATCCACTGTATAATCGAAAATCACATCCATCTTGTTGTACTCCGGCTGCGACATGTTGATGGCGAACAACCCTTCCATCCCCGCCGCCTGCCTGATGTAGTGATCGCCCCGCCCGCAGAAGTGCAGCGCGCCGCCGCCCAACTCGCGCAGCAGCCGCCCATCGTAGGGGCGGATGAACGTCTCGAACATGCGCGGCGACAGGTTCATCGCCGAATCGTCGCGCAGCATGATGTTGCCCTTGTGCAGCATCGCCCAGTGGACGTTGTAGCCGTCCTCAAACGGGATGAGGTCCGTCCACGCGCGCATAAAGTGGACGTAGGTCTCCGTCACCAACTCCAGCAACGCCTTGACCATCTCCGGCGCTTCGAGCAAAGCGACGAAGAGTCCGCTCCCCCACAGCAACTCGCAGATGTCCATCGGCCCTTGCATATCGGGATGATAGACGCGGACGTAGCGCCGGATTTTGGGATACGGCTCCAGCAGTTCCCGGTAACGCTCCGCCATCGCCAACACCTTGCCGCCGAGAGCAGTGTACAGGTCGGGAACGCCCCGGTCGAGCAGCGCCTTGACCGCACCGGCGGCTTTGGAGACGTCCGTTGCCTGCGTCGCCCCATCTGCAGTGGCGTTTTCCAAACCGCCCAGCGGAATCGACGTGGGCAGCGTGTCCATCGCCTCGTCCATCACGAACAACTTCGCGCCGAACAATGTGGGCATGATACCGGTGCCGTAGTTACAGCGGACGGCCATCAGCGCGCCGCTACCCTCCGCGAGCGCTGCCGAACACGCCCACAACTGCTGCAGCGCCATCAGCTCGAAATCATCCAACGCCGCGTTGACACGCACGTGGGGCCACTCCACGCCGGGCGGACTCTGGCGCGCGCGGCGCGGCGAAAAGATCACGCCGTCGAACGCACCGTCCACAAACGCCTTCCACTCCGCGTACAGACGCTCTTCCACATCAGCATCAATCCGCGCCTCAAGGTCAGCCAGATAGTTCTCAATCACACCCACCCCCGATAAGACAACGTTTACGGATTTTGAAAATCAATTCGGTGATGTGTATTCCGTGATTTACCGACTGAAGTCGGTGTGTACACGTATACCCCGGCTTCAGCCGGTTTTCCTCAGCCTACGCAATTGTCGGATTATTTTGTAAATCTTCATGGAGGTTAGAACGTTCCAAACATCGCGTCAACAGCGGATGCTGCAACTGTGTCGCCAACTCACGCCATACCTCGAGCGCACACGGCGGGTCGAGGTCCGGTTCGAAGCCGAAGTTGAGATACATCTTGATCGCGGGGAGGCGCTTGGTCTGCGTCTGCAGGAAAGCGCGCGTGTGCCACTGGGATAGCTGGTTGAGAGCGAAAGACAGGGCCGCCTTTCCAAGGCCCAACCCCTGGTACGCCTGGCGGATGGCGATCCAATGAATCATCCCGTAATCCTCGCCCTTGAAATCGCGATCAAACCACGCGCTCACCACGCCGACGCCAGCGCCCTTTGCGTCGGTGACGATGAAACTGCGCCATTGCGTTGTCTGCAGATAATTGCCGAATTCGTTATGGAACGTTTCTGCGCGAATGGGAAAGTATGGTTCCGCATCGCGCTCAATGTCGACCCACAGCGCACCCTCGTCCGTGCGCATCGCACGGATGCCAAAACCTTCGGGGAACAGAACCTGCGGGATGTCGCGCAGGTGCGGGCGGATCATATCGACTGCATAACCAGCAGGACCAAGATGTGGGGTCGTGGACCACGGCGGCTCCGGCATCCCGTGCTTCTCGCGGAAGAGCTTGCGTATTGTCCAATAGGGCTTGCGGCGACGACGATCGCGGGTGAGAACGCCGTAAGGGCTGACGCTTAGGTAACGGCAGAACTCGAAGGTCGCGGGCGGCCAGGGATGATCAGCCCAGCACCAAATCGTCGCACCGCAGACGTAGAGCGCGTCCATCCCGGCGAACTCGTGGACGATGACGTCCGCGTGGACTTCCTCACCGAAGGCATTGTCGACGACGTGCTGGAACGAGGTATAGCCGAACTCCGTCACCAGAATCGGCTTGTCGGGATAGCGTGCGTGCAAAGCTGCCAGGCCATCGCGCCAGAATGCAGTAGATTCCGCGAAATCATAGCGCAAAGATTCGCGCGCAGGGTTCGCCAGCTCATAACGCCCGTGAATGCTCGGATAGCCGTTGACGCAGATGACGTCGTCTGCGTCGAAGACGTCGTCTGCGTCGAAGACGTCGTCTGCGTCGAAGACGTCGTCTGCGTCGAAGTTGGGCGCATTCTGCCAGTGATCACTCACATGCACCGCCAGCCGGGTCGGATCCAGCTCCTTCGCCAGGTGCACCAACTCGCGGTTGCCCGCGGCGACTTCCGGGCGCTGCTCGTGCGTCTCGTTGCTCACCGACCAGAAGATGAGCGCCGGATGGTTGCCATCGCGGCGGATCATTGCCTGCAACTGGCGCTTAGCAGCGTCGAGTTTCGCAACGCATGCAGTCTCCCCTTCTGCCAATCCATCCCACCAGTACAACGGGATTTCGCCCATCGCCAGCAGGCCCAGTTCGTCGCAAAGATCGAGTTCCGCTGGATGGTGCGGATAGTGGCACAAGCGGACGAAATTCGCTCCGGCCTCCCTCATCGCTTCGAGGTCGCGGCGCGTCGTTTCCAGATCGGAACACATGTTGCTGTGTGGCGAATCTTCGTGACGATTGAAGCCGGTGAGGTACACCGGCTCCCCGTTGAGCCACAAGCGGCCGTCGCGTGCCTCGATTCTGCGGAAACCGGTGCGGAATGTGCGCTCATCGACGGCGCGCCCCTCCGCTTCAAGCGTCACCTGCACGGTGTACAGGTCCGGCGCCGCGGGTGACCAGGGCAACGCGCCCGCGATGTTCCCTGCCAGCGAGAACACGGTCTCTCCACCGGCAGGAACCGTCATCGGCAGCGCCGTCAACTGTGCAAGTGTCTGTCCTTCCGCATCGTGCACCACAGCAATCAACCGCGCCAAAACCTCAGCAGCGCGGTCGTTCTTCACCGTCACATCCAGACTCAAAACACCACCCCGCGCCAGCGGCTCAGCGACGGCGGCAACGTGACCAATGGTGAGCTTGCCCGTAGCCATCAACGACACCTCGCGGAGAATGCCGCCAAACGTCCGCCAGCCGCGCTGCAAACCGGGGACTTCGCCCAGACGGCGAATGTTGTCAACACGCACTGTGATCGCGTTCTCGGCACCGAAATCGAGGTGCTCCTGAACCGCAAAAGCGAAGGGCAAAAAGCCATCGAGATGTTCACCGACACAGTGGCCGTTTACCCAGACCTTCGCGTGATCGTTGACACCCTCGAAGTTTAGCGTCACGCGTTTGTCGCGCCAGGTTTCAGGGATGGTGACGGCGCAACGGAACCATCCCGTGCCCTCGTAGGCATCCAGGGCCGGATGGCAGGTCTCAAAATCGGCGGGCAGCCGCACCTCACGCCAAAAGCGGGCGTTATAATCGGTGCGGGCGTATCCCAGGCGCTCACCTTCATCCGCCGGATCGGGCTGGAACAGCCACAAACCACACAGATCAAGTATGGCGTCGTCCATCTACCAACCGGCCTCGCGCACCAACTTTTGTAGCGTCGCTAAAGCCACAGGCGCTTCCGCCGCCATATCCGTCCAGCCCGATTCGATGGAGATACGCCCGTCGTAGCCACCTTCTTTGAGCGCGCGGAAGAAGTCCGTGAAGTCGCATTCTTCCACGCCGGGAGCGCGGCGGTTTGCCACGGTGGCGATGTGGACGTGGCGTAGCAGCGGACCGTAGGTCACAATGGCGTCGTAGTCGTTGTCGTCCTTGAGCCAGTGATAGGCATCGACCAACAAGCGCACGTTGGGGTGATCCACGTCCTCCACATAACGTCCGGATTCCGCTACACCGGTGAGGACATTGCACTCGCGCTGGTTCAGCGGCTCTACGACGACCATCACGTTGCGCTCCTGCGCGAGCGGGCCGATCACCTTGCCGAACTCGACGAGCTGCTGCCAGGCAATCTCGCGCTCGAAGTCATCGGGGATGCGCCGCGCGCCGCCAGAGCCGAAGACGATGGTATCGATGCCCGCTTGCTCCGCACGCTCGAAGACGACGGTGGCATACGCTGCCAGTTCGTTGCGGTTGACATCGGGACCGGTGATCTTGAGGTTGCCGGGAACAAAGCAGTTCGCCGCCACGCATGGCACAATCGAAGCCTGAATCCGCGCCAACTCCGGCGGGAAGGCCGCTTCGTCCATCACCGTGGTCTTCAAGTGGTTCTGAACGTGGAGTTCCAGAAATTCAAAGCCCGCTTCAGCCAGCACGGGCGCAACGTTGGGATCTGCACAAACACCGAGTTTCATCGTTCAAGCTCCTTTTGGTAATGAGAAATGAGTAAAGAGTGATGAGTAATGAGTGAAGCGCGATACGTAAAAGACCGATTACGCATCACGTTTCACAAAGCTCCGCAATGGCGATACCGTGCTCGCCGGCCACAGAGTACAGCAAATAAGCGCGACCATCCTCACGGAAAATCGCCGGGTCGCGCAGTTGATGAACGCGCTCCACAATCCAGCCGCGTTTTGAGGGTTCGAGCGGCAGGTCTGCGCCCTCGTACGCCATCTCCGGTTTCAGCACGCTGACCGGCGCGGAGGCAGTCCACGCCATCCAGTCAGGCGTCAATTGTATTGTCGCCAGCAGGATGTGCTCCGGACAATCATAGGCATTGGAATAAAAAACGGAAAGTACATCGCCATCTACCTTGACCGCCGTGTGGCGCATGTTCGGCGTGAACAATGTGGGGCCTTGTTCGAAGTTGGTCAAACCATCCAGAGAACGGTAGAATATGCCCGGCATCGCCAACGCATAAGTATACTCGCCCCACTGGAACGCACGAAAATAAGAAGGCCCGAACAATTCAGACAAACATGTGAAGTGTATGCCGTCGGTGGAGAGCGCAACCCGCGTCATTTGCTTCGTTGGCAACACAGGACCGTGAAAATACATACGGATTTCGCGCTTCTTGTCATCGATATACACATCCGGGGAAGCAATGTGACCATGGAACGGCGTTTCTTCAAGGCGCAGCGTGCCCGGCTCGTAGACTGTCCACGGCCCTTCCAGACGGTCGGCGTAAGCCAGACGAATGTAGGTCCCTTGATGATGCGCAAAGTAAAGGTAGTAGCGCCCCAAAGGATTAGGCAGCCACGCCGGAACGCGGATGAGCGATGGGCCATTGATATTGCTGCCCATCCGGGCATCCATATCCGGGACGATAATTGGATTTTGTGAAAAACGTACAATTCTCAAAATTGGCCCTCCTTTTTGCCCATTGACTCCGTTGACGGGCGAAGCAGGATGATACGCCTTTTACCAATCTGGAAACGATCCACACGACGATACGCTTCGTGGGCCGCTTTCTGCCCCTTGTCGGAAGCGATAGCGACGACCGCGCCGGGCGCTAAAACGGAGCGCAGCGCCTCCAACATCTGCCACAGGGGATCGGGGGGCGCAGCCGCGACGGCGTCGCCCTGCCACGCCGAAAGGCGGTTGTACGGCACGTCTGTGGTAACGACATCCACCGCGTGTGCGCCCACTTCGCCAAGGATGCGTGGCCGGTCCAGGGCATCAGCCTGGAAGACGGATAGTGCGATAGTGTGGCGCTCGGTCAAGGACGACAAGCGCTCCCGCAGCCGTTCAGCGCTTGCCAACGCATCCTCGTGCGAACGTTTGCCATAATCTGCCCACAACAGCTCAAGTTCCGCAATGCGGCGGTCCAGACCGGGGAGTGTCAGAAGCTCGAGATTGCGCCGCGCCAATGCGAGCACCTCTGCGTCAATGTCCGACGCGGTAATGGACGCGATGTGCTCCCCGTGCAGATAGGCTGCCGTCGCCAGATGGTAAGCACCACCACAACATGGGTCGTAAAGCGCGCAAGGCGCGGTCAGGCCATCCGCCTTGCGCAGGGCCAGGCAGCGTTGGAATATCTCGCTGGCCAATCGCACCGGGAACGCAGGATGGCCGGGCAGGCTGTAGAACACCCGCCCGGCCGCGTAGTCAGCGTCATTGTGATGTTCGGTGGCAAATAAATAGGGCATAGGTCTTAGCAACCCTTGCGAAGGTTCGGGCGCAGCAGACTGCGCCCGAACCTTCGCAAGGGTGAGTTTAGCGGAACGCCAGCCCGACTTCGCCCGCCACGCCGCGGATGTACTCAGCGGACAAGCGATAGTCCTCCTCGGCATGTAGATGCTCGATCATCAGCGGCGTATCCGGGTCGAGTTTGTCCAATTCGCGCAGCAGGGTACCGTAATCCAGATAACCCAGACCAGGGCAGACCTCGTCAAGGTGCGTTGTCAGCTTCGTGGCGAGCAGGGTATCCTTGGCGTGGCAACTGCGGATATGCGGACCGAGTTTGGTAAACCACTCGCGGATGAGGGCAGCGTTGTCGAAGTAATGCTGCGGGCTGTTGATGACGTTGACCATATCGATATGGACACCGAAGTGCGGGCGATCAATCGCCGCGATCAGACGCAGGTAGTTATCGGCGCTGTCGGGATACATCCACGGCATCGGTTCCAGCGCATAATACGTGCGGCGTGGTTTCACCGCATCGAGGATCGCGCGCACCGTCTCCACGATGACATCGAAGGTTGCGTCGGTGAGATTGGAGGGATCCGGTCCATCCCACGGTTCACCACGCGTCCCCGCGATGTTCACACAGCAACGCGCACCGATTTCGTCGGCCAGGTTCAACTGTGTCTGGCACTTCTCCAGCGCCGCCTTGCGCGTGGCCTCATCCGCGCTCAACGGATTGCTCCACGCGCCGACCTCGGCGATGACGATGTCCGCCTCCGCAGCAGCCTCAGCATAGGCAGCAGTCGTCGCCGCATCCGCATCGGCTGAAATCGGGCAATACGCCGCGCCGTAGCGCTCGCGCTTCAACGCTGCGATCCAGTTGTCGGGCGTCATTACATCCACAAAAACAGGTGCACCAAGTCGCATAAAGCGCCTCCCAAAAAACGTTCGTAGCGCGGGCGTCCCGCCCGCGAGCGGGCCAGAGGCCCGCTTTACAGTTGTTTCAAACGCCGGGCGACGGTGCGGCAGGCGGCTTCCAGGAAGGCCATATCCGCCTCCGTGTGCGCCGTGGATACCGCGCCGTGTCCGTGCATCATATGGACATCCTCAAGCAGCAACGCCAGTTGCAGCACGTCGCCGTTGAGTGCTACATCGCATACCGCCGGATCGAAGACATCGTCCGGCGCATCGAGTGGGTGGCCTTCCTGATGCGGGAAGTGCAGCATAAAGACCGAGCTGCCGGGCAGCGCATCGTTCCCCCACCCCGTACAGCGCGCGTAGATGCCCTCATCCACAAATGCGTCTTCGAGGATGTGACGGATACGGTCACCCAACACCGCCAGACGTGGGTAGATATCCGCCTCGTGCTCCACCAGATAGTGCAACATCGTCGTGATCGCCAACATCGCCGCCGGGTGACCGGAATAGGTCCCGCCGGAAAACTTCACCCGCGATCCACCCGCCCTGCCGGCCAGATTCATGATGTCGGCACGTCCAGTCACGACCGCCACCGGCATCCCACCCCCGATGATCTTGCCGAAGGTCGCCAGGTCGGGTTGCACGCCGTAGAGCGCGCCCGTGTTGCCCGCGCGGAAGCGGAACCCGGCGATGACCTCGTCGAAGATCAACGCCGCGCCGTACTGCGTGGTGAGTTCGCGAGCGGTCTGGAGATATTCACGCGTCGCCGGCATGAAGCCACCCGCGCCCATGAACGGCTCGACGATGAAACAGGCCAGGCGATCGCCATACTGCCGGAAGTGATCGCGCAGCATCTCCGGATCGTTGAAGCGCGTCACCACCACTTCTTCATACACTGCGGAGGGCAATCCCGCCGTCTCGATGTGCTGGTAGCCTTGTTCGCGATGAAAGCCAATGCCTTTGAGCGCCCAGGGCTGCGCGCCGTGCCAGCCGCCACCCACCTTCAACACCACATCGCGTCCAGTAAAGGCGCGCGCCAGGAGAATCGCGTACATCGTCGACAGCGTGCCACTCGTGGTGAAGCGTACCCGCTCCGCCCCGGTGCATTCGCAGAGAAGTTCGGCGGCTTCGACCTGGTAGCGCTCAGTGAAACCCGTTTGCAAACCCCGACCGTCGGCAAAAGCCTGCGCTAACGCCGCCGTGATGACTTCAGGATTGTGACCCAGGATGTTGGCAAGGTGCCCCTGCCAGAAATCAAGGATGCGGTGACCGTCCTCGTCGGTCACCCACGCGCCGCTGGCGGCCGCGACGCGCGGCGGGAAAGGTTGCATCAGGCGTAGGGCGTGACTGCCACCGTCCACTTGCACGCGCTGCGCGCGCTCGTTCAAGGCCGCCGATTTGGGCGCGTGCACGGCATAGGCAGCTCGCAGTTCAGCCAAAATCTGGGTGTAGTCTCGCGATTTCATATCAGCGTCAGCTCGATCACCGGCACAACCGTGTCCGGCTGCTTGATGGGGAGTTCCAGCACGAGGACGTCGTCACCAATCTGCAACTGCCTAGCCGACCACTCCGTGGGCTTCAGCGCGACCTCGCTGCCATCGTGGAGGAAACGAGCGTAACTCACCTTGCCTGCCAGTTCGGAAACGACCAGGTGTTTGAACGGCCAGGCGAAAACGTGGATGTAGAGCTTGTCGCCCTTCTGCGTCAGACGGCAATCTTGCGGCGCGGGATACACGCTTTGCGTGCAGCCGTAGATCGCCTCGCTGTGCAGCGCCATCCAGTCGCGATAGACCGCCAGGGCATTCAACGCGCGCGGATCGAAGGTCCCCAACGAGGTCGGGCCGACGTTCATCAGCAGATTGCCGCCGCAGGCCACAGTGTTGACCAGCATGCGAATCAGTTGGCCACTATCTTTCCACGTCGCCTCGTCCCTGTGATAGCCCCACGAGCCGCTGAAGGTCTGGCAGGCTTCCCATACCAC
>JAFGSL010000503.1 GCA_016934645.1 Anaerolineae bacterium
ACCGTCATCGCCCGCTCGCCGACCAACCACGGCAAGAATTACCCCTACTGTGAAGCGGTGCTCATCAACTGCGCCATGGCGGGCATCAGACCCGAAGGGTGGGGCGAGGTGGGCGGCGACCCGACCAACGTCCATTACTGGGAGTACAACAGCACAAACCTCAGCGACGGCACACCGGTAGATATGAGCCAGCGGCATCCTGTTGCCCGGCAACTGACGCTGGCAGAAGATGCCGAGATCATCGCCACCTACAGCGATCCCGCCTACGTGCTGGGTGGGTGGAACCCGGAGACTGTATTCCGTACTTCGTAAATTTGCAAAAAACAAAGTTACGAAGTATGAAGAAGTACGACGTTGATCCTGGCATTGTGGGCGTGAATACTGTGACCGTGCGCCGATAAACCGCGTCCGCGTCAATCTCTCGCTGTCGGATGTTATCTAGTGTTCCTCTGGGCGCTGGTGTGCACACAGGAGTAGCACGATAGAGACCGCAGGATCGAGCTTTTGGCTTTCCACGATGCCGATACGCGCCAGCGTAAGTTTTTAGTGGTGAGTGTAGGTACCGCACACCTGCCCATGCCCATCGAAACTAACACCCATATTGGGATTTCCCAAGCATTCCGAGAAGACAATGCGATGTTTATTGCTGCGACGGTATCGATAATCTCCACACAATGAGCGGACGATGTTTGCCTGGCTCTTCCTTCCAACGCTCAAACCCTAAATGGGTATAAAAGGTGTTGGCTGGGAGTTCAGCGGGGCATTTTAGGATCAGTGTTTGCTTACCTAAAGCCTGAATCTCAGCTACCAAAGTTTGAACTAAAGCTTTTCCAATCCCTATCAGCCGATACTCCGCTGCGACGACGATATCGTAGAGTGTTGTCTGTTCATCGCGACGGTGGCGATAGTGGACAAAACCGGCAAGATGCCGGCTGTTCTGTGCGACGATGATTTCTTTCCGGTGGATGGCTTCTAGTAAAGCCGGGCGACGCACAAATCCTAATTCACGGCGATGAGCATCGGCCATAATTTTAATATTATCCAAGTCTTCTTCAGTGGCTTTGCGAAGGGTAATTTCAGCGTTTCCAGAGATCAAAGGTATCCTCTTCTTGTGTAGGTAAAGTACTTCCGCCATGCTGGCTGCGACGAGGGCGAATGCGTAACATATTCACGGTCTCACGTTCATCGTCTACCAAAACGGCTTCACCAGTGCGCTTGAGCGCCTTGATGAAGGTGCGTAGTTCTCCACCCATATAATCTTGACTGAGACCATTCAACGCGGACATATCCGCTCGGGTGGTGAGTTTGTGACTGAGTATGATGTCACATTGCGACAACACGTCCGGGTCAATTGCCGAGGGTTGTTGGCTGGCAACGACCAGCGATAGTCCTGGCTGGCGACCTTCCTTGGCCCAGCGGATGAGTTGGTCCTTTGATAACGTCGCCCCACCGTTAGGCACAAATTGATGGGCTTCATCCAGCAACATCCAGACGCGCGGCAAAGGCGTCGCCAGGCCAAATTCTTCGCGGAGGCGCGCGTCGGAGCGTGCGCGAAACAGGTTGCGTGCGATGATGGAAATCACCAAGTTACGGCGACCCCGATTGCCGGGGTCCAAACGGCTCAAATCCAGCACGTTAACCATTCCTGGCGCAAAGAGTTCTTGTAACGGTTGGTAACCGCTCGTGGCAAATAACTCCCAACTTTGCGCTGCCTCTAACCGGTTGAGCAACGCCTCTTTGGAAGCATCGGGCGCTTTGCCATCGCGTTCGATCATCCTGATAATGTCGGGAATGGTGAAACATTCTTCTTTGTTTTGCAGCCGTTGCACGGCGCGGAATAGGACAATCCCCAATGGCTTGTTGATGTCGGCGTTGAATAGATCGCACCAACCGTCAGGCGACAAATCTGAGGGATTCAAACGCAGAGGGATGACATTGACGCTACGTTGCTTGAACATTTGGAGTACATCGGTGTCATAAAGCGCAGTGGGGTTGCCAGGAATGAGCAGTCGCACGTCATAGCCTTTGGGCGCGAGACCCCACTTGAACAAGTCATCTTGCTGGGGTGTATTGGATTGTGTCATCGTGTGATAGACGCCCATCGGGTCAACGATGATGGGAATGATTTCATTGCCGCCCGTAGCCAGCAATTCCTCCACCAATACGCCCAAGGTGTAGGATTTGCCGCTACCGCGTTTGCCACAGACCAAAACAGCGCGTGAACCTTCTGCGTTGAGATAGACCGGTTCATCGGATTGGGTGTCTTTGCCCAAGAACATTTTCATACATTCACCTCCACGCGCACAAAGGGAACCAAGCTTTCCCAATAAGAAAGCCCACCATGAACGCCGCTGTCGTTGGCGTGGATGGTCGCGCCGAGATATGGGTAGCGATACAGGGTGTACATTTGTCCCGTCAGAGACAATTCCACGCCATAGTCCGACAGCGCGCCGCCCCCGCGTTGATAGCGTGGATGGGCGGAGTGCAATTCCTCAACCAGCCGTAAATCGGGATGCTGTGCCTTCCACAAAATACCATGGTCGGCAGTAAGATATACTACTCCCGGAAGTTCCGTGGCAGCGACCACTTCTATCAAACGACGGTAATTATCATGGATAGCCTCCACCGCCGCTTCAATCTCACGCGGCGTGACCTCTCGGCGGCTGTGCGCTAGACCGTCCAGTCCTTCACGTACCAGTTGCACATACGTGCCCTCTAAAGATTGCTGCTCCAATGTTTCCAGGGCGGTAGTGATTCCCGCTACACGGGTCAAGGGAACGCCTTCAAAAAGATACGCGGAGACTTCGTTGCGTTCTCGTCGCCAATAGGAAAATCCGGTGGAATGGGGAACGCCCACATCCACCAACCGCCGTGCTAACGTCGGCGCGCCTACAATGCCGGGAAATCCCACTGTGGGCACAATCTCATCCTGGTCGGTGAGGTTGTATGTGATCGATGGGCCATCAATCAAACATGGCTCCGGCGCTTCGGGCCAATGGCGGGCGTCCTCATAACTCAGACCATCTACCAACAGAAGTGCCACCACACAGTAGCCCCGCTGGATGGTATCGCTGACGATACGCTCTGCCACACGCTGATGGGTAAGCAGCAGGCGGCGCGCGTCCGCCAGACGGCGCGGGAGCATCTCATTCGCAGCCTCGGGCGTATAGGTCAACGACTCATTCAGTACTTGAAACCGATGCCGATAGCGTGTGTCTATGCACGGGATGAGTATCGGCCGCTCAGAATGAGGCTCCAAAATATCCAGCCGCTCCACCAGGGTTTCGGCGTCGGACGCAATATCTATTTCCGGCGGCAGGCACAAAAGCGCTAGCGGGGATATCTCGGTCATCACCGGCCCACGTTGTAATGCCTGAAGTAACCGCATGAATCCTGTTTCAGTCATAGCGTATCGGTTCTATCGTAATGCGCACGCGGCGCTTGGCGTGCAGGCCGCGCAGCGCCGTCCAAAATTCATCTTCCGCCAAACGGCGCTGCTGTTGCCACAACGCGTTAATTTCAACGGTGCTGCTTTCCGCGCCTAAGGTTTGCAGAACGACTTCTTCCGGGCCGGTCAATTGTAATTCGCGCAATTTTCGGCTCAATGTCTCTACACCACGGTGCGTTTGAGGAAAGTGGTCGCTGGCCTGTCCCAGGATTTGCAGCAGTTTATGGAATTTACCTTCACCTTCAATCGGAAAATCGGTCAATGTGGGGCGTTCGACCAGTTGCACACGGGCGCTATTCAAGCTATTGCTCAGGCCGCCGAGTTCTTGCTGTAATCTGCGGCCCTCTTGCGCGACGGCCTCACGTTCCTCCGGTGCTAGAGCCTGTATATAAGGTGACGCCAGCGTGGCACGCACTGCTTCCAGGTCTTGGGCAACGGCCTGCACTAACCGCTCGCACATATCCAATAGCGTATCGCGCACAGCATCGTAGAGTCGTTCGTAGCTATTCTCAGGTGCCCAAGGGTTATATTGCTCTGGACGCCACAGACGGTCGGCAGGAACCCTGAGACCTTGAATGAGCGCTTGTTGATACCGTTCCTGAAGTTGTGTGAACCGCTGCACGGCGGTTTCCCGCACTTGGCGCACCGTGGCGGCAATCTCACCCAAACGCAATCCATAGGTAGGTGCATGGGGCAGGGCTTGTTCCTTATCGGCGCTGATGTGCCCGTTGATGTCTTGGGAAAGACGTTGGAATTGTTCGTGCGGTTCGCGCACCAGGTCGCCCAATTGTTGAATCTCTTCTTGCAGCGCAGAACCGCGCTCTACCAGATCAACCCAAGCGGCAAACTCATCATACTTTGCACTCAACACCTCACGGCGTGACTTGAGGCCGTCTAATTGTTGTTCGCGCGCTTTCAGGTCTTGCGCCAGGCGCGCTAAAAGTGTTAATCCCAGGTCCTCTGCCTTGAGCTCGGCTTGCTGCGCCTCAACGTCACGCCGAACTTTCTGCGCTTCGTTTTCCAAAGCCGTATACTGGCGCAAAACTCGCGTGCGCAGGTCATTGATTTGGAACACATAATCCACCCCGCCCTGCACTTGCGCGTTCAAACGTTCTCCCTGGCGTCGTTCCGGTGCGGGGATGCGGCTTACCAGCCGGGTCACTTGTTGTCGGAGCGCCGTTTGTTGTTCCCCGGCAAAGGTCTGGAGTTGCCGATGATAGGCTTGCGCAGAACGGCGCAGCCGGATGAGTTTTTCATCATCGGGTTTGCTTTTGAGTTGTTCATCTACTACCCGCCGTGCTTTTACTGCTTCGTCACACCACTGCTTGAGTAGCGTAGATTCAGGAAAGCCGCGCAACAGGATATCTATGTCCACCTGCCAGGCCTGAATTTCTGCCGCCAGTTCATCCACCGAAGGTGCTTGTGAGACCGTTTCACGCCAGATGCCGCGCCGGGGATCGTTTTCCAGCAAGCCTCGGTCGGTCATCAAATCCAAAACGACATCAATCTCTTTTTCCCGATAGCCTAACTGCGCAGCGCGGTGATAGATTTCGTTCGCTGGCAGCAGGTGAACCTCGTAACTGCGTCCGGCGGCTTGAATACGCTCGCTGGTCGGCGAAGCCAGGAGCCAAGCACGGATTTTTTGCTCCAGGGGATGTAGTTTGAAACGCACTGCGCCTTTGATGCCTTTTTCGGCGTCACGTCGCGAAGGAAAATCTTGAGTGATCTTGATCAAGGACGGAAAGTTGCTGATAAAGGTGTCTAACCCGGTGTTGGAAAGAGTGAATAAGGTCGCCATATCTTCTTTGAGTCCTTCGTAGGCAATCTGTCCCTGGCGCTCGTGCGCTGTTTCCAGATGTTTTATGGCATTAACGTATTTGGTCAACGAACTTTCCCAGTTGCTGACAAGCATCAGCGTGTCATAGTCAGGATATAGCGCATCCAGTAGCTGTAGCAAGGCCACTTCCAAGAGTCGTTCTTGGGCAGCTTCTACCGGTGATCCAACAGCGGCATTGAATAGACCGCGAAAGACATTGTCGAGCAAATCCGTTTGAAAATACTGCACTTGGGGATCATCGGGCTTGGGAATAAGATTGGCGGCGCGCTTGGCATCCATCGTTTCGTGCATCGTCAAGAGCAAAAGCGGTGTCAATTTGTAGGGAGAAACAATGGGTGCGACCAGGCGTTCTAGCGTCGGTGAAATACCGCCATCTTCGCGCGCCATCAAATTTAACGTCAGATTGATTTTCCGGGCATCATAGTCTATCTGAAGTGATTCAGCATGACGGCGACGCTCCTCTTCGGGGAGATCCAGATAGCGGCACAAGCGCATCTGCACAACGACATCACCCAACGGGTTGGCATCACGCACAGAATCATCTTCCCACATTATCCGTACGTGGACGCGGCGTTTGGGGAATTTGCGGGCAAAGCCGTTAAAGTGACCTTCCAGAACCACACCCAGGTTGCGCGTCAAACCGTCAGGAATGGTTTCCACAACCGCCCATTGATTGTCGGGAAAGACGCGTCGGGTTAGTAATTGCAGGAATGCTTTAAGGGCGCGTAATTTGGTTGGATCTGAGGTTTCATAATAAGAACGCCAAAACTCGCGGATGGTCATGGTGAGCCAATCCGACTCTACCTGGACCTGATCCAATCCACGCAAGGTAAAGCCGGGATTGCGTACATCTCCCACTGAGATAATCAGGTCACCTTGTGCACTTTGGGAAAGATCATCAAACGCTAGTTGAAGGTTGAAGCGTTCCTGTGCTTTACGAGTAAGCCCCTCGTTAGGAAATGCCGCTGCCCACTTGATCGCGCGTTCGCGCTCCGGCTGGCCCCGCACCAGACTGTGCGCCAACGCTTGTGAAACAATCTGTGGGATTTTCTTGGGGCTGTCGTACTGAATCTGTCCGCTCATAAAGTCATCAATGAGATGACCGGGGTTGTAGGCCGCATCGGCTGGGTAGCCCGTCTCGATATAACGCCGGGTAGCGCGGCGGAAGACGTTGACGACGGTGCGCGGGCCATCCGCCAGATCCTGCCGCGACGAAATTTGTCCCAGTGCGTCCAGACATTCTGGACTGAGGATGCGCGCCTGATGGTCTTCAAAATCAAAGGATTTCGCCAAGCGTTGCCACAAACGCGCTGGAAACTGATTGTCGTAAACCGTGCTCAAATCCAGACTCACCTGAAGAACGCGATGTATCAGGTCACCACGGATATCACGCATCAGGCTGATTTCTTTGGGCGGAATGACCATGATCAGCCCAAAGTTCAGGTGGTTGCGCCGAGTGAGTATCGCGCCGACCACATCAAACAGCGGACTGATCGGATCTTTGATGCCGGATTTAATTTCCGGTTCGATGTACTGTTGAACTTCATCGGCCAGGAGCAACAAGCCTTCAAAACCAGCCCGTTGCGCCAGGTGCGTCATATCTTCAAAAAAGCGAATGTAATCTGCCGGACCGAGTTCGAGGATTTCCGGTTTGTCTTGGGCCATCCGCCGCGCGGCAGCCACATCAATGTGATACCGGTGTGCCAAGGTTTCAGCATTGCGTTCCATCACTGCCTGGTAGATAGCTTGCGCTTCACTGACCAGATTGGGGCGCGTACGGCCGATTTCGTAACGCGCCCAACCAAAGCAGCCCACGAGTAAATCAGTGAGACGGTTGAGTTGGAAGGGCGGTGTGACCAAAATGTTGGCGTCACGGGCGCGTTCCCAAAGGTACAACGCCGTGCTGGTCTTGCCGTAACCATACTCGGCGGTGAGATAGCCGCGCATCGCACCACCCTGCCGGACTTCTTGAATAACTTGTCGTTCAAAACTGGCTACGTTCTGGCCACTTTGACCGTTTTCGGCTTGCCGCCCCAGCGGCACATAGGTGCGCACGTGGCGTCTGTAGGCTTCGTCCACAGCTTCGGGACGTTCAAATAGATCAGTGGCGCGCTGTGTGGCAACAATTTCTTCTTTATCGAGGATGGCTTGTAGACCTTCTAAACTCATCGTGTGCTCCCGTTTTTCATCATAAAAGCTACCGTCGGATGCTGATCACAGTAACGCCTCCAAAACCAAAACTTCGACCTCGGTGATTCGGCTCAAACCTTTGTCATTGGTTAAAAATGCCTGACAGTCGTTCAGCAAAGCCGCAGCGACTTGCAATGCATCCGGTGTGCGCAAATGGTACCGAGCGCGTAACTCGGCGGCGCGTTCGGCAATCTCACTTCCTATGCTCACCAACGTAAAATGCGCTGCGGAGGTTAACAACTTTCTGTAGGTTTGGCAGAGGTCGTGTTGTCCTTTCTCCATTGGCAACGCCAAAACTTCAGTCAATGTCAAGGTTGAAGTGATTCCTTCAATTTGCCCTTCTGCAATGCGCTGGAAGATCGTTGTCACCAGTGCATCGTAACGCGGATGCGCCTCCACAAAATAGATAATCGGGCTGCTATCCAGAGCCAGCCGCGAAATCGAGGCGAAAGCCGTTTCCAGCGCGGTCATTCTGCACGCTCCCATTCTTGCCGTAGTTCTGAAACATAGGTTTGCGCGTCTATGCCTTGCCATATTTCTTTGCCGAGTCCATGTAAGGTCATAATGCTGACCGATGGCTCAACGTTTTGCGCTTCGCGTGCCAATTGACGGCTCATCAAGGCAATAAGCTCTAATTTCTCGGCAGTCGAGAGTCGTTGGATATGGCGTTGATACAAAGAGTTGAGAGTTCTTTGGTACTGTTGTACAGTCATCTTTTTTCCCTCCTTAAAAAGCATTGGATAAGACGGGCGCAACGGTGATGCTATAGTACTTGCATCACTACTACCCACAGATTGGCATCATAGGCAGGGTTGAGTGCGTAATAATCCAGCAAACTCAGGTTACGGTAGATCGTATCCACATCCTGAGGTGTAGGAACGGGCAAGCCAACTGCCGGTAATCCCAACCGGCCAGGCTGCGCCGTAATCATCAATGCTGTACGCGCCTTGTTGAGTTGAAGTGCAGCCAGCAGTCGCCGTAATGCAACGACATCATCGGGTGCATTATCGATAACCACACGCGCTTGATCGCGCACCGAAGCTATATGGTAAACGCGCGCGGAAGGATAATAAACTGCGTTCAACGCGCGCGCCACGCTCCACGCCAGGAAGGTTTTGCCGGCACCGGGCGGCCCATAGAGATTAATTCGCTCTGGAAAGCGCCACAACCGTTCAATTTCACTCAGGGTCGCGGCTTGACTTTCGGTCAGCCAGTCGTGGCGCGCTTCAGCCTTGAGGCGGTTCAATAACACCAGTAGACGGCTCATCTTTCCACGCTCACCGTAACAAATCTTGCAATTCCGGCCATTTGAGAAAGCGGATAAACCGCCCATAGACACCCGCACCGGTGCCGGGGCGAACAACAGCGGGATAGAGCGGCAGCGTCCAATCCAGCACGCGATCCAACGCGGCGGGGTCCAACAAGCAAACACGGCACACAGCCTCGCGCCGTTCCAGAGTGAGCAAGAAATCAATGCCCACTTCACCGCCCAGCGTTTGTCCCACCCAACCCAGCGCCAACAGCGCCAGTTCCGGCGGACAAAAGTACCGCCGGGTGAAAATATCGTTTTCGATGACGGGAGGAGTGAGGGCTTCCAACCATTTACGGACGCCGCGTATGCTCTTGGGGCTGAACGATGGATCGCTTTCAAAAGTCTCTTGAATCTGATTTCGGATTTCTTCGGCTATGACATTAGAAATCTTGCTTATATCTGCTCCGGGTTGTCGCCAAAGAAGATCAACGACTTGACGGTAACTCCACAGAACAGTTTTATCGAGAGGCCTTTCAGCTTGCCAACCAGAGTAAATGATATAATGAACAACATCCGGTCTTGTCTCCGGCTTCAACTGGAGCATCCATAACGCTGCTTCAGACAAACCAATGCCCTTTACTTGATCCTTTTGTAATAACCCGCAATCGCTGGCGAAACTATTAATCTCAGCGCGCGACATCAGCCCGTGCTGTTGAGCAAAATCCAAAAGAGAAGCAACAGTATCGAATTCTGCTTGCTCGGCGTTGACTGCTTCGAGTAGTGGAATTAGAGTGCTAGGTTCGGCCTCTTGCGGGACGTGAAAAGTCAGATGCCGTTCAGCCATTTTTGGTACTCCTCTCTATAACGTGGTGATCCATTCCTGTAAATTCTTTCAATAGTATCACCAGCATCACTGTTAATCATATTTACAGATTGCTGAATGGCAATCAAATTATGCAAGGCGCGATGCATTTTATGGGCTTGTAGTTCATCAATGGAAGCGCAAAAAGGACAAGAGTGTCCGGTAAGTATTTTCAGCGTTTCAAATTCTTTAAATTGAATACCCTGTTGTAATTCTGAGCCGCCATTACGATGTGAAATATTGTAGCCGCGTGTAAACGGCAAGTACACCTGTCCAAACCCGGCAGATTTTATCCATGCCGAAGAATCAAAAGAATCCGCTCCTGCTCCATAAATCATAGCAATCAAAGCCGGGGCTCCCAGACCAAAAAAATGTACCTTAACGCTATTTTTGTGCGCTATATCTACGACATATCTAGCAAGATCCACTGCGCTATTTGTTGCAATATTGATTCCATTATTTTTCCCTATGGTACCGAAACTGCCAAACCCTATACGCTGAACCCCTAACTGCAAATAAGTCTTTAGACAAAGGTCAACTTGTTCATACGTGTGACCTTGTACTACTGCCAAAGCCCGACTTTGCAGATGATGAGGCATTTCTTGGTAGAATAGTGCCGTGTAGTCTGCCGTATCTCTGATTTTTTGCCAAACGACTTGTTCACTATCTTGAGATGTGGGAACGTGATCAGGCAATGTATAAATATCAGCCCACGGATTTGCTTTGTAAAACTCTAGCAACGGATAATAGAGTTCCTGATAGGTTAGTTTCCCTACTTGAACGTAGTAACCACCGCTGTCGAACATAACAGTTGAACCATTATGCTCTTTTAAGTTTCGAACTAATTTCAATGACTCAGGCGACGCGAACAAGGGTGTGATAAGAATATGACGTAGCGGATTCATATCAATCCGGTGCATATCAAGTAAACGGCGGATTTTACGAATATCACTTGGGCAAAGAGTCAGTGCAGTGAAAAAGTTTAACATTGGCAATTTCTTTTCGATCAATAATACCAATCCGTTGATCACTCAAATGAAAACTCGACGAAATCCCATTCATCTTCTGTCAGTGATTCGTCGACGGCGACGTCAATGTTCTCCGGTTGCCGCGCCCAACGAGTGGCGAGTGTGTCCCCTAGAGGTGTCAACTGATACCTCCCGCCATAGGATGACTTTTGCGCAGCGCCGATGCCGGCGAGCAAATTCAACCGGTTAGTGACATCATCCAATTCCAATGGATGTGTCACCACAAATAATTGCACTAATTCGGTCACGCGGAGCGGTTGGTGGCGTTGCAAGAACCACCAAAATTCAGGCATCGCCTGCAAGCGGCGTGAGAGCGTATCCAGGCAATACCCTCGCAATGTTGATAAGTCGGTAGTCGGCAAGGAGAGCGATAGAACCTGCTCGGTACCCTCGGTATAAAAAACATAGGGAATAGCTCCTACCAAATAATACGCCGAAAGCGCGCCTTGACAAACCCATCGCGGTTGCGGCCATGGCAGGCGAGACCACTCAGTCAATGTCCGTAAAAAGGTCATTATACCGCATGGTTTTTGCAGTATTTCACGAACAATCATCACGGACTCAAAAAATGCATTGGGCTGGTCGGGAGGATCAGGGAAAGGGGTGGGACAAAAGGGCAACACCGGTTCTGCTTCTGTGGTGCGCTGACATTCCCATTCTGCCAAGCTAAAAAAACCTTCGCCCAGGCGCACAAAAACGTCCTCATATTTCATCAACACCGCGTAGACGTAACTTTCGTCCATCTGCGATTCACCGGCAAGATCATTGACTTGCTCTGCAATGGCATTGTAATGAGCGGGTGTTTCCAAGACGCGCATTGCTGCTAAGACCTGGTCCTGACGTGTGCTGCCGCCTGGAACGCGGTAGGTATGCCAATCTCCACCGGGTAACTGTGATAAGTAGTAATCAATTTGCTGGTATAAAGTCATTTCTGTGTCTTTGTTGCCTTGCTCAAAACTAAAATGTTCGTCCAAATAAGCGCCGATTGGCGACGGCAAAGGGCCAAAACATGCCGATTGCGCCGCAAAATCTACCGCGAATCCTTTTGCTCGCAAAATCTGCTTTAGTTTTGGCAATGTGCGCTTTTCGATCTGGCGGATACGTTCGCGTGTAAGGTCAAATTGCTGCCCTACTTCTTCTAGTGTACGTTCTTGCCCATCGTCAAGGCCGTAACGCAAACGCATAACTTCGACATCGCGCGTATTTATCCTGAGACGTAGCACGTCGGGATCGCGTGCGCTTATCCTGCTGGCAGCATCGAACACTATTTGAACATTCTGCTGCCATTCTGATTGTTCATAACTTGTCCCAATGGCTCCTTCGGTTTCATAATCAGTAACACAATCAGCCAGGCTTACACCAACTTCATCCGTAATCCCTACTTGTTCACACAATGAAATGGGTAGCTCTAGATCAATAGGAATCAACGGTTGGCAATATTCAATCATGCGATAAGTCTTACGGCGCGCCTTAGCAGATGCCGAAGGTTTTTGGGCCGTTGATGATGGGGCTCCATCTTCTTCATCCTCTTCTATGTCGGCAGCGTCATTTATTGCACAAGAAGCCAAGACATCCTCTATTGTTTCTTTTTCTAGTTGCTTTTGCAGTGAACACACACGTTCGTGCATATGCACCGGTAACCGAATAGTGCGTCCATGGTCGGCTATTGCACGGCTGATGCCTTGCCAAATCCAACTGGAAGCAAACACTGCAAAGCGCGCTCCTTGGCGGTAGTCAAAACGCTCCGCGGCGCGCATCAATCCCAATACCCCATCTTGAACCAGATCCAGATAATCTACTCCTTGTCCTATATGATTGCGTGCAATCCGCAAAACATAGCGTAAATACCCATTGACCAGTGTGGCGTGGGCTTGATCGGCACGTTCTTCTACTGCCTGCCATATCTCCCCAAGCTGATAATACCTGATCCGATCAGTAAATTGTGGTATAGGTGGCAGTCTTTTCCTGCCTTCTGGAATATCTACCAGATACTCAAGCATAGGCTCTGGCAATAGACATAATGACTCAGCAATATCATACGCTTCGTTGGTCAGCTCTGAACCAATGTTCTCAGGGAACATTGAGGTAGATTTGACAAATTGATGCAAGCTCGAACGTTGTAACCCATAAATGTTGCGGTAAGCTTCTAGAGCTTCGGCAATCCAGATTTCAAGTTTAGGGGTGACTATATCTGCTTTTCTGGCACATATAGCTTTAAGTTTGGAAAATCGTTTTCTTAAGTCGGCATAGATCACCGGTAGAGTGGCATCATTCGCTACACCAAGTGCTTCCCAAGTTTGAGGGGCCTTGATCTGAATACCTAACCAGAGTTCTTGCGAAAAGTTGGTCAGGATGGGTATCTGCGCGATATCCGAGAACAATAGACCGAGCGTATCCATAGTTCAGATTATGATATACTCGTTTGTAAAGGATACAAAACCAGCAATTCCACATCTGAAACAAAAAAAACGCCCCAGCGGGCGTTATTAATTGGATTCCAGACATAGCTATAGAATCCCACCCTCACAAAACCGCCAACATCACCACCCCCACGCCCGCACCGATAAGCCCTCCCGCCACCACGTCGCTGGCGTAGTGCAGGCCCAGCGCCACGCGGCTCAGGCCCACACACAGCCCCCACAGGAGCAAGACAAACGCGCCCCAGAGCGGGAGCAGGCCCGCCAGTACCACCCACAGACCACCAACGCGCACGGCGTGACCGGAAGGGAACGAGTGCTGGTCGATCTTCAGGTAGAAAAGGCCCTGTTCCCCTTCCGGGCGAGGGCGGCGGACAAAGTATTTGAGCACGGTGCTGACCACCCACGTGAGCGCCGTGATGAGCAGGATGCGCTCCCCAGCCCTGGCCCAGGTAGCGATACCGAAGCGCCAGAGCAAGACCCCCAGGAAGACCCACACCAGACTGTCGCCGGAGTGCGCGAGGCCCGTCGCCAGCGCGCGAACAAACGGACCGCGAACCAGCGTCATGGCGCGCGCTGTGAGCGCGTGGTCGCGTTCGAGCCAGGATTGCCAACGCATACTCATTGCGCCAATGCCCGGCGGCAGATCTCCAACTGGAACGGTTTGTCGGCGTCCATGCCCATTTCGGCATCATCCACGGGCAACGCGCGCACGTTCAGGCTGAACTTTTCGAGTGCAAGCCGTTCCACCTCCGCCAGGCTCAAGCGATGCGCCAACAGTTTGATGAAAAAGACAGGGCCGAGACGCGCCGCCTGTTTAAGCGCGTTTTTGCGGCTGTCGAGCAGATCGTCCCACAAACCCCGGTGCTTGTGGCCGATGTGCGGCGCGACAACGTGAATATCCCCGGCGGCGAAGTCCCCATCGCTAAAGTGAACGTAACTGCGCCGCGAACCGGGGAAACGCCGCTCCATCTTCTCACGCGACACGATAGTGTGATAGATATCCACTGCCGGATCCGCACACTGCGCGAGGAGACGTTCCACCATCGCGCCGGTCAGCATCGGAATATCGGAACTGCTGATCAAGACCTGTCGCGTCTGCGGATTGCGCTCCAACACCCAATCGATGCCGCCGAGGATGTTCTTCAGCATCGAGCCTTGATCGGGTAAATCGTAAGCGATTTTAGGAGATGCCAGGGCCGCTGCATCCACTGGCCCCACTACCACGATATCACGCACGCTCGGCGCCTCGTCGAGCGCGTCCAGCACCCATTGGACCATCGGCTTGCCGCCCACATCGAGCAGCGCCTTCGGTTGTCCCTGGGTGTATGCGTAAAGCAAATCTTCTTCTTGCGGCACGCCGCCAGCCATCAGGATACAGTCAATCACGAGAATCTCCTAACATCTTCAAGATATTCTCTCGCGTCAACAACGCGAGATCGGTTTCCTTTTCCACAAAAGGCCGCACATCGGCCAAAACGTGTTCCCACGCGAGTTGTACCAATCGATCCCTGAGCATCGCTCGCCAGGTGTCCGGCGTCGGTGTGCGACCGGTCCAGCCCGTTTGTTCAAGGGCATTGTTGAGCAAAATCAGGTTTGGCTCTGGCCAGTCAGGATCGCTGAGATACCAAAAAAGATCGTCAAGGTCCCGGCCCTTGACATACGGACGTTGCAAGAGAGCGTGAATTTTGCCGGCCAATAACGAGGGGCGATCATGGTGTTGAAGATGCAGCGGAACGTAGCGCCGCAAGATCGTGGTAACTAATCCGGCCCCCTGCGGCGGATTGGTATCCACTTCAAGCTTGACCGCCAAGACTTGATCTGTGTGTGGCGACAATGCCAATTCGTAAAGCAAACCCACAAAGCGAATGAAAGCACTGTGAACAGTTTTCTGATCGCTGACCTTGATCTGAACAGTATAACCTTCGGCCATAAACTCGGCCTGAATGGCCTTGAGATAAGCGCGAAAGTCATACAACGATGGGGAGTGCTCCAAAGCAAAGTCCAGATCCTCGGAGTAGCGAGGGATGGCATACAAGAAGCGGAGCGCCGTTCCTCCGTGAAACGCCAGCGGCACCATCGCGCCGGATCGCTGCAATGTTCCCAAAATCCTGGCCTGCAAGTATTCACGCACCTGATTCTGTGCTTGCATGAGCGACGGAGCATTTCGAACCAGATCGGTAAGCAGAGATTTCATAACGTCTCGTATGCCTCGCTTTCAGCGTGTGCAAGTTCGGTGATATGTCGCGCCGCTCTGAGCAATTTAGGGCTTTGTCCGCGCATCGCCTGCCGGTGCAAAACGTCTGTATCCACTTGTGCGAGGTTCTGCAAGCGCAATTCACGGAGATATTCCGGCGCATCGCCGCCCGGTTGCAAATACACCAGGTCTAGCAGCGCCTTTTCCGGCCCGGCGACCATCGCAGTTTGCCCTACAGCAACAGCTTCGGTCCGATACCCGTAAAACAGTTCCGGCTTGATGTGACGGTACTCAAAACGCCCAAGCGGCGTTGCCCAATATCCAGTACGCGACGTTGTCACGCTGGTTACGGCAGGAACGTACTCTGGAATGAGGCCATAGTAAGCCAAGGCGGATTGGCAACTGACGTAGGTCCCATGTGCAAGATGATTGGCGAGCACAAACGGGTGAGGGTTGGAACGTTGATAGGGCGGTGCCAACACGTATACACCACGCCGCAACTGATGCAGTTTCCCCGCCTTCGTCCACAACGAGAGTTGTTTACGCACCAAGTCAGGATCAACGTTCCCGGCAAGCAGAAGCCCCGTATCAAATACAGGTTCAGAACCAACAATGTGTAACAATTCTTCAAACTTCATACGCTCAATTTACCACAAAAGGTAAATTATTGCAATAGTTTTCCGATTATAGGACTTCCACCGGATCGATATCGACCAGCCATCCGGCGGGGATATCGAGCGGGCGCAGGAAATCCGCCGGAGAGACGCTGCGCAGCAAGATCTGCCAACGGTAGCGGCCCCGCACGCGGGCGAAGAAGGCCGGCGCCGGTCCAATCAAATCGGTGATGGGCAACCCGGCGGCACGCAGTGCGTCCCGCAGTACGGCAGCGAAATCCTCGGCGGACTGCTGTGCTTTCTCGCGGTTCGTGTGCGCGTAGACCAGCCGCGCCAGCCGGATCGATGGCGGGTAGTCGGCCTGCTCGCGGAACGCCATCTCGCGCTGCGCGAAACCGGTATAATCGTGGACCGCCGCCCGCTGGACGGCATAGTGCGCGGGATGGTACGTCTGCAAGACCACCCGCCCACCGAGCAGCCCCCGTCCGGAGCGCCCGGCGACCTGCGCCAGCAATTGGAACGCGCGCTCGGCGGCGCGGAAGTCCGGCAGGTTGAGCGCGGTGTCGGCGGAGATGATACCCACCACCGTCACCTTGGGGATGTCCAACCCGCGCGCCACCATCTGCGTGCCCACCAGGATGTCGGCCTCACCGCGGGCGAAACGCCCCATGATGGCCGTGTGGACAGCGTGCGAGCGGGCCACGTCCTGATCCCAGCGCACGAGGCGCGCCGCAGGCCACCGCTCCGCTACCCGTCCCTCCAAGCCCTCCGTTCCCAACCCGAACGCGCGCACCCGCGACGAGCCACACGCCGGACATTGGCGCGGCATGCGCTTCTGCCGCCCGCAGCGATGGCAGATCAGGCTACCGATGCCCTCGTGATACGTGAAGGGGACATCGCAGCGCGGGCACTCCGCTACCCACCCACAATCACGGCAGAAAACATAAGTTGCCGTGCCGCGACGGTTGAGGAACAGGATCACCTGTTCGCGCCGGGCCAGGGCCGCGTCCATCGCCTCCTGCAATGCCACACTGAAGATCGAGCGATTTCCGGCCTTGAGTTCAGCTCGCATGTCCACAATCTGCACCGGCGGCAAAGCGATAGTGTAGGGTCCCTGTGGTGCTCCACGCAAAGGCTGGTAACGGCTGGCGGGAAGGTGCAAATATTGTTCCCAGGCCCGGAGGCGCTGTTGGTGCGCCATCACCCGCTGTGGCATCTTCAGGAGCCGGTATTGACCGGCTTGGGCGCGAGCGTAAGCTTCCAGCGAGGGCGTGGCGCTGCCCAGGATGAGCAACGCGCCGCGCCGCCGCGCGAGTTCTTCCGCCACGTCGCGTGTGTGGAAGTATGGTGCACGGCTTTGCTTGTAGCTCGTGTCCTCCTCTTCATCCATCACGATGAGGCCCAGATTGGGGAACGGCGCGAACAGGGCCGAGCGCGCCCCGACCACCACAGCAATATCGCCGCTGCGCACACGCCGCCACGTATCGAAGCGCTCACCGTCGCTCATCGCGCTGTGCCACAGCCCCACCTGGCCCGGAAAGCGTACGGCGAAACGGTGGACGGTCTGCGGCGTCAGGCTGATTTCGGGGACGAGGATCAACGCCTGCCGGCCCTGCGCCAACACCTGCGCCACCGCCCGCATGTACAACTCTGTCTTTCCTGAGCCGGTTACGCCCAAGAGCAGAATGGGAGCCGCCGGTTCTGGCGCCGCCAACTCTGGCGCTGCGACGGTCTCCTGCAACAACGGTTCGATGGTATCCCAGGCCGCCTGCTGTTCGGGAATCAGAACCGGGGGCCGGTCGGGCGTAAAAATCATCTCCGCCAGAGGATCGCGCAACACCTCCTCGTGGCTGAAGGCAATCAGACTACGCTCAACCAGCATTTTGAGATGATAGTATTTCGCGCCCGTTTCGGCGTAGACCACATCGACCTCCACAGGTTGCGCTTCGCCTTCGAGGAAGTCCAGAATGCGCCGGTACAACGCCACATCGCGCAGGCCATGCAGGCCCGTCTCCCATTGTGCGCGCGGCGCAACCAGCCGGGCCAGCCGGTTGACTTTCGGCTGGACGATGTTGAGCCGCAGCAGGCGTTCCACTTCGATCAAACGACGCTTCAGCAAATAGCGCCGCGCCCAACGCACATCCACGCCCTTGAGCGCGCGTTTGACCTGCGCGCTCGTCAACGGGCCGCGCTGAATCAGCGTCTGCAACAACCGGGCAGCGGGATCGGGGAGATCGGAGGGGACAGCAGCCACCTGTGAGGAGAGGCGCAGGTAGACGGTCGCACGCAGGCCCGGTGGCAGCATCGTCTTCACGCACTGGTGGAGTGGCGACAACGTCTCATGCGATATCCACTGTGCCAGATCCAGCATATCCGCATCGAGCACGGGATCGGGGTAGAGGACGCCCTGAATGGGTCGCGTTTTGGGAACAGCGGGTGCGTTGGTCAGTGCCAGCACGATACCCGGCAACACCATCTCGCGGAGCGGGACGAGGACCAGCATACCCGGTCGCACAGTGGCAGTAAACCTCGCCGGAATGTCGTAATCAAACACAGGTGCGGTCTTGGTTCTAAAGGGGAGAAACACTACCACGCGCGCGTACATCGCTTGCATGGTCAGCTTGTCTCGCCTGGTCTATCGCCGGCGTCACCCGATGTCCGCACTCGCTGTGTATGCTCCGGCGCGGCAGGTAAGATGAAGAAGAAGGTACTGCCTTGCCCAACCACGCTTTCGACGCCGACCTCGCCGCCGAGCCTTTCCGCGATCCGCCGCACGATAGACAATCCCAGGCCATAGCCCTTGGCCCGCGCTTGATCAAGCCGGGTAAAGGGTGTAAAGAGACGCGCTTGCTCTTCCGGGGCGAGGCCAGGGCCGTTATCGCGCACCCAAAACCGGATGCTGAATACTGGATGCTGGATACTGGATGCCGGATCAAGCTCTGAGCTTCCAGCTTCGAGTGTCGTATAGCCGAGTTCGATGTGAGGAGGGGCACCGCCGTACTTGATGGCGTTGCTGATGTAGTTCGTCCAGATTTCTTCGACCCACGAAGCCTGGCCAAAAGCGACCGGCCAGGCTTCAGGGAGGACGATTTCGGCCTTCTTCTCGGCGATTTCATGGAGAAGACGCTGCTGGGCCTCATCCACGATAGTGGCCATATCGAGCGGCCCAACGTCAACAACTTCAGCCTCGCGCACACTCGACAACAACAACAACTCATCGACGATATTGGTGATCTTCCGGCCATTGCGCGCAATAATACCGAAATAATAGGTCAGTTGATCATTAGTAAACTCGGTGTGGTGTCTTTCCAAAAGCTCACCAAAACCGATGATCGACGCTAATGGCGCTTTGATATCGTGGGCGACAGTGTGAGCATACGCATTCAACTCTTCATTGCGGCTTTCAAGTTCGACCGTACGATGGCGGAGAACTTCTTCCATATGCATGCGGTCAGACACCTCAGACCGGAGATGCTGATTGCTCTCGACCAATTCGGCAGTACGTTCTGCCACCTGGTCTTCCAGCCGGTGATTGAGGCGCTCAAGATCCTGAGTGCTCTGAGCAATAAGCCGTTCGACGACTTTGGCGGGGACTGTAAACCCATAAGATACGATGATCGGCACGATCATATTGTGCCAGATATTCAGGTAAATTGCGCCAAGGACTAAAAAGACCATCCCGGTAGCAATCATGTAGTGAAGCGAGTCCTTGTAGCCCAGAATAATGCCGAGCGTAAAAATGCCTACATAAAACATCGTGAATAAGTAAACATAATCCTGACCGGTAATAATCTCATGGGCAAGGAGCACTGAGAGAAAGACAAAAGTGATCCAGGCAAAAAGCAGCATTGCTCTGGATAACGAATGTTTGAGTTGCGTGAGTGACACTACCGCAGCTACACCGATCATGGCTGTAGAAATCAGGTAGACTGCGTTTAGGTCTTTGTGCCTACTGATGGATCTTACAATGTGAAGCGCGAAGCCCAGGAGAGTAAGTCCCGTATAACTCCACAGGACCCACCGTGCGGACTCACGCCGTGCGCGTTCTCCAGGTAACAACTCGGTGTTCATTGCAATCAATTATTCCAAGAATCAGAAACTCGCGCTTCGACAACGAAGCGCCGTGAAAACGACATCTGTTCTGCGGGTCGCAATATATCTTGATGTCTATTTGACACAAAATTCCTGCTTAGTATGCAAAATCCACATCTCAAATTGAGAGTCATACGCCGCTGAGTTTATCACAATTCCGATGATTTGCCACTGATGGCAAATTGGATTGTTTGGCATTATCCATGAGCAAACGCGCAGCGTTCATTCTTGGACAACAATGGTGACGGCGGCGCTTGACACTTCCATCCCGTCTGCGGTGTCGCCCACGGCGGAGAACGTGTGTAAGCCCGGTTCCAATCGCCAGAGATGTGTATAGGGTGGTGATGTGAACTGCGCCAAAGGCAGATCATCGACGAACAATTTTACTTGCTCAAACACCGCATCGCTCGCAGCGGAAACAGCAATCTTCTGTGTCTCACGAGATTGCGCCGGATCGATGCGATAGACCGCACCGGCATCCGGACTGGTGAGACGGAGCAGGGGAGCGGGTGATGAACTGGCGGACGCCGGTTGGGGGAGATTGTGCTCGCGTGCCCACTCCTGAACCTCGGGGGGGAGAACGGTGTAGACGACGCCGTCAATGCGTTGGTGTATCTGGCAGACTGTGGTCGGTTCGGTCCCGGCAATGAACATCTCGACGATGCGGTGCGGGCAGTCCGGCCCCGGCAGTTCCCCGGACAACGCGCAAACCTCTACATCGACCAGCCCCTCAGGGCGCGCAAATGCCTGGACCGGTTGCCCCTTGAGCGCCGCCTCCATCACATCGTGCCAGATAGGCGCGGCGCCGGTAACGCCGGTAACGGCCTTCATCGTTTCGTTGTCCGCATTGCCCACCCAGACACCAACGACCAACTCCGGCGTGTAGCCCACCGTCCAGTTATCGCGGAAGTCGGTGGTGGTGCCGGTCTTGACAGCAGCCGGGCGACTCAGGTTGAGCACACTATCCTCGCCAAAGGTAGGGATGCGCGCCAGCTCGTCGCTCAGAATGTCGGTGATAAGGTAGGCCACACGGGCATCGAGGGCCCTCGATGCGAGAGCGGGGTCCTCCATGCCATCGGCCCCCGCCCAAAGTACCGTGCCGGCCGCGTCTTCGACACGTTGGATAACACGCGGCGACACGGCATAGCCGCCGTTGGCGAACGCGGCGTACGCGGCGGTCAGTTCCAGCAGACGCACCTCGCCGCCGCCTAATCCCACCGCCAGTCCAATCCTATCAGGATCATCAAAAGTGGTGATCCCCAGGCGGCGTGCCATCCCCGTCAGCGCTTCAACGCCGATGGCATCGAGCACCTTGACGGTAACGAGATTGTACGACGAGGCCAGTGCCTCGCGCAGCCGAACCGGGCCTCGGAAAACCAGGTCGTAGTTCAGCGGAACATAAGGCGTGCCCTCGCGCGTCACGAAAGCGGTGCGCACGTCCAGCAACATCGTCGCGGGGGTGAAATCGCCCTGCCCAAGGGCAGCGCGTTCGAAGGCGGCGGCGTACGTCAGCGGCTTGATGGACGAACCGGGTTGACGCAGTGCCGTCGCGCCGTTCACCGCACCGGCAATACGCGCCGAGAAGTAGTCCGGGCTACCCACCATCGCCACGACCTCGCCCGTCCACGGATCGAGGGCCACCAACGCGGCATTGCGCACATTCCGCCCGCCAGGTGGGCACTCAGCGTCGTAGTGACATACCGCAAGCAACGTTAAATGCTGGCGGATGATGTCGCGAGCGGTATCGGTCAACGCCAGATCCAGCGTGGTGTAGACGTTCAACCCGCCGGCTTGCACCCTTGCCAGCCCCAACTCACGCTCCAATTGGCTGCGTACGAACATCACAAAATGTGGCGCGCGGATGGGAAACGGCGCAGCCGCGAAATCGAGGGACTCAGTTTTAGCCAACTGCGCATCCTGCACCGTCACGTAACCTTGCTTCACCAACAAATCCAGCACGATGGTCTGGCGCGCTTTGACCACGTCGAGAGCTTCGAGTGGATTGTAGAGGGCAGGGGCCTGCGGCAAACCGGCGAGGAGCGCGCACTCGGCCAGGTCCAGGTCACGCGCAGACTTGGCGAAGTAGGCCCGCGCCGCCGCCTCAACGCCGTAGGCCATATTGCCATAGTATGTTTCGTTGAGGTAGAGATTGAGGATTTCATCTTTGGAGTAGCGCCGGGTGATACGAATGGCCAGGATCAACTCGCGTAACTTGCGGTGCAGCGTCCGCTCAACGCGCTCATCGGCGCTGAACATCACCGTGCGCACCAACTGCTGCGTGATCGTACTCCCGCCTGCCTCCCCGCCCTGCACGTTGATCCACACTGCGCGGAGGATGCCCTGTAGATCCATGCCGGGATTGCTATAGAAGGTGGCATCCTCTGTGGCAATGGTGGCCTGGATGAGATAAGGCGGTATGTCGTCCAAAATCACGGGCGTGTGACTTCCGGTATACGGCGGCGGCATCTCGAAGAGCAACTGGCCGTGGCGATCGTAGATTTTGCTGCTTGGTGCGCTGGTGTAGGCGCTCAGATCGTCCGGTGCAGGAAGTCCGGCACAGAGCCACAGGTACAAACCTGCGCCACCGAGGAAAGCCAGCGCGCACAAAATCGTTAAAACACGCACCGTGCGGGTCTTGAACAAACGGTTCGCTTTCATAACGCTTTCGTTCTATTCAGGTTGGCAATCCTTGCAAAGGTTTTTTGTCCGGGTTGTGGCCGGAGAGGCACCCGCGGATAATGAAATCATCGTGCTTTGCAATCTCGTACGCAACCTTCGCTCACCCTTGCGAAAGTTGGCGATCTCCGCCGAGGAAACCGAAAAGGCACGTCAGGTCTGCGACCGGGCCCGCCATCGTCAGGCGATAACTTGATCAACAACTGTCGCACCACTATCGACGCTTGCTCCACGCAGCACCATCACGTCGTGCAGGGTCACATCGTCACCGATATGGCAGTCCCGTTCGATGTAGACGTTCGGTCCGATAACACAGCGCGTCCCGATGACGGTACCCTGTTCGATGTACAGTGGCGTGATCAACTGCGTTTCCGGACCAACAGTGTGTGGTTCCAGTTGCGGACGGCCATCACCGTGCATCAGATATTCACGGTTGAGTGCCAGCAGGTCGGCGGCATTGGTCAACGTCAGCCGGCGTTCAACCGTCACACCGCCCACATGCCCCTCACCGTCGATGAGCATTTGAATGGCATCCTGCAATTCGTATTCACCGCGCGGTGAGGGTGAAACTTTGGGCAGATATGCCAGGATGCGAGGAGAAAAGACGTAGAGTGGCAGGCTGGAGATGTTCGAGGGCGCTTCTTCCGGCGTCGGTTTCTCGACAATGCACGTGATCCAGGGGCCGTCCATAGCCACAATGCCCGTGCTGCTGATGCGCTCACGTTTCACCGGCATCAGCGTCAAGACAGCATTGGGCTGGGGCGAGGTTTGCCAAAAGGCCATCAAGCGACCCACGTCGGCGAACGTCACCAGATTATCGCAGGCAGAGAGGACAAAATCCTCGCTAATAAGTGGCTCAGCACATTGCAGCGCCTTCGCCATTCCCAGGCGCTCCGTCTGGTACACAAAACGCACCTCAGCGGGAAAGGTTGCTTCTCGCAGAAAATAGTGAGCGATGTCACGATCTTCAGGGCTGACGACAAGGACAAAATCGTCCACGCCGTTGGCAAGCAGCAATTCCATCACCCGCTCAACGATAGGCTTTCCCAGGATAGGGAGCATCGCCTTGGAACGGCTTAACGTGATCGGGTGGAGACGCGAACCTTTACCGGCCGCCAGAATAACGCCTTGCATCCGGTGATTTTCCTCGTGGAGACAATGCTGCGAAAACTGCGTACAGTTTTCGCGCTAGTTGCTGGCGCGGTGGATATAAATGATGTTCCCTTTGGGAAGCAGCAATTCCAGGCCGGTTTCCTGACGGATAAGGATGTCGTACACATCCACGCCGATGAGCGTCCCTTTGAAGCTTTTGCCGTTGCTCACCGCAACCTGAACGGGGTGATTCTCCAGTTCGGTGTAGAATTCTGCTGAACGTTTCCCCCACACTTGTGCAGCTTTTGCTTTTTCGTCCATTGTCTTTCCCTCCCCTCATAGTCAACAATTTGACGGATCCAAGAAATGGAATTCATTGCATGGGCAGTCTTTGACCGTGCCCTCATTGTACCATGTTCTGCTGGTTTAGGAATGGGTACTCAATAACTCTTCCAATTCAAACTGAAAGCGGGTATAGGAAACCTCGCAGATGGGCAAGTTATTTAGCTTTCAGTCCTTGGCACTTGCTTTTGCTTGACTTTGACCTAGCCTGTGGTAACGTTGCCGCTGGCAATTATTCAGCCATCCTTGCAAAGGTGTTGCACAAGTTCGGTATAAAAGGCGTTCACGGGTGACGAAACGGTCATGCTTCGCACTCTCTTTTGCAACCCTCGCAAGGATGGAAGTACACGACATCCGAGATTTGAGGGACTATGCCAATTAAAGAGCGGAACCAACAGATGCGGGTGGTAGCAGAGATCCTGCTCATCCATTTGCCTGAAGTGCTGCCAAAGGATCAACCTCTAGCGCATGACTTGCTGGCGGTCGTGGGAACAGCGCTTAACACGATCTACGAAGACGCCGAGCGCTCCACCGAAGCATGGGACAAGCGCGCCTACCATTCACGGGCGGACGCGATGCGTAAGGAATGGGTTTGGGCGCTGGCAGCGTCAAACTACGCGCTCGGATTAGCGTTGCGCCCCGATCCATTGACAACTGCCACCCTGGAGAGGGTACAAAAACTCATCCAGCCCGGCTTGCAGCGCCCCAGCCGGCGCCAGATCCCCAATCCGGCGCGTTTTCGCGGTGCAGCGCTGGCGGTCAGAGAGCAACAGGCGCAAAAGCGCAAACCGATCAGAGGCTAGCTTGTTTTCCAAGCTCGCTTGCTTTTCTACCTTGTGGACTATGCTATAATGAAATAGGAGTTGCCCGTTTTGTTGCTCGTAGGGCATGTGTTAAATGGTCAGGCCTAACCGGTCATGGGTTCCTCATCGGATGCAACACAAGGAGTCAATATGCCAAACCAAGAGGTCATCGAGCTGCGGAGTCGGATCATCGGAGCCTTGCTTCATAGCGTGCGCGACCAGGCACGCGTGTCGCTCCAGGAGTGCACTGCGATACTAGGGATTTCCCCTGAAACCCTGGCAGCCTACGAAGAAGGAAGCAAACCTATCTCACTGCCGGAGTTGGAACTGCTGACACGTTTTCTTGACGTCCCTCTGAGCGCTATCCGCACCACCGAGACAGTGGCGGATATCCAGGAAGACAAGAAATTACCCGATCCCAGAATGTATTTGATGTTACGCCATCGCATCGTAGGCGCACGGCTACGTCAATTGCGCAGCGAAGCTCACCGCACGCAGCAAGACCTCGCAGAGATGCTGGAATGCCCTTTGGAAACGATCGTGGCGTACGAGTTTGGCAAACGCCCGATCTCCGTTGCTGAACTAGAAGTGATTTGCCGGGCGCTCAATGTCCCGCTCAGTGAATTTCTGGATAAAAACAGCGACATCGGCAAGTGGCATTTATTGCAGGATCAATTTGAACTATTCAAGGAACTATCCCCTGAGGTACGTGAATTCGTCCTCAAACCGATCAACGCGAGCTACCTGGAACTGGCGATGAAGCTCGCAGAGATGCCGGCTGGCGCACTGCGTGCCATCGCTGAAGGTATTTTGGAGATCACCTTTTAAGGAGGAAACAATGGCAACGCCAACCGCCGACGAGTTACAGAATGAGGGACTGCGTCTCTTCCAGGAGGGGCTGTATGATGAGGCTGCCCAACGTTTCAGCGAAGCCCTGGAGCACTTTACCGAAGAGGGACGCGAGATCGAGGCAGGCGAGATGCTCAACAATATCGGCATTATTCGTCACAAGCAAAGTCGTTGGGACGAAGCCCTGGAATCTCTCGAAGAAGCGCGTCGCATCTTTGCCCGCGCAGGGGATAAAACACGTGAAGCGAAAGCCCTTGGTAGTATAGGCACCATCTACGCGACACTAAAACGGCAAGATGAGGCTATAGAAGCCCGGAACACAGCAGCCGCTATCTTTGCAGAACTCGGCGACCGGCAAAACCAGGGCGAGATTTTGATGGCCTTAGGGACTTCACTTTTCAAATCAGGCCGTCGTCAGGAAGGGCTGGCCTCTTACCAAGCTGGCCTGCAGATCGTCACTAACCCCACTGCAAAGCAGAAAATTGCACGGCTATTTATGAATATGCAGGCGCGCTTACTTGGTTAGGCTAGATTCGTATGGTTTTACAAAGGGGCGCTTGGTCGCCCCTTTTGCATACATGTTTCACGTGAAACAGTAAAGACGATGCAAATGTTTACTCATCAAGGTCAGTTATGAGACGCTTACAGCCCAACCTACTTTATTGCGCTTTGGCTGATTTGGATTACTATTACGTTGAGGGGCAGGGATAAGCAATCCCGAACCGTTCCTAACACATTGCCGGGAGGCCATTATGAAAGTGTTCTTGAGACGTGATGTACCAGGGCTAGGAAAAGCCAACGAGGTCAAAAACGTATCCGATGGCTACGCGCGTAATTACTTGTTCCCAAAGGGGTTAGCGGCGCCTGCGACCGAGAGCAACCTCAAAGCAGCTAAAGTTTTTGCCGAAACAAAAAAAGCGCGCGAAGATCGTATCCGCGAGCACAGCCAATACATCGCCGAGCAACTTAAAACCAAAACGTTAAAATTCAAAGCCAAGGCGGGTGAAACCGGCCGGCTCTATGGATCCATCACCTCCGCCGACATAGCGACAGAGATCGGACGTGTGCTCAATATGACTTTCGATAAACGCTGGATCCTCCTGGAACGCCCTCTCCGCGATATTGGAACACACGCCATTGACATCAAACTCGATGGCGGCATCCATGCGCAAGCCCACGTGGTCGTAGAGACGGAGGAGTAATGAGCGACGGTCTGGGCTTGTGGCTACGCCGCACCCGTGAAACACGCCAGATCTCGCTACCCGATGTCGAGAAAGCGTTGCGCATTCGCCGCCGCTACCTCCAGGCACTGGAAATGGGTGACTATACTGCACTGCCTGGTGAAATCCAGGCACGGGGCTTCTTGCGCAACTACGCCCGCTATCTTAACTTGCCGGTGGAAGAAGCTTTGGCGCGCTACGACGCTGAAATTCAGGGTCGGCCGATGCAGCCACGTGCACACGTAGGCACGGCCGCAGAACCCAAAGCCCCGCCAGTCAACCGCCCTTCAGTTTTCTCCCCACCGCCCACCGAGGCCGAGGAGTCTGCGTCACCACGCACACGAATCCCCAGTTTCATCCTCCAACTTCTGCTCGTCGCACTGGTTTTTTTTATCGTCATAGCGGTGGGAAGCTTCATCTGGCTACAAATTGCCAGCCGCGATCAGAAAACCAACGGTGCAGCGGCACCCGTCACAGCCCAAACGCAGCCCTCCACCACAGAGACAACACCAAACGCACAAAGCACATCATCTACAGCGCTGGATTTTGTCGCCTCGGCCGATGGCCTGGTCTACCTACGGTTAGTCGCCAACGAACATGCCTGGATCAGAGTCTCATCCGACGCCAATATCGTCTTTGAAGGTATGGCTGCACCCGGCCAGACACTCGAAACTTCAGCCGAGGAAATGCTGATTGTCTCCACGGGCAACGGCGGCGCTTTCGAGCTTTACATCAACGGCACGGGCTGGGGGACACTCGGCGGTTCGGGTGAAGTCGTGCGCCGTGCATGGAACCCCGTTGGCGAGGTTCCATTGGAGAACTAATGCCGCCACATTCTAGAAAAGACACCAAAAGGGGCGACGAGCGCCCCTTTCGCTTTTATATCGCGTCCCTGGGCTGCCCCAAGAACACGGTCGACTCCAGCAATATGGCTGTTTTGTTGCAACGCGCCGGCTACGCGCCCACTCTCGATGCTGAACAAGCCGACATCCTCATTGTGAACACCTGCGGTTTTATCGAAGCGGCGCGCCAGGAATCGCTGGAGACAATGCAGGCATTAGCCGCCGACCTGCGTTCCGACCAACACCTTGTCGCGGCAGGCTGTTGGGCACAGCGCGAACCTGATGTGTTGCTGGACGCCATTCCCCAACTGGATGCCGTGCTTGGCACACGCACCTGGAACAACATCGTGTCTGTGGCTGATCAGTTGTTCAACGAAACCACAAGCAGTTTTCCGCACGCAACACAGCCCTTCAAGCGCATTGCCAACACCGCGGTCACTCTGCCGGAGGCAGCCGGCACACCGGGATTCGTTATCTCTGGGCCGTCGGCATACCTCAAAGTCGCCGATGGGTGCAGTCGAATGTGCGCCTTCTGCGCCATTCCGGCCATCAAAGGGGCTACGATCAGCCGTCCCATCAGTGCCGTGATTGACGATGCGCGACAGTTGCAGGCATTCGGCGTGCTGGAAATTAACCTGATCGCCCAGGATGTGACCTATTACGGGCGCGATATGGGATTACAAGATGGTCTGGCACAGCTTTTGGAGCAGATGCTCGTCGCAACCCCCGATGTGCCTTGGCTGCGCCTGCTCTATGCATTTCCCGGTTTCGTCACGCCCCGGCTGATTGACGTGATCGCGCAGTCACCGCAAGTGCTCCCCTACATCGACATTCCGCTACAACACGCTCACCCCGATGTCTTGCGGCGGATGCGCCGTCCAGCAGACATCGACAGCGTGCGCCGTCTCGTGGAAGACCTGCGTGCCGCCATCCCCGACATCGCCTTGCGCACGACCTTCATCGTGGGGTTTCCCGGTGAAACCGAGAGCCAGTTCCTCGCACTGCTGGATTTCGTCAATGCAACGCGCTTCGACCGTGTCGGTGTCTTCACCTACTCGCACGAAAATGGTACAGCCGCCGCGCAACTCCCGGATGACGTCCCACCTGAGGTCAAAGAGGAACGCCGCGAGGCCCTGATGCTGACCCAACAAAGCATCTCGCGCCGCAGGAATTCAACCTTTATCGGGAAACGTATGGAGGTGCTGCTTGAGGGAACCGGTGATGGCATGACCGTAGGGCGTTCCTACCGCGACGCGCCGGAAATCGACGGCGTCGTCCTTATCCGCGAGGAACTGCGCCCTAACCGGTTGGTCACGGTCAAGATCACCGATGCACTGGAGTACGATCTGATCGGGCGGGTGGTACGAACCAATCCTAGAGGGAATCCTCGTGGAGAACCTGTGCGGCGATAGCCAATAACTCGCTGGTCATCATAGCAGTCGCGCCCCAGATGTAGTGCGGAGGGATGTAGAAGCTTGGGAACGTGCGGAGTTGCCCGTTCGCCTCACGCACGCACGTCGTCACGGTTGCAGGATACCACAACGTTTGCAGTGACACCGAAAGGACTACTGCCACTTCATGAGAGTCCGGGTTCAGTAAGGGCAACGCCGGAATCCAGCCGACAAATGGGTGAACCAGGTTCCGGCTCGACTCGATAAACAACGTCGTCAACGAGCCAAGGATACGCACATCGGCAATTGGCATCCCCAGTTCTTCGGCGGTCTCGCGCAGCGCCGTGTGCGCCAGCGAAGGATCTCCCTCTTCTCGGCCACCGCCAGGAAAGCTGACTTGCCCACCGTGATGCGCTAATCGCGAGGGCCGCAATGTGTATAATACCGCCAGTCCTGCCGGTGAAGGGTGCAACAACGCCAAGACTGCCGATTGTCGCAAAGTGGGCAACTCTTCTGCTTCGGGCATCCAACGACGCTCTGCCGAGGACATCTTCCGCTGCGCATCCACACCCGGCAACGGTCCCAGCGCCAGCCGCGCTTCCAGACGTTGTATGAACCGTTCCGGTTGATCCAATACACTGTCGTTATCCATATCCCCATTATAACATCACTGTTAGGCGACAACCACGCTATTCACCCCTATAAGCGCAAGAAAACCCAATCATAATGGCCCTGGATTCTGTCGGACTCCCTTGAATAGGGTATAATAGATTCGATAAAGGCTATGGGAAAAATGTGCGATATGTGCCGGAAGTTTACCGCTCACGCGCGCGGGTGGAGTGGGGAAGGGTGGCCGTGGGCCGTGTTGCTGCTCGTGGTCTTGTGGGGCATACGCCCGCCAACCGTGTTGGTGACAATGCCAGATCAACAGCAGGTACAAACATCCAATCCTAAGGTGGGCCTCCACACGCGCCTGACGGACGAAGTGGAGGAGTGGAAAATCCAACGTTCGCTGGCCCTGGTGCGAGAAATGGGTGCTCCATGGATCGTCGAATATTTTCCTTGGGCCTATTACGAGCCGGAACGAGGACACTACGACTGGACCCACACCGATATGGTAATCCAACACGCGCGCAATCAGGGGCTGACGGTGATCGCGCGTCTGGGAATGACCCCGGCGTGGGCGCGGCCTGATCCTAAAGAACAGGAAACGACGGACACCTACCTCGCCCCCGACAGCTACGCCGACTTTGCCAACTTCGTCGCCGTCTTTGCAATGCGGTATAAGGGGGATGTACAACACATCATTATCTGGAACGAACCAAATCTGAGCTTCGAATGGGGGTATCGGACAGTCGATCCAGAGGCTTACGTGGACTTGCTGCGCGTCGTCTATCCCGCCGCACATGCCGCCAATCCCGCTATCATCGTTCTCGGCGGTGCGCTCGCCCCGACACTGGAGCCGCCGGGCAGTCCCGCCGGACTGAACGATCTGCTCTATCTTGAAGCGATGTATGCTGCTGGAGGCAGAGCATACTTCGATGCTCTTTCGGCGCACGCTTACGGGCTAGGCTTTGCACCGGAAACACCACCTGATCCCGAGATCATCAACTTCCGGCGCGTGGAATTGCTGCGTGAGATTATGAACACTAACGGCGATGCCAGCAAGCCCATCTACGTGACAGAGGCTGGCTGGAATGACCATCCCCGCTGGACGTGGGCTGTCAAGCCAGGGCAGCGCATCCAATACACGCTAGATACCTATACCTGGGCGGCGGAACAGTGGTCATGGTGTCCTGTCGTTGCTATGTGGATGCTGCGCACGCCGGCCAAGTTGCGCAATTACCAGGATTACTATGCTTACGTGACACCGGACTTTCAGAAACGGCTGATTTACACTGCCGTGCAAGCATACACCGGTAACAGTCTCTCAACGGATTAAACGAGTTTTAATAGATTCTTAACTAAAAAATTCTTTTGTTAGGTCGCCAGAGTCACAAAGCTCTCTCGACTTTGGACTTTCGACTAGCGACTTTCGACTCATTTGAGGAGGCGCTGTGTGAAGATTTTGCGTATAAGCTTGTTAGGGATTATGCTCGCCATTGTGTGTAGTGGATGCGCCTGGCTACCCACGTCGGAGCCACCCCAGACGCCAATCCCCACGGACTTCCCCACGTCCACGCCGGAACCGACCCTCACGCCGACAGCAACGCCATTACCGAGTGTCGCCACTTTAACGCTTTGGGTACCGGGTTTTCTCAGTCCATACGAAGACGCGACGGGCGCCGCCATATTCCACGAGCAATTAGCGGCATTTTCGCTGATCCAGCCGGATATCCAAGTGCAAATCATCGTCAAAAAGGAAACCGGCACGGGTGGGTTGTACAATATGCTGAGCACGGCCTATGTCGCCGCCCCCACTGTCCTGCCGGATGTCATCATCTTGAGCGAATACGATCTACAGACAGCAACAGATGCCGGCTATCTGCAGCCACTCGACGCAACGCTGGTGCAAACCACGGATTTCTTCCCCTTTGTACGTATTGCTGACCCGGCCATCACCACCACTTACGGTGTACCTTTTGTCATCGAGGCCGAACAAACAGCCTACCGCCAGAACGTCGCGGCGACAGCCCCGCTCTCATGGACTGCCGTTTTGACCGGAAACTATTCCTTGCTTTTCCCGGCTGCACCGGCTGATGAACTGGCAAGCGATAGTGTGTTAGCCGCCTACATCGGCGCGGGCGGCGCAACTAGCGACGAAAACGGCAAAGCTAAACTCGATCGCGCGGCACTGGAACAAGTTTATCGCTTTGTAGCCGAAATGGTGGCTAACAATTTGATCGATGTTGAACGTATTTCAGGCCTAGAAGATGCCACGGCGTGTTGGGAACTCTACCAAGAAGGGACCGGTCGTATGAGTGTCGTCCCTGCCGGGCTATTTTGGATCGCACCGGTTGAGGGCACCTCACCGGGTTGGATCCCTACGCCGACCGGGAACCCCATCACCATCGGCCATGTGTGGTCGATGGCCATGGTGAGTCAGGATCCCTATCACCAGAAAGCGGCGCTGAAGCTACTGGAATGGCTGACGACACCAGAGCAGGTCGCCGATTTGACCCGTGCTACGCATATGCTCCCGGCCCGCTTCCATGCCATCGAACTGTGGGACCTATTACCAGAAGAGACAGCATTCCTCAAACAGTTGCTAGATGGCGCTGTACCGAGTCTGCCGCCGAGTATTGACGCGCCGGTGCGACGCGCACTGCAAGCTGGACTGACGGCCATCCTCAACGCCGACGTCGAAACGCCGGAAAAGGCAGCGTCATACGCACTGAATAGCCTGCACCCGTGATGACGACGCTCCACGACCATCTTGGGCTCATTCAAACGGCGGCGTTACGCGCCGTCGATCCTTATCCTGCCGTACAACGCTACCTTGCCCGAGCAGGCAATGTGCTACGTGTCGCTGACCGCTCCTGGAATCTTGACGAAGTCACGCGGATCGTGCTCATTGCTGTGGGAAAAGCCGCTGTTCCCATGGCGCAGGCGGTGGTTGATGGGATGGGCAACGTGTCACTCACCGGCATTGTAGTGACGAAAGACGGGCATGCTGCGAAACACACCTTACCAGAAACGTTGGGCGTCGTCGAAGCGGGACATCCTGTCCCGAATGAACCGGGCCTGGCTGCCGCAAAGACCGTCGCTGATGTACTTGCCACAACCACTGCGCGCGATCGTGTCCTGTTGCTCCTATCAGGCGGCGCATCGGCGCTGCTGCCCTCACCCGTGAACGATATCTCGCTGGCGGACTTGCAAATCGCCACGGAGCATCTCCTGCGCGCAGGGGCCACCATCGACGAAATTAACACGGTACGCAAACACCTTTCGCGCCTCAGTGGTGGGCAGTTGGCACGGCTTGCACAACCCGCGCCCGTCGTCGCGTTGATCCTCTCCGATGTGGTCGGCGATCCGCTGGACGTCATTGCATCCGGCCCTACCGCGCCCGATCCAACAACTTACACCGCTGCCCAGGCCATCCTGGCGCGATATGATCTTGTGGAACAGATGCCACCTTCAGTATTGATGCATCTCGAAAAGGGAGCATCTGGACGCCTCGCGGAGACTCCCAAGCCCGGCGATTCCGTCTTCGCCAACGTTACCAACATCATCATCGGCTCCAACCGGGTGGCGGCGCTGGCCGCCGTTGCCGAAGCGGAGCGGTTAGGCTACAACACGTTGCTGCTCACGACATTTATGGAGGGCGAGGCGCGCGAGGTCGCCAAAGTCACAGCGGTGCTGGCGAAGGGCATCCGCGCCCACGGCGATCCCGTGAAATGTCCGGCGTGTCTTGTCTGGGGAGGGGAAACAACGGTCACGGTTCGCGGGAAAGGAAAAGGAGGGCGCAATCAGGAGTTAGGGCTGGCGGCAGCCCTGGCACTGGCGGGTTTGCCGGATGTTGGGCTGCTGACGCTGGCAACCGATGGAACAGATGGTCCAACCGACGCCGCAGGCGCTATCATAGATGGACGTACCGTCGAAATCGCGCGAGAATGCGGTTGGGATCCTGTGGCGACGTTAGCGGACAATAACGCCTACCCGCTGCTCGATGCGGTGGGTGCGCTGCTACACACCGGTCCAACAGGGACAAATGTCAATGATATCGCGGTCCTGCTTGTGATTTGAGCGACAACGATTGGCTGGTTCTTCACAGGTTCACTGTTCGCGCTCGTTAGGGCAACCGGTAAACTGGCGGTTTGAACGACAATGACTTGCCGTTTCTCCTGAGTAGTGTATGATAGTCATCAATTCCCATTCTAAAATTTATTTAGGCATTATTGTATGAATAGACAAAAATTTTTAGTCACGGGCGGCGCAGGATTTATCGGGTCACATCTCGTGGATGCGCTTTTGGAGGCCGGGCACACCGTCACCGTACTGGATGATCTTTCGGTGGGCAAAACGCAAAACTTCGCCCATCATCTCAATCGCCCCAATTTCCACTTCGTCAAAGGCTCCATCCTCGACACGAAATTGGTCACGCAACTCGTCGGTCAGGTAGATGGCATCTACCATCTGGCTGCCGTCGTCGGCGTGAAGTACGTTGTCGAAAACCCTCTTCATGGAATGCAAGTCAATGTCAAGGGAACGGAAACCATCCTGGAGGCAGCATGCGAACGAGGCTGCAAAGTCGTGTTGGCTTCCAGTTCTGAGGCTTACGGCAGATCGACCCGGCTGCCATTTGCCGAAGATGACGTAACGGTGATCGGCCCGACATCCGTGCCACGCTGGTCCTATGCCATCTCCAAGTTACTGGACGAACACCTGGCCTTCGCATACTATCGTCAGGAAGGACTGCCAGCAACGGCTGTCCGCTATTTCAACGTTTATGGGCCGCGATTGGACCCGCGTGGGTACGGCAGTGTCATTGCCCGTTTTATCGACCAAGCGCTTGATGGCAAAGCACTTACCGTCTACGGGGACGGGCAACAAACGCGCTCGTTTACCTTCGTCGCGGATACGGTGCGTGGCACCATCGCAGCGATGGAAATGCCGGAGAGCAACGGACAGGCTTTCAACATCGGTAATCCCTATGAGGTCACGATGAACGAACTGGCCGAACAGATCCGGGCGAGCGTAGGAGCAGATGTGGATATCGTCTATGTGCCCTACGCACAAGCCTACGGCGCAGCTTTTGAGGATACGCCTCGGAGGCTACCGAACGTCACACGCGCGACCGGGATTCTCGGCTTTCAAGCAGCAATCCCTCTTCCAGAGGGATTACATCAGACTATTGAATGGTTCAAGGAGCAACGCGATGCATAGTTTAACCGCGCAAAGCACATCTACACCGTCATCACGCCTTAGTGCATTTTGTGACCGCGCATTAGAAGCCGGTTGGCTGCTGGGGGTCACGATCACGCCCGTATTCTTTAATGTGTATTCCAGCCGGGTTTTTGAGCCCGACAAGTTGACGACGTTGCGTATCCTGGCGACCGTGATGGCCATACTGTGGCTGGTACGTCTGTTCGAGGGAATTGTGCGTAACGGGGTACAGTTGCGCTTCTCCTGGCGTACCCCTATGATTTTGCCAGCCATAGCAACGATGGCGATCTATCTGGTCAGTTCCGCTTTCTCGTTGGTCCCATACACCAGCTTTGTTGGCTCTTACCAGCGTCTGCAAGGGACATATACTCTGTTTGGCTACCTGGTGCTTTTCTTCGCCCTCATCACCAGTCTGCGCACGCGCACGCAACTGTCGCGGCTGATTACAGTGCTTATTCTCAACAGTCTGCCGATTTCGCTTTACGGCATCATCCAGCACAATGGCCTGGATCCACTCCCCTGGGCCGGGGATGTAACCTCGCGCGTGGCCTCGAATATGGGCAACGCAATCTTCGTAGCCGCCTATCTCATTATGATCGTTCCACTGACGGCGACGCGCATTATCCAAAGTTTCAGCGACATTTTGAGCCGTGAAGAGGCACGGTTAAGCGACATTCTGCGTGCTTCAGGCTATATCTTCATCATCGCTGTGCAAGTACTTACGATCTGGTACTCGCAAAGCCGTGGCCCCTGGCTCGGTATCGTGGCCGCCGCGGTGCTCTTCCCGTACCTAGCACTGATCATGTTGCAACGCCGCGTATTGACTGAGGACCAACAACCGCCCAAGGCATGGATGGACATTTTGAAAGGTGTCGGCTTTGGTTTAGGGCTGCTCGTTATCGCCGTGGGTTTAGCTGCGCTGGCCATGGTGGTGCTCAAAGGCAAGACAGGCGCCTATGTGGGCGGCGGATTGGCTGTGCTGACCTTTGGTGGGGCCTGGCTCTACTGCGTCGTCGAGCGCAAAGGCTGGCGTTGGCTGTGGATCGGATGGGGAACGGTTGGGTTGGTAGCCGCGTTGGTGCTGCTACTGTTCAACATACCCGGTTTTTTGCAAACCCAGGTACGTAAGATTCCAGAGCTACGCCGCTTGACAACGATTACGGAACTGCAAAGCGGCACGGGGAAGGTGCGTGGCTTGATCTGGCAGGGTGCGGTTGAGTTGATCACACCACACGCACCGCTTAAGTTCCCTGATGGCAGTGAAGATCGCTTCAACGCCATTCGCCTGATCATCGGTTATGGCCCGGAATCCATGTACGTGGCCTATAATTCCTTCTATCCGCCAGAATTGGGACACTACGAATCGCGCACTGCGTCACCGGACCGCTCCCACAACGAGACACTGGACTCCATCATCATTACTGGAGTCTTGGGGTTGGCAGTATACCTGTTTACTTTCGTGAGCTTTTTCTACTGGGGTATGAAATGGCTCGGGCTGCTCAAGACCCGTGGACAACTTTGGCTTTACATCGGATCAATGACGGTCTTCGCCATTATCTTCTTCATCATCGCGTGGCAAGTGGAGGGCGCCTACCTCTTCGCTGTGGCAATTCCACTAGGCGTTTTGGTAGGGACGCTGGTTTACATAACGGTGGAGGCTTTCCATGCACAATTCGCCGTGCGAGCCACGGATGAGACTACGACCGACGAGGACACACAAGCACCACAGACGATGCACCCGCACACGCTGCTCATCATTGGTCTGCTGGCCGGCGCGATTGCGCATTTCGTGGAAATCAATTTCGGGATCGCTATCGCCGCAACCCGCACCACTTTCTGGGCATTCGCTGGGCTGTTGGTTGTACTCGGCATGGAGTGGGTACCAGGCATCATCACAGCAGTAGATGACACGGCGCGGAACCCATCACCCGAGAAGCAGGCCGGGCGACGACGGCGCACTTCACGAGCACGCCACAGACAAACGGGACTACCCGCGTGGCTCGCCGCGGTGTTGGCGTTGAGTTTCGTGGCGACATTCCTGTTGGGGACATTGGCCTTCGACTTTATCAACAACCCGGAACGACTGACCAGCGCGGGTGAGATTTTCGCCAATTCGCTGACAATGAAATACCATCCAGAGAAAACCAAAGCCTACGGCGCACTGATGATCTTCATCTTTACGTGGGTATTGTTTGGTGTGGTGGGGCTAAGTGAATTCGACCGCGAGGGACTTTTCGAGGAAGAACGCGGCACGCGCTGGGGCACAGCGATTGCCGTTTACGCCACCATCTCGTTGGTAGGCCTGCTGATCTTCGGAAGTATGCTGGCGGCACACCAAGCGAACTTGACCGCTACAGGCGTCGATCAATCGTCGCTAGATAGCTTGATCCGCGATGTCGTCAACATTGCCAACCGGTTGGCTACACTCTTGGTGCGCTATTATGGGTTGATCTTTACCGTAATGGTGCTGTCGGGATTGGTTTTACTCTGGGAAGAACCACTCCCGCGCACACTGGGAGAAATCTGGAGTCCCCTGATTCTCATCGTGCTGCTGGGGCTAGGTATCGCTGTACTTCTCGTCCCCGCAGGATACAACCTGATACGTGCGGACATCATCTACAAACAGGGAGGCGTGTTTGCCAGCAGCAGCACGGCTAATGAGAAACAAATCGGGATAGCCCACTATGAAAAGGCGCTAGAGTATGCCCCACACGAAGATTACTACGATTTATTCCTGGGCAAAGCATATCTGGAACTAGCACAAGGTCTTCCGACAGAGACAGAGCCGGAGCAGCGAGAATTGATTTTCCGCAAGACGGAAGAGATTCTTATCTATGCGCGCAAGATCAATCCCCTCAATACGGATCATAGCGCGAATCTAGCGCGCTTCTACAAATCATGGGCGGCGCGCGGCGCCTCTGACCTAAGCGCGGGAGAATTAACCACTGCGCAACAGACAACGCTAACCGATCAATACAACACGCTGTTGCAGCAATCTGAGGAAAACTACAAAATCGCACTAACGCTCAGCCCTAACAACCCCATCATCTGGAACGAACTAGCACAGCTCTACGCCATTGACCTTAACGACGGTCTGAAATTCCAGCAGACGATTTCCAAATCGCTGGAAGTTGACGACGAGTTTGAGCAGACATGGATGTTACTCGGTGACATACGTTCTTCACAGGGTGACCTTGCGGGTGCAGCGGCAGCCTACCAGAAATCTCTGGAAGTCAAAAACAACTGTACCGTACGGCGCGTACTTGGCACATTGCAAGCACAACAAAACCTGTGGGCAGAGGCTGCCGTCACGCTGGGAGAGGCTGTGGAGAAATGCCCCACATCGAGCGAGTTGTGGGATATTTACCGCGTACAGGCTATCGCTTACGCCAACCTGGGTCAGCTAGAGGCCGCTCTACAAACCGCGTCACTATCACTGCAGTCCGCACCCGAAGCACAAAAAGAAACCATAGAGCAACTTATCGCCCAATTGCAGGCCCAATCCACACCGGCAGAGACACCCTAGCAGCCCTGAGAGTTTACGGATGGGTACTTACATCGTTGTCTTTGCCGGGGTCCTACTCCTTGCTGTCATCGGAACGCCGCTGGCTCGCAAACTGGGCCTGCGCCTCAACATGCTCGACCAGCCTGACCCAACCCGCAAGGTCCACACAATCCCTACGCCACGGCTGGGGGGTGTCGCGATTTTCCTGAGCACATTGATCGTCACGCTGTTATTAGGAGAACGGTACAACGTCAGCCAACTGGCAGGCGCGTTAATCGGCGCGACACTGATGTCATTTATGGGTTTCTGGGATGATCGCTTTTCGCTGCACGCCGGCATCAAGCTCGTCGGGCAGTTCGTCGCGCTGGGCTTATTGATCATCAGCGGCGTTTCGATCAGGGTCTTGCCTTACCCCCTTCTCAACCTGCTGGCGACTGCGCTGTGGGTGGTGGGAATCACCAATGCCATCAATCTATTGGACAACATGGACGGGCTGTCAGGCGGGATCGCGGCTGTTGCTGCCGCGCACTTCGCGCTGATGTGCGCCTTCACCGGGCAATATCTGGTCGGCGCGCTAGCCATAGCTGTGATGGCGGCATGCATTGGCTTTCTCATCTACAACTGGAATCCCGCGACAATCTTTATGGGCGACTCTGGCACCCTCTTCTTGGGATTTATGCTAGCTGCTATCGGAATCAAGGTTGACTTTCCCCAAAACATTCCCATCGTCACCTGGATGATCCCCATATTGGTGTTAGCCGTACCGATCTTCGACACCACATTGGTCACAATTTCACGCCTCAAGCGTCGTCTCAATCCTCTAACAACCCCTGGTGTCGATCACACCTCGCACCGTCTCACCTACGCGGGCCTGACGCGCCGCGAGGCTGTGCTGGTGTTGTATGTGACCGCCTTCATTGTGGGATTAGTCGCCATCTTCGTCACCCGCGCGACGGTGTGGGAAGGCTATCTGATGGGCGCACTCATCGGGATCATGGGACTTTACGCCCTGTGGCGCATGGAACGCCCACCGTTCTGGCCACCTGGCACCAACCAGCACTGATACTTCTTCCAAAAAACCAACTTCACAAGTACGCGTTGCGGAAATCGCTGCTACATTCCCTCTTGTTCCCCAAGGTCTTATCATCCTCTTGGTGTAATGCACTTCAGGTCCCTACTGGCTCAAAAAAGCTACTTCAATGGCAAGATAGCACGCAAAAACCTCTTGGATCGCGAGAATGATAAAGCCCTGACACACTCCAAAAACCGTTTATGATGCCCTAATTTAGTGGTATAATATCTACTAAATTCGGGAGGAATAGAGAGTCTGCCACATGGCAGCATATCACTCGAACTGCCGGATAAAGACTGACTACTATAGGAGTATATAATGGGAAAAATGAAATGGATTGTGTCGGTCACTCTGTTGGCTGTTCTTATTTTAAGCGCTTGTGGGGCGAAACCCACGGTTGAACCTACCCCCACAGCGGCACCAACGGCGACGCCGATACCCACGACCGCGCCAACGGCTGCATCTGCCACACCAGTGAACGAGGAAGGCTACTGCGAGATCGTTCCGTTACCTGAACTTCCTAACTCTGGACTCCCCATCACCGTCACTGATGAGGACTGGAGCACTGGCGCAAGTGCAGAAGATGCCGAACTAACCATCGTGGAATACTCTGATTTCCAATGCCCGGCCTGCGCTGGCGCAAGCCCTTCCATCGATGCCATCGTCGAAACCACGCCCGGCATTCGCCTCGTCTTCCGCCATCTGCCCCTAGAGAGCTTGCACGACAAGGCCTTCTTGGCTGCGGAAGCGGCCGAGGTAGCCGGCGCGCAAGGGAAATTCTGGGAAATGTACTCTCTGCTCTTTGAGCGCGCCATTGGGGGATACATCGCGCAGCAAAACGGAGAAGCCACTACAGAATGGATCGCATTGTCACTTGAAGATGCACCGGCAGAATTCGCCAAGTTTGCACAAGAACTGGGGCTGGATGTCGATCGCTTCACCACCGACCTGGAAAAAGGGACTTACAGGGAAAAAGTTGACGAGGACTTCAACGAATTTGGCACTCTGGGACTATCCTATGCCACACCTACCTTCATCATTGGCATTGACGGAATCTACTTCCAGCCAGATCTTTCTTCATATAGCGACCTGGTCCGCTACGTTGTTATAGCGAAAATGATGCATGGTGAATTCACCTTCTTTGATACACTGCCAGAAATGACCGTGACCGAAACACAGACTTACCAGGCAACCCTGAAGACGACCCAGGGCGATATCGTACTTGAATTGTCGGGGTCACTCGCGCCGACGCACGTCAACAGCTTCCTCTTCCTGGCGCAGCAGCAGTGGTATGACGGCTCCGACTTCTTCTATGTGAGCGACAATTTCGTCGCCGTCACCGGCGATCCAAGCAGCACCTTCTACGGCTACCCTGGCTACTACTGTGATGGAGAGAAGCAAAGCGACTTCAGTGAAGCCGGCACGGTCGGCGTGTTCCCTAGCGGGCAGTTCTTCATCACCTTAGGCGCGGATGCTGCGCAGCTTAACGGACAATACACGCAAATTGGGCGTGTTGTCGAAGGCATGGACATTTTGGACAAGCTAGCCCGCGTCATGCCAGGCGATCCTTCTGCCCCCCAACCAGATATGCTTGAAAGCATTCAAATCGTCGAAAAATAGAGCCATAAAGGCAATCATACAACGGATGGGGCGCTCATCCCATCCGTTGTATCTATAAACCGATTGTTAACGGGCAACCTTATGAAAAAGCCACTCCCCCAAACTCTATGGATCATCACGGCTGTAACCGGTGCTGCTATCATTGCTGGGAGCATCCTGGGCACGGTGTTAATCTTCATCCTGCCGCAAGCTGCAGAAGGTACACTGGCGCTGATTCTTGTGAGCCTAGGCTTTGTCGGTTTGTTGCTCGGTTTAGGGCTATTATGGGCAGGATGGTCAGGGTGGCAACGCCTGCCCGCCCCACAGATCTACACCCGCTGGGGATGGGCCGCATGCCTCGTTTTGATCATCATGCTTGTGGGAATCGCTTTTCTGATACCAGAGGATTGGCAGCAACACCCCATCTTTGCGCCGTTCCACCTGGGATTGGCCGCACTGCCGGCGTTCTTTCTGTTGACCTTGATTGCGCTGACCGCCGGACGCTATCGCGCATTGACCTTTCGAGAATTGATTGCCGCACTGAGCGGCGGGGCAACTTCCATCGTGATGGCCCTTCCGGTCGAGATTGTCGGTTTCGTGATTAGCGCTATCGTAGTTGCCCTCGTAACACTGATGCTACCGGGCGGCACGGCAGAAATCAACCGTATGGGTGCGCTGATAGAACATTGGAGGCTGATGCCCCCAACAGACACTGGACAAATGGTAGAAGCCATCGCTTCTCCTGTCGTGTTGGTCATACTCTTCCTGGTATTTGTCGTCATCGCGCCGGTCGTCGAGGAAATCGGCAAAACACTCGTGATGGGTGTAATGGGAGTCTGGCGTCGTCCTGGCTTAACGCAGGCGTTCATCTGGGGCGCAGCTTGCGGGCTTGGCTTTGCTATCGTCGAAAGCATCACCAACGGCGCAAGCAGCCTGGGCGAAGTGTGGGGATGGTTGGGCGGTATGGGTGCGCGAGCGTTCGCCGCTGCTATGCATATGTTGACCAGCGGCATCATAGGTTTGGGATGGGGATTCTTCTGGCGCAAACGACGTTGGGTGCTACCGCTCACCTATGCTATCGGCATTTTGTTTCATGGTTTATGGAATCTCAACACCGTTATAACCATCGCAGGCACAGCGATTGGAACTGCGACTTCGTCGGTCGGATTCGTTATCGCGACCATTGGAACAGGCCTGATCATCATCCTGGCGCTATTTGCTCCACTGGCGTTGATCAGCATTCCGGTGTTGCTCCGCGCCTACGAATCGCGAACAGAGTAGGACCAATGCTATGGGCGATAAACCCGCAGCGTTTGCTCCGCGAAGTCGGCCAAACTCAGCCGTAGAGTGTCCGGTTCCAGGACTTCCACCGCGCCACCGAGGGGCAACAACCGCGCACGCGCCGTCTCCAGCGTGTCGAAGGTAAGGTCAAGTATGAACCAGCCTTCTGCATCCGGCGGACCAGCGTGCGCCAGCGCATCTTGGCTACGGCTGCCCAGGTAAAACGCCAGCCAAGCGCGTGCTTCCGGTGCAATACGCGCCCGCACGTAAAACTGCTGATGCCGTTCGGCACGCTCGACGCACCACGCTTTCCAGAAGGCCTCCAAAGCAAAATCGGACGGACGCGTGAAAGATTCCTCGGTCAAACGCACATCCATGAATTCACTCACTCGCCAGACGCGGATACGATCACGATAGGCGAAGACCAGATACCATTCCCCTGCTTTCACCACCAGACCATAGGGATCGATAGTTTGTTCGAGTTCGACAGAAAAAAGCGGGCGATACTTCACCGTCACCCGGCGATCCTGCCACACAGCCTGGTGAATGATGTGCAGATGCGGTGTCGGGCTGCCATCGTGCTCCCAGCCCACGGCATCCAGATAAAATCGGTCGCGAACGCGCACCTCATCTCCACGACGAGTAGCAGGTAGCGCAGCAGTAAGCTTGAGCAGTGCCGCCTTTAGTTCCTGATTCACCCCCAACTCGGCCAGCGGCGTCGGAATGCTGAGCATGAAAAGCGCGCGCACCTCGCCCTCCGAAAGCCCGGTGAGGCTGGTACGATAACGATCTATCAAGCCATAGCCACCGTCGCGGCCAGGTTCAGCGTAAATGGGGACACCCGCCATCTCCAACGCCTCGATATCGCGGTAGATCGTACGCTCAGTGACTTCCAATTCTTTAGCCAGTGCGCGAGCGGACATTTTGCCACGCGTCTGCAATAACATCATCAAGGATAATAAACGATCAGCACGCATAAACTCTCCTTTCCCTTCCAGCGAAATTATACCGCAAAACCCTGACAGTAGATGTCAGTGATATTGTCGTATACTTTGAGCGTAGTATGATTTTGCCAGCGATGAAAACAAATCTATGGAGGGAATGATGGAGTATTTTGAAGGATTACAGTTCAGAGATTTCGCGGAAACAGATGTGATGCCCTTTACTCGCATTATGAAACGTGCCTTCGATGAAGACGCAAGAAGGCATCTGGGAGAAGAAAGTGGTGGTCCGCCTGGATACGATAATGGCGATTTTTTGCGGAAGTGGGCATTGGACAAAAACAGCACCGCCTACGCAATCTTCAAGGAAACGGTGCCCATCGGCGTCACCGCCATCGGCGTCGTCATCGTCTGGATCAACAGCAACAACGAGAATTTTCTCGGGAACATTTTCGTCGATCCCGACTTCCAGGATCAAGGGATTGGTTCATTGATATGGAAATTCATCGAACAGAAATACTCAAACACAAAGGTATGGCGAACAGAAACACCCGGCTTTTCAAAGAGGAATCACAATTTCTACGTGAACAAGTGTGGTTTTAAGATCGTGAGAATTGAGAACCCAGGAAACAAATACGAAGAAAGCTACATTCTGGAAAAAGAAATCACGAGGGCATAAGCATTTGTGCTGACAACCACTGTAACTGATTCCGAACCATTTCTGGAGGTAAAACGATGAACGAGAACAAAATTCGCATTGTGCAACTAGAACCACTGCGCGTCGCACGCTTTCACGGATTCGGGGAAGGTCCGGAGGGGATTGCCTGGCAGAAGTTAGTGGACTGGGCTGAGCCACGCGGTCTATTGGACTACACCGAGGAGCATCGTATCTTCGGCTTCAACAACCCGAATCCCGCACCCGGCAGCCCGAACTACGGCTACGAGTATTGGATCACAGTGACGCCAGATGAGACCGCTGGAGAAACGGTGGAAATTGTGGACTTCCCTGGTGGACTGTACGCCGTGGCGCAGTGCCCTGTCCGCGACCCGGGCAGTGACATTGGGGCGACGTGGCAGCAACTCGTCGCCTGGCGCGAAGGCAGCCCCTATAAAGCAGCCGAACACCAGTGGCTAGAGCAGCATCTTCGGGTCAATGTGCCGGGCAGTAACTTCGATCTTGCGCTTTACTTGCCCATCGCTGAGTAGGGAGATGCAACACACAGAAGCCCCTAAGGAAAGTCTTTAGGGGCTTCTGTATATGTGAACCGCTTCTGCGCCCAACCCGGATATCACACAAGCACAATCAGCGTCACCAGGGAGACCACAAGACCCAGCGCCACGGCATCTGCCCGTTGAAACCGCAGCTCCACCATCGTCGTGCGGCCCTTGCCACCCTGGTAGCCACGCGCCTCCATCGCCAATGCGAGGTTTTCTGCCCGCTGTAAACCGGCGAGGAACAGCGGCACCAGCAGCGGCAGAGCCTGGCGTGCGCGGCGCAGCAAGCCCCCGCGACCTGTGCCCCATTCCGCACCCCGTGAGGCCTGCGACTTGGCGATCCGCTCCGCCTCCTGCGCCAACAAGGGCAGAAAGTGCAACGTCACCTGTACCATCAGAACAAAAGCGTGCGTGGGCAGGCCAAGCTTTGTCAACGGCGCGAGCAAGGCGTCCAACGCACGCACGATCTCTGTGGTAGAAATGCAGAACGACAGCCAACTGATCGTCAGGATCAACACGGCAAAGCGCAACACGATCAACGCCCCGCTCAAGAGGCTGGCAGCGGAAACGAATACCGGGCCCCATACCCACAGAGGCATCACATCAGCGCCACGCGGGCCAAAGAGAATTTGCAGCACCGAGAGAAACACGATGAAAGGCAGTGGTGGGAGCAGTCCCTTCAGCGCATAGCCCAGCGGTATCCGCGCGAGGGCCAATGCCGCAAGCAACGCGACGAGCGCCATCACCAGTCCAGTCCAGTGTGGCGCGACAGTAACTGCCGCCAATAACAGGAAACCGACCAACAGCCGCGCGCGCGGATCCAGCCGGTGGATGATGGAACCGGTTGGCAAGTATTGCCCGATCGTCACAAAGCGAAGAAACTCGAAATCGTGCATAGTGAATCAGCGAACAGACACAATCCGTTTAGAGAGGTATCCAATGAGCGCCGCGGACGATACCAAACCCGGCGGCAATGACCAGCCGCGCGCCCGCAGCCCCTCGACTACCTGCGTGACTACAGGAACGGATAGACCTAACGCGCGTAGTTGCTCACCTTGCGCGAAGACGTCGCGCACACTACCATCGAGGACCGAGCGCCCGCTGTCAAGAACCGTTACCTGTCCGGTGAGCGCGGCCACATCCTCCATCTGATGCGATGACAGTACCAATGTCATCCCGGTTTCCTTCAGCTTTTGCAGGTGAGACAGCAATTCGCGGTGCGAAGCAGGATCCAATCCGGCGGTGGGTTCATCGAGCAAGAGCACCGAGGGGCGCAGCGCGAGGATCGCTGCGAGTGCAACTTTGCGCTTCTCACCGCCGCTCAGCGCGAACGTGAAACGATCCTTGAACGCATTGAAGCCCATCCCTACCAGTTCCATCGCCCAGCGCACACGCTGCCGTAGCGAGTCACCAAGCAAACCCTGCAAGCGCGGTCCATAGGCGATCTCATCACCCACGTATTGCTCGAAAATCTGTGCCTCCGGCAACTGGAAGACCAGCCCAACCATCCGTCGCACCGCCCGCACATCCGTCTGGGAATCGTCAAGCATATAATCGCCGACGCGCACTGTGCCTTCCTGTGGACGTAGCAATCCATTGAGATGCTGCATCAGCGTCGATTTGCCGGAGCCGGTTGCACCAAGCAGACCGTGCGCCGATCCTTCGGCTATCTCAAGCATGACGTTCTCGATCGCGCGCTGCGCAAGTGGCGTGCCCTCCATATAGGTGTGGCCCAAATCGCGCACGGCGATCAACGGCGGCACAATGATCGGAGATTCGGTTTTTCGTGGGATAACGCTTTCGGCATCACGATGGGGTAGGGCATCCAATGCCGCAACAAGCGCGGGAACGGTCAACAACCCGGCAGGCAACGCCGGAAAATGCTGCCATAACATATGCGCCAATCCCGCCGCTGGGGGCAGAGCTAATCCCAAAGTGCACAGGAGCGCCGCATCGGCGAAAACTAGCTCCGGCGGGCCATCGAGTGCCACACCCCCACGCTCCACCACAACCACGCGCTGCGCGTCCAAAGCCTCTTCCATGAAGTGGGTAATGGCAATGATCGTCAACCCCGCACGGTGCAAGCTAGTCATCATCTCACGTACTGCGCGACGTCCAGCAGGATCGAGCATCGCCGTGGCCTCGTCGAAGACAATGCAGCGTGGACGCATCGCCAGCACCCCAGCTAACGCCACGCGCTGCTGTTGCCCAGCCGAGAGTTGGTGCGGCGGGCGCATGCGCATCTCCCACAGCCCTACCGTTTCCAACGCCTCATCCACGCGCGCGCGGATTTCGCCGGAGGGGACACCCATATTCTCCACACCGAACGCTACATCTTCCTCCACCAGCGACGCTACAATTTGGTCTTCCGGACGCTGGAAGACCATGCCCACGGTGCGGTGAATCATCGCGTGCTGTGGCTGATCGCGTGTATTCAGCCCAGCTACGGAGACAACGCCTTCGTCTGGGATAAGGAGTGCGTTGAGGTGCTGCGCCAGCGTCGACTTACCGGAGCCATTCGCCCCGACGATGGCGACATACTCCCCTTCTTCGATGCGCAACGATATATCCCGCAACGCGGCGACGCGACCGCCGCCAGGGAGCGGGTAGGCATAAGTAACGTTGTCAAATTCAATCAATGCAGACATTCAACCTCGAAATCACAAGAACGATCCTCCGTAGTATAACACTTTTGTGAGGGTAGACACTTTATCTTCCTTCAGGTTCAGCTATAATTCTCCTATTCGTTATCCATAAAGAAAGTAGGTGTCCTATGTCGAAAGATAACATTCGTAAAATTGCCATCACTGGCGTGTTAGGTGCAATTGCGGCCCTGTTGGGCTGGACGCATTGGGGCTTCATCCCCTGGTTTGCCGGTGCCTCATTGACGATTATGCACGTCCCCGTCATCATCGGCGCAGTGCTGGAAGGTCCGATCGTGGGCATTGCAATCGGGCTAATCTTCGGCGGATTCAGCATGTTGCAGGCCGCCATCGCACCGCTCGGTCCCACTGACGTGCTGTTCACCAATCCGCTGATTGCCGTCCTGCCGCGCTTGTTCATCGGGCCGGTCGCGTGGCTAGTCTGGCGCGCCCTGGAACGCAAACCTGTGCCCGGTTTAATTGTCGCTGGCATCGCTGGAAGCCTCACCAATACCGTACTTGTGCTCGGGATGATCGGGCTACTTGGCGAAGCACCCTGGGGCGTTCTGTTGCCGCTCGTTGTCGCCAATGGTTTTCCGGAAGCCGCCGCGTCGGCCATCATCACCCTCGCTGTCGTGGCCGCCTGGAAGCAAATCGCTGTTGGCAAACAGCAAGGGTCTAAACTCTAGACTCAATGAAACTAACAGATTTGAACGGACTAGACACTTCAGCTACGTGACTAACGCGACTATTTTTTAGGAGTTCCTATGGATGATAAAACACTACAAGCATTGCTGGACGCAGCGGCGCCGCTGATCGAACTTGCCATCGCCGAGGACATTGGACCAGGCGACGCGACCAGCACGGCCACGCTCGACCCGAGCATGCTACTGCACGGGCGCATCACGGCCAAGGAGCGCGGAGTGATCGCCGGATTACCGGTGGCTGAAGCCGTCTTCCACCGCGTCGATCCTGCCATCACCTTAACCGCGCGCGTCACTGACGGACAAGAGGTCGTACCCGGCGAGGTCGTCGCCGACGTCGTCGGACCAGGACCATCGCTACTGGCGGCTGAACGCCTCGCGCTTAACTTCCTGCAACGGATGTCGGGCATCGCCACAGTCACGCGCAATTTTGCCGCTGCCGTCTCGACCACAAAGGCGACGATCCTCGACACGCGCAAGACGCTGCCTGGCTACCGTGTGCTCGACAAGTACGCCGTGCGGATGGGCGGGGGGGGCAATCACCGTATGTCGCTCTTCGACATGATGATAGTTAAGGACAACCACATCGACGGCGCAGGCAGCATCGCGCTGGCCGTAGAACGCGCACGCACACAGCATCCCGACCTGCCCATCGAAGTCGAAGTCCGCGATCTGGAAGAGCTGCGCGAGGCGTTAGCCATCGAACCGCCGCTCAATCGCATTCTGCTGGACAACATGAGCCTCAATATGATGCGCGAGGCCGTCAGCATCGCTGCTGGTCGTGTCCCGTTGGAAGCCTCTGGCAACGTCACCCGCGCGCGTGTGAAGTCCATCGCCGACACCGGCGTGGACTTCATCTCCGTCGGTGCGCTCACCCACTCGGTCAAGGCGCTGGACCTAAGCATGAAGATTCAACCCGTCGGCAAGGCGACCGAGATCGACCCGGAAACGCGCATCTGCGAGGTCAAAGCTGCACTCGGCGACCGGTTGGTCATCCTCGGGCATCACTACCAGCGCGATGCCGTGATTGCCTTCGCTGATTTCCGGGGCGATTCGCTGGAACTCTCGCGCCGCGCCGCACAAACGGACGCGGACTACATCGTCTTCTGTGGCGTGCACTTTATGGCCGAGGTCGCCGCCATCCTGGCGAAGCCGGGCCAGCATGTGCTCATCCCCGACATCGACGCAGGCTGCTTCCTCGCCGAAACGGCCAGCGAACACCTCGTTGAAGAAGCGTGGAGCATCCTGGATGCTGCGCTCACCGCCGAGGGCAGCAGCGCCGACGCCGAGATCACGCCCATCACCTACGTCAATTCGGATGCGGCGCTCAAGGCCTTCTGCGGGCGGCATAACGGGACAGTCTGCACGTCCGGCAACGCGGATAAAGTGCTGAAGTGGGCACTAGGACAACGCCCACGAGTCTTCTTCTTCCCCGATCAACACCTCGGACGCAACACAGCGAACAAACTCGGTATCCCGCCGGAGGAAATGCTGCTGTGGAATGTGCGCCGTTCGCCCAGCGCGGAGGCCATCCGTGCGGCGAAAGTCATCCTCTGGCCCGGCGTGTGCAATGTTCACCAACGTTTCCGACCAGAGCACATCTACAAAATGCGAGAGCGCTATCCCGGCATTCGCGTCATCGTCCACCCGGAGTGCAAAGCCGAGCTGGTAGCATTGGCCGACGATGCCGGCTCGACGGCCTACATCCTCAAACAGGTGGATGCCGCATCTGCCGGAACGCAGTGGGCCATCGGGACGGAAAGTCGTCTCGTGCAACGCCTACAAACCGAACATCCCGACCAGCTCATCCTCTCGCTGGCAGACGTGCCACCTTACTGCGCAAACATGAGCCAGATCACGGTCGATAATCTCGCCGAGGTGATGGACGCCCTGGCACGTGGAGAACTGCGCAACGAAGTCACCGTCGCGCCGGAGACCCGTCGCTGGGCGAAGATTGCGCTGGAGCGGATGTTATCCTTATGAAAACCGCATTCTGCAAAAGGTAGGTCAACCGTGATACTTCCTTGTAAACACGAAGTCCGTGTCACTCAACAAGTGCAACCAACTATTGAGCTGCTAAACAACCTGGATACCTGGCACCCCGATGTTCTACTTGAACACGCCATACAACCCACAGATTACAAATCAGGATTGGTTTTTCGCTCCGCGATAGAAAGCATTCGCGGCTCGTTCATTGCATCTTCGGTCACAAGTAGACAGGGGCTAGTGGGGGATGTGCTAGAAAACTTACACCAACGCCAAGTCATCGAAGAATACGAACAGAGTAGCAGCCGAACACGTTACGACTTCACCGTCGGCATCCAACGGAATCCTGATTATTTTATGGCTTTGGAAGTCAAAGGTGGCGAAGGAAACAGCATCAACATCTCCGAGAGACCTATCTGGGCAAGGGAATTCGGTGTTTGGTCACTTTTGGATGGAGCAATTGTCAATCAACCAGCACACGGAGCACATTCTATTGTCAATCGTTTGACCAATGAATTGGTCAGACGAGGGAAAGTTGTCGATGTCCTGTTTTTCAAAGACGTACTTTGTGGCACATCCACACGTCCTTGCCCAAAATATCCAGACAATGCATCAGACATAGGACTAAACGCAGCCCCTGACATATTTCTGTTCCCCAAAAGCGCACCCACGAGAGAACAACCAAAGCCCCAAGTGCATACCTTGGACAGCCTACGCTTACCCAAAATGGTCCTGGAGTTATTCAGCGTATCACCAGACGACTTTGCGAAGCACGTCTGGCAAGTACAAGTTGAGCTTGAGGAGATGCCTGATAACCACTTACGTCGCATCGTAAAAGTGTACCATCAGGGTGGAATTATTGATGAAAGCACATCCCGCGCGTGGCGACAAAGGGAGTGATACTGTTGTCTGAAGCAAAAGAGGCCCGACAGCTTTACCTATTTGACAGCGGCAAAATGTTCGAGGAACTCAACGCCAAACTTTGGCACGGTTCTTTCCTAGCCCGTGAAAGCACTTTGCAACAACTTTCCCCATATCTGGGAAAAATGAAATCGGGTATGGCTAAAGTGCTGATCCAATTATATTCCAATCCAGGGGACATCGTACTCGATCCTTTTTGTGGTTCTGGCGTTGTGCCCCTGGAAACATTGCTAGCAGAACGGCAAGCTTGGGCCAACGACCTAAGCCCCTATGCTTACACAGTAACACGAGCTAAGGTCGAAGCATCGGGAAGCTTGCAAAAAGACTTAGAAGCCGCAAATCAACTCATTGACCGCATAGAAAAAGAAGCACCATCCGTAGATTTGAGCACTGTCCCGGAATGGGTACAAGAGTTCTTCCATCCCAATACGTTGCGTGAAGTATTAACAGCCTTCCGCATTTTGCTAGAGACAGAAAGCTATTTTTTGCTTGGTTGTTTACTGGGAATTCTACACCATGTGAGGCCTGGTTTTCTATCTTATCCAGCTAGCCATCTCGTTCCCTATTTGAGAAAAAAGAAGTATCCTCCTGCGGAATTTCCTGATATGTACGCCTATCGAGATATACGCACACGGCTTATTGCGAAGATCAAACGTGCTTATCGCCATGCAAACCTGTCCGCAGACTGGGAAAAACGCCGCTATCGCCTATTCCAAACTAATGCTAGAGAATTGCCTATCCAGAACAACACAGTTGATGCCATCGTCTCCAGCCCACCTTACTTTGGGGCTTTAGATTATGCTCGTGACAATCGCTTACGGTTGTGGTTTTTGGGTTATCAGGATTGGAAAGAACTTGACGCTAAATTGACAGCCAATGCAAAGGTCTATTTACCGCAAATGGCAGAATGCCTCCAGGAAATGGCACGCATCCTCAAACCCGGCAAACATTGCGTCTTGGTCCTTGGAGACGTTGAGAAAGACAACAAAACCCGACGCACTGCCGAAATTCTGGCCGACCTAGCCGCCGACGTAACGCAAGGGCAATTTGTTGTTGATGAAATCTACGACGACCGCATTCCCGATGAGCGTCGCGCGCGCCGCCGGACCCGCACCACAAAATTCGAACGAATCCTAGTGATGCACAAAACAGTATAGACTCACCAAAGCTCTTGCATCCTGCGTCCTGCGTTCTTTAAGGAGAATTGACCGTGCCCATCCAAACTGACGTCCTTATCATTGGCTCCGGGATTGCTGGGGCTGCGGCGGCGCTGCAACTGGCGCAAGACCACCAACGCCAGATCACCATCATTACCCGCACGCACGATCCAGACGAGGCCAACACCCGCTACGCACAGGGTGGCATCGTCGCCGACGGTGGCGGCAATCTTGCCGAGGGAGACTCGCCCGACCTGCTCGTGGAAGACATTCTGCGCGCAGGTGCGGGGCTAAGTTGGCCGCCAGCGGTGCGTCTGCTGGCAGAAGAAGGACCTAGCCTAGTGGAGCGCGTCCTGATCGATGAGTGTCGCGTTCCCTTCGATCAAAACGAAAACGGAGCTATTTCCCGCACCCGCGAGGGTGGGCACTCCCTGTCGCGCATCCTCCACGTAGGTGACACCACGGGCCGCGCCATCGAACAGGCGATGCTCGCCCGGCTGCGCGAGTTGCCCAACGTGACGCTGCGCACCGGGATGACAGCGGTTGACCTCATCACCTCGTCGCATCACAGCTACGATCCACTGGCGACTTACCTGCCGATCACGTGTCACGGTGCTTACGTGCTGGATCGCATCGAGAATGCCATCCACCGCGTCCTCGCGCCAGTCACAATCCTTGCCACAGGTGGCGTGGGACGCGTCTACCGCCACACGACCAATCCGCCCGGTGCGCGCGGCGACGGCCTGGCTATGGCTTACCGCGCCGGCGCGCGCGTCATCAACGCGGAGTACATCCAGTTTCATCCCACTACACTCGCTGTCCCTGGCGCCGACAACTTCCTTATCTCCGAGGCCGTGCGCGGTGAAGGAGCGCGGCTCTACACACCCGACGGGCGGCATTTTATGGACACCTACGCGCCGAAGTGGGGTGACCTGGCCCCACGCGATATCGTCGCTCGCGCCATCCACCACGAGATGCTGGAACACGGTTACGCCAACGTCCTGCTCGATCTGGCGAGTGTGATGGATGCGGCGCGCATCCGCGAGCGTTTCCCCAGCATCTATGCTACGTGCTTGCAAGCCGGTGCGGATATTACCGCCGGACCGATCCCTGTCGTCCCCGCGGCACACTACTTCTGCGGCGGCGTCCACGTTGACCTGTGGGGACGCTCGACCATCGAGGGTCTGTACGCTATCGGTGAGGTGAGTTGCACCGGTGTCCACGGCGCGAACCGTCTGGCAAGCACCTCTCTGTTGGAAGGGCTGGTGTGGGGCAACCGGGCCGGACGCGATGTGCGTACACGTGATGATTTGCGCCGGGTGGCTACGGACAACATCCCTCCTTGGCAAGATGTCAGCGAAGGTGCTGCCGCCGACCCCGTCCTGGTCTACCGCGATGCCCGCACTATTCAGAACATTATGTGGCTCTACGTTGGACTGGCGCGCAATACCCACCGGCTGGTACGCGCTCTACAAGATCTCAACCACCTATGGGGTGCGATCGACGAATTCTACCGCTCGACACGCCTTAACGACAACCTTATCGGACTGCGGAATATGGCGCAGTCGGCGTGGATCGTCACCCGCGCGGCGTGGCACAATCGCCAATCGCGGGGCACGCACTACCGCGAGGATGCCGAGGACCACGAGTTCGCCGGATTGAGCGATACCGAAGGTCCGCTGCCGAATTCCATCGCCGAGTTTTGACCGGATGCAAGAAGCAAGAGGCAAGGGGCAAGAACAGAATCCTGCATCCTGCTTCTTTATAATCTTTTGCCGAGAGGAATTCAATGACGTATACTGACGGTTGGGCCGCAATAAACCTGGATATGCCGGCGCGCGTGCCGCACACGGAGTATTCCGTCACGGAACACTGGGACGTGATCAAGGC
>JAFGSL010000504.1 GCA_016934645.1 Anaerolineae bacterium
ACAATGACCGAGACATGGGATGAAGCGGTGTTGGTCCAGCGTGCCCAGAAGGGCAATCTGGACGCTTTCAACGCGTTGATCCTGCACTACCAGACGCAAGTCTACAACCTGGCCTGGCACCTGCTGCACGATGCGGCAGCAGCAGATGACGCCACGCAGGAAGCCTTTATCTCGGCTTACAAAGGGCTGGCGAAGTTTCGCGGTGGCTCCTTCCGCTCCTGGTTGTTGCGCATCGTCGCCAATGCCAGCTACGACGAACTGCGCCGCCACAAGCGCCGCCCCACTGTGTCGTGGGAGGATTTTGGCGATATGGATGACGAGGCCAATCCCCATCTGACGGACGGTGGCGCACTGCCGGAACAGACTATCCAGCAGCAAGAATTGCGCGCTTTGCTGGAACGCACCCTGGCGAAACTCCCGGAAGATCAGCGTATCGTGCTTGTCTTGGTGGATCGCATGGGATTGGCCTATCAGGAAGTGGCGGACACATTGAACATTCGCCTGGGTACCGTTAAATCGCGGCTGGCGCGCGCCCGCGTACAGATGCAGCAATTGCTCCAGGAAGAAAGGGAACTTTTACCACGCCGGTACCGTCTAAACAGTGAAGATGAAGCATAACGTGGAATGGAAGACACATAATGTGGGGACGGGGGTGACGGTGCGCTGTTGTCGCACCCTCACCGCGTGTGTGGAGGAAGAGAGATGACGCAGATGCAAACAACGTGGCGCGATATAGATGTTTCTGCCTACGTGGATGGCGAATTAGATCCAGGGAAGCAAGCGGCCTTCGAGGCAGCTCTGGCTCAGGATCACGCTCTCCGGCAGAAAGTGAAGGAGATGCGCGAGGTCGTGGCCCTGATGAGGGCTGCTCCTTTGTGCGAGCCGCCACGCAATTACCTGCTCACACCATCAATGGTGACCGAAAAATCGGTGGCCGAGAAGTCGCCACAGCGGAAACAGCGTCGCCCTGTACCGCTGCTATTTATGCGTCTGGCAACATCTTTGGCCGCGCTCGCTTTTGTGGCGACGGCGGGGCTAACCTATATACAGCAGGGCATCGTCCCGACGATGATGTCGGAAGCTCCCCAGGCTGCCGACGAGATGCCGGTCCTGGAAGCCCCGCGAGCTATGATTGCCACCGTGGAAGTCACCAAAGAAGTCGAAGTGATGCGAGCCAGTGAGCCGGAAGGAATGCCTGAGGAACCCGCGAGCATCGCAGAAGATGTGCAAGTGGAAAAAGCAGTGGAGGCAGAGCAACCCGCCGCGGCTTTGGCGACGGTTCCATCTGAAGCAACACCGCAGCCTAGTGCCGGTGGTGCCGATATAGATGACACAACCAACGCGCAGGAACGGGAAGAAACCGCACCCCAGGCGGAAACCTTGGCTCTGGAATCGCCACCGGCAGCGGAAAAGCAGGTTGTGGGTGAAACCGAAGGCGCTGTAGAAGACGGTACCGGAACGCTTTCTGCTACTGGAGAAGAGGCATGGCAGGGGGATAACGCTACAGAACCAATTGTTGAAGAGTACCATGAGACGGTAACCGCTAAACGATTGCAGGCCTCATCTTGGTGGTTGCCTACTGCCTTGGGTACTGTCACGCTGCTGTTGGCCGGAATCACCTATTGGATGTCCCGCCGCCGGTAACCATCACGTCGCAACGCAAGAGAGAGCGAAGTGCGCAGCAAGTCTGCGCACTTCGCTCTCTCTTTGTATTGGGTGCAGGATCTTATCATTCCCGCTCCAAGGGGAACGGCAGTTCCCCGTCTTAGGCTGAGGCGTGTTATAAGAAGCGGATCGCCAGATCCGCTTCAAGCAAAAACGGGAGCTATGACGAGAATGACAAGGCCCTGCTTTTTTGTGTCAGGCGCAGGACACCTGCTGAAAATGTGGTACACTACGGTCGTCATGACTAACGACCGAAGACTAACGACTACTAGACTATATTTATGAAACCGAACATTATGACCTGTCGCCGAATCGGGCTTCTGATATTGTTGCTTCTGCTACTGGCGGGTTGCGCCGCTGGCAGCGGTGGAAGTGTGTTGCCCAAAAAGTTCGCCGAAGCTGCGGTGGTGGCAACAGATACCCCGACGTCTACGTCTACGCCAACCTCCACACCCACTGCGACGCCATCTCCGACCGCGACACCCACCGCCACTCCGACAGCCACGGCGACGCCAACCCCAACCGCTACCGCCACCGTCACACCGACGCCGGAACCCACGGCAACGCCCGCACCTACTAGCACGCCCGAGTTATCCCTGTCGCCCCTCGAAACACCTATCCCGCCCACACCTACGCCTACCTATCCCCCACCGCCGGAGGCCGTGGATGTGCCGATCCTGATGTACCATTACATCTCCGAGTTGCCGCCCGACGCGGATGTTTATCGCCGCGATCTCACCGTCTTGCCAGCGCACTTTGAAGAACAATTGCAGTACTTACAAGCGCAAGGCTACCAGAGCGTCCTGCTGGCGGACATCTATGAGACACTGACGACTGGCAACCCCCTGCCGGAAAAACCTATTGTGCTGACCTTCGACGATGGCTACAAAGACGCCTACACCGACGCGCTGCCGCTGTTGCAAAAGTTCGGTTTTGTGGGCGAGTTCTTCTTGTTGGCGACCCCGGCGCACTACGAAGCCCCCCAGTACCTTACCTGGACCGACGTGCGTGCGATGGCCGATGCCGGTATGTCGATGCAGGCGCACGGACGCGATCACTATGATCTCACCGGACGTTCCTACGAGTTTCTGGTCTACCAGATTCTGGGGGCGCGTGAGGCAGTCGAGGCACACACCGAGCGCCCCGTGCGCTTTTTCTGCTATCCCTCCGGGCGCTACGACGACGACACTATTTCCGTGGTGGAATCCGCGGGATATTGGGGCGCAGTGACTACCGCCTGGGGGACCGAACTGCGGTTAGACAACCGCTACGCCTGGCCGCGCATCCGCGTGAAGGGCGCCTGGTCACTGGACGACTTCGCCGGCGTGCTGCAGCAAGTCGCGCCTTGACAGGCATTTCGGGCGCGATGCGGGTGGTAAATGAGAGAGCTTTTCTGGTCACTAGCACATATTGACAAACGTAAAAACGCGCCGGAACCACACCCCCCTCCTCTCCGGCGCACTTCATCTTCCTGAAAAAACGTCCGCTAATCGATCAATTCCCCTTCTCTACACTCCCCCGTCTACTGTCTGCCGTTTACTGTCTGCCGTCTTCTATATTATCGTCTACCGAGCCTAATGCTCCCGCGCAGGCCACTCGTCGAAGCTTAATCACAGTTGCGTCTCCTCCGGGATGGGAAGATTGGGGCAGGTGGCGCGGTAGGGTTCGTCGCCGAGGTATTGCTTCCATTCTTCGCGGGTGAGAAAGGAGCAAGATCACCCAATCAAATCTCCGATCGCCATTTCTTCACTAAGATGTGATTATTTCTCTCTTAGGTTAAGCGGTAAGAAGAAGGGTGAGATAAAGGTAGGTATTGGTGTGGGTATAGGCGAGATTGGTGTAGGTAAGGGCGAGACAGGCGTAGGTAAGGGTGAGATAGTTGTGAGTGTAGGTAAGGTAAGTGTAATAGAGTCAAGTGGCAACTTGGGACATGTAGCATCATACTTAGCCAGATCCCCAAAATACAGTTCCCACTCCCGATGGGTGAGGTTACGGGTGAGGCGTTCACAGGCCAGCCGGATCATTTCCTCTGGCTGCCACAACCATAGCCATACCATATCATTCTCATTATAAACAATCAGCCGCTGCCCATCTGGCGGACTGAAGGCTATAGAGGCCGCTATTCCCCCCGTTATTCGTGCAATCTCGTCTCCAGTTTCAGCATTCCATATCCGTACTATGCCATCAACGCTAAGGGAAGCACCCCATTGTCCGTCGGGGCTGAAGGCTACAGCGCTCACCCAAGTCTCGTGCATTATCCGTGCGATCACACGCTTGTTTTCCACATCCCATACCACTGGCGAACAACTAGTGCCTACATCATATTCCACGTTGCATCCCCCAACGAGCGCCCAGCGTTTCTTCGGATTAAAAGCTACGGCCCGTACAGCACCCGCATATGTTATTCGACCAATCTCGACCTCTTCTTTCACATCCCACACCCGCGCTGTATTATCATCACTACCCGAGAGTACCCATTGCCCATCTTGACTGAAAGTCACGGCATTTACTTTCCCACTGTGCACCATCCGGGCTTTCCTTTCTCCGTTGGACAGGTCCCACACTTGCACTGTTCCATCCTGGTGACCAGAGGCCACCAACTGGCCATCCGGGCTAAAAGCCAAATCCCACAAGTAACTATCGTAAGCCATCGTTATCGGCGACACTGTGCCCCAGGTATCAGTCTGCCATACCTGCATCGTTTTCTTAAGAGGACCAACTGAGACCACTCGCCGCCCATCGGGGCTGAAGATTACGGTACTTACTTGATCTCTGTGCGTCATCTGCGCGATTTTCCCCCCGGTAGCGACGTCCCATACCTGTATTGAACTACTGTGACAAAATTCAGTAGGTCCTATATCCTCCCACTCTCCACATCTCGTAGTGATCATCCATTGTCCATCCGGGCTGATAGCTATAGCCCTTATCTGGCCCTCAAGCGTCATCTGCATGACTTCAAGTCCAGTTGTCGTTTCCCATACCTGTGCTGTGCTGCTGATACAACCGGATTGCTCAACACTTTCACATCCAGCCAGAGCTATCCAGCGATTGTCTGCACTAAAGGCTACGGTGGGTGCCGGCTCCCACTCTTCGTGAGCTATCCTCAATATCTCGCGCCCGTCCGTTATGTCTTTGTCGAGCGTAGCCGCTACATCCCACACACGCACTGAATAACTGCCCCAAGAGCCATCCTCATCTCTATCGCATCCTGCCGAGGCTATCTGGCGCCCATCAGGGCTGAGGGCTACAGCCTTTACGCAATTATGTGTTGCCCTTGCGACCTCAAGTCCAGTTGCAACTTCCCAGACTTGCACTTTTCCTTCCCAACTACCCGAGACTATCCATTGCCTATCTTGGCTGAAGGCCATAACCTCTAAACCATCACTGGGTATTGTCATCGTCGCTACCGCGCGGCCAGTTAGTGCCTCCCGCACGTGCATACTACCGTCCTCCGACAACACCCAACGATTATCCAAACTAAAGTCTACAATATTCACCGGGTTTGTCTCTCTCATTGAGTAAACCTCGCGCCCATTCACCATATCCCATACCATCGTCTTACGGGCATCGCTCCCAAAGGCCATCAATTGTCCATTTGGGCTGAAAGCCACGCTGGTGATTCTATCATAATGTGTTATTGGAGAAATAACCTCACTGCCAGTCTTTTTGTCCAATACTAGTACCAACCCACTGTCACACACATAGCCATAGCCTTTACCCTCACTGCATCCTGCCACGGCCACCCAACGACCATCTGGACTGAAGGTCACGGCATTAACTCCGCCCTTGTGCGTCATTTGTGTCCACTTCACATCACCAGTCTCTATACTCTCTATTTCCCACACTCGCACCCAACCATCCTGACTTCCGGAAACCCCCCACCGTCCATCCTGGCTAAAGGCTACAGCCCGCCCCCAGCCCTCATGTGTTATCCGTCTCTTCTCCCGCCCGGTTGCGGCTTCCCACACCCGCGCCGAACCACTGACACAAATCGAACTCTCCCATTGATCGCATCCTGCAGAGAGTACCCACTGCCCATCTGGGCTAAAAAGGATTATGGGAGACACCTTCCCACCATGCCGCATTTCCATTTTTTCCCCAGTGGTCACGTCCCATATCCTTACTATACCTTCGTCGCAATCTCCTATTCCCCTCAGCGTAACACATCCCACTGTGGCTATCCGTTTTCCACCTGGGCTGAAGGCTATGGCGTACACGGCTCCTGTATATGTCGTGCTCGTCACCTCTGCGGGTAGTCGCAGAAGACTGTCGGCTAGTACCTGGTTGGCGACGCTTCCTGGATAGCGCTCAATTGATTCTACTGCCAGCAGTACGGCTCGTGGCAGTAGATCAGGAGATACAGCCAATTGGTTCCACACATTTTGCGCTTCCGCCGCCAATTGGCGAGCCTCGGCGCGGTTGCGTTCGGCTATGGCCGTCGCTTCCGCATTAAGTGCACGAGTAGCTTCAGCTTGTGCAGTCGCTTCAGCGTTCTCTGCATCTTGACGGCGCGCTTCCGCTGTCGTTTCAGCATTGCGAGCGCGGTTGGCCTCCGTCACTGCTTCCGCCTGTGCCGTGGCGCGGTATTGCGCTTCAACTTCCGCCATGGCTTGGGCGTCCAAAGCGACATTGCGTTGTCTCCAGGCCAACAGAGCCAGAACCAATAAAATCACCGACATCCCTACGGTTGCCAGCGTCAGCCGCCGTCGCCGTCGCTCTCGTGCCGCCTGTTCTTGCTCTCGCAACGTCAGGCCGGCATGAATGAAATGGCGCTCTGACACGTTCAAATCCACACCGCGACCGGCGACCCATCCCTCTGCCTCCGCCAGCAATGCGCCGCGCAAAAGCGCGCCTTCGTCCTGCCCTTGGGCTTGCCACGTCTGTAACTGCACATCCAACCGTTGCCGCCACAAGTAAAACTCGCGCTGCTCGGCAATCCACTTTTTCAGGCTGGGCCACTCGCGCAGCAGTGCATCGTGGATGATCTCGACGGTCTCGCCTTCACCCGTGACCACCAGTCGGGCGTCTGCCAGCTTCTTTATCAGCCGACGCAAAGCGTCTTCCTTGCCTGATTCTGTCACCAAGGCTGCCAGGGCTTGCCGCTGCCGTGTGTCGGCTGCGTCGCCTTCGCCATAGTGAACCAGCCGTGTCAACACGCACCGTGCCAGGGATTGCTCTTGTGCGGTGAGGTCGCTGTAGGCGTTATCTGCCCACAAGCCGATAGCGCCCGCTACCCCATCGATGGCTTTATACGCGTCGTGGGTCAGCATGCCTTGTACTTGCTTGTGCCATAGTTGCGTCAACGCCGATTGGAGCAACGGCAAAACGTGGCTGCTCGCGCTGGCATCCTGGATGATGGTTTCCACCAAGCCCGCCTCAAAACGCAGGCCGGCTTTCCATGCCGGTTTCACAATGGCCGCGCGCAAATCTTCCGGCTTCATCGGCAATACGTTGACCTGCGCCTCTTTGATGCGCTCGCCCAGCGTGTGCCGCAGCAGATGCCCGTAGAAATCCGCCCGCACCGTCAGAATGACCGTCACTAGCGAGGGACTTTCAATGAGCGTGAGCAGGTCATCCAGGAAGCGCTGCTGTACAGTTTCGGGACACAGCGCAAAGAGTTCCTCGAACTGGTCAATGAAGATCACCTGACGTTTCTCAGACCTGTCAGGTTTCAGAAAACCTGACAGGTCTACCGAAGCATACGGATCACTGCCGGGACAGAAAGTGACGATGCGCCAGTCCTGGCTGCCGGGCAAGTCGCCTTTTCGCAAGGCTGGAGTCAGACCCGCCTGCACCACCGAAGACTTGCCGCTGCCGGAAGGCCCAATAACGACCAAAAAGCGCGGGGCGCTACGCAAATGCGCCAGCAGTTCGTCAATCGATGCTTGCCGCCCGAAAAAGAACTCAGCATCCTGTTCGGTGAAAGCAGCCAGGCCACGATAAGGATTGGTCTTCGTCCACAGGGGCTCCCACAGCTTGCCGTCTCTCAGCCGCATCAGCAGCACCGGCGTCGCCACATCCGGCGATTGGCCGGTCAGCAGCAGGCTCCGCGCGGCGTTGAGGGCGCGGTCTACCTCGCCGTGCTGCGCCAGTTCTTCGTAGAACACCGGCGTCAGCTTGCGTGTGGCGGCTATCGTTACCCTGTCCTGCATCGCCACCACAGCAGGGATGCCTGCTTGTATCAGCTTGGGGGCTAGGCCAGTAAAGGCATCGGTGGTGCTACGTTTGGCCGTTTGGCAAGCCGCAAGGAAGATGAGGTGCGGGGGCTTCGCCTGACGGCGAAGCATATCGGTTAGTTGGGTATCAGTCACGACCTCTGTGTTGCCTGCTTTATCCTGTAAGTAGAGCGCTGTTTGTCCCTGGCGGGTGCTCGTCGTGCCGTGGCCTACGAAATGCAGGACGTGGGCGTTGCCTTTACGAAGTCGTGTTTCCAGGTTGGTTAAGGTCACACCGGTATCCAGACAATCTACCTGGATATGCTGGGGTACCAGATCCCCCAACGCTTCCATCAAGTTGGCGCGTTCGGCGTCCACGTCCAGACGTAAAAGGTTGTATTCTTCAAGGTCGGTGGGATTGGCGATCACCAGCAGGATACGGATGGGATGTTCCGTCACCAAATCCCCCCGGCGTTGGGGCACGTCCAGGTAACGGGAGAAGGGCGTCGCCATACTGGCGGCGAGGAAAGTGTCCCCGTCATGCAGCAGTTCCCACGGCAGCGCGTGGAGTTCGGGCGCGTCGGGCACGATGCGCAGCCGTATGCGGCGCTGCGATGATTTCCCGAGTGCTTGGTTCCAGGCATCGCGCAGGACGTCATCGGCAAAGAGGGCGTTAAAGAGCCGCTGCCCGTTTACGACGGGGTCAATATCGGGCACGTGCTGTGCGATGCCGGCAGCGAGATAGCCCGTGAACTCCTGCTCTCCGCTCAAGGTGATGGTCACCTGGTATCCTTCCTCCCGCTGTCGGGAGATGTGGATTTCAAGGTCGGTATAGGTATTGGTCTCTTGGGTCATTCTCGCTGTTATTGTCCAATAGAAACAGCCCCCGGCAGCCTGGAAGCCGATTGATGTGCGGGGGCAGAGATGATATGCCTACCCACTACGGCGTGGCAAACGCCGATGATATCTTTGGGCTCTGACCCAAAGGAAGCCCCAAGTGCTGACGACACTGTAGGGCACTTTCTTTTTGCACTGCCCTCAGTATAAGGCAACTTCCAAAAAGAAGCAATGAACGTTTGCCAAGCCGGGAGGGTCTTATGATTCTAGCTCTGAGGGGAACGGCAGTTTCCCGTTTTAAGCTGAGATGCGTTATAAGACGCGGATCTGGCGATCCGCTCGAAGCAAAAAAATGAAAACAACAAAATCTGCAAATCAAAGAATCCGTTTCAATCCGTGAGAGATTTTCATCCTTGCTGGTGAACCTGGTTCATGATGACGCCTCATAAAAACCGTTCGGAGTGATGGAGGGTGCATTGATTTTTAGTTTTCGTGGTAAAATTGAAATAACGCTGACACTTATTTTACCGGACTAAAATAACGATGGATGACGAAACCTTCCAGAATAGCTCCGCCGGGCGTGTCGTGCAGGCCATCGGCGGACACCACGCTTTTGTCCCCAACCCACTGCCGCCACAGATCGTGTGGTCGGCAGCGTTGGTGCATGTGCTCTCGGAAGCGGATCGCGCTGTTGGCTATCTGGCAGGGTTGGGGCAGATTTTGCCCAATCCCTACCTGCTTATCCGGCCTTTACAGCGGCAAGAAGCGGTGCTATCATCGCGCATTGAGGGCACCCAGGCTTCGCTCTCCGATCTCTATGCTTACGAGGGTGGACGGCAGGTGGCGGACCAGGCCCTTGCTGATGACGTCCACGAGGTGCATAACTACGTGCAGGCGTTGGAGTATGGCCTGGAACAAGTCTACGCCGGGATGCCGGTGTCGCTGCGGCTGATCCGTGAATTGCACGCGATATTGATGGGGGGCATCCGTGGTGCGTGGACCGCCCCGGGTGAATTCCGCCGCGTGCAGAATTGGATTGGTCCACCGGGTTGCTGTTTGGAAGAAGCTGTCTTTGTCCCACCGCCGCCGGAAGCCATGATGGCAGCCCTGGATGCCTGGGAACAATTCCTGCACGCCCCCTCCAATGTGCCGCCGCTGGTGCGCCTGGCGTTGATTCATTATCAGTTCGAGACGATTCACCCCTTCCTGGACGGAAATGGGCGGGTAGGGCGACTCTTGCTGGTTTTGCTGCTGGCGGCATGGGACGTGCTGCCACAACCTCTGTTGTATCTCAGCGCCTATCTGGAGCGCCGGCGCCAGATGTACTACGCGCTGCTGTTGGAGGTCAGCCAGCACGGCGCGTGGGAGGCCTGGTTGCGCTACTTTCTGCGCGGCGTCGCCGAACAGAGCCGTGTGACGGTGATACAAGGACAGCGCTTGCTGGCGTTGCACGCTGCCTACCGGCGAGCCTACAGCGATTCGTCCAAAATGCTGGCGTTGATTGCTCTGTTGTTCGAGAATCCCCTGATCACCGGTCCTATGGTGGTGCAGCAATTGGATGTTTCCAGCGCGACGGCATATCAGTATTTGGCGACACTCGAAAATGATGGCGTGCTGCAAGAGATCACCGGGCGGCAGCGCGGGCGGCGCTACATGGCGCGTGAGATTTTGCACGCGATTGAGGACTCTGAGCTTGAAGAGGCATCTCCCTATGGGATTCCATAAAAACGGGGCTGAAATATACCAACGGATTGAACCAATTTTTGATCCTATCATTCTGTAATCCTGTTATTTTCTGAGGAGGCATTATGAGTGAAAGTGAACTGGATGCCTGGTTCCCGCGTTCTAAGCCGGTAGACCCGACTGTGTTGGGCGCAGTCGTCAGCGGCAGCCTCAGCAAAGGGTTGGAGGCCAAATTGTCACCCGACCGCCTGATCGAAGGGTTAGCGGTGGGCCGCTACGTCGTTGTGCGCGGGCAGACGGAGCGCCGCTTCTTCGGCATGATCACCGACGTGACGTTGGCGAGCCGCCACCCGGAGGTGGAACAGTCGCCGCCGGAGGATCCGGACGGCTTCCTGGCGCAGGTCTATCGCGGCACACTCACCTACGGGCAAATGCACATCACACCGATGCTGGTGGTCGAAGCAGGCCAAGCGCGCCCGGCCAAGACCATCCCCGCGCACTTCACGCGCGTGTATGAAGCCACGCCGGAAGAGGTCGCGCAGGTCTTCGGCGATCCCGATGACCCTGGAAAACTCCACATTGGCGAACCGCTAGAAATGCCAGAGACGCGAATCGCATTGGATTTAGTACGCTTCGTTGAACGTTCCAGCGGCATCTTCGGCAAGAGCGGCACAGGCAAGACCTTCCTCACACGGATAATCCTTGCAGGGATTATTATGAAACAGGCCGCCGTCAACTTGATCTTTGATATGCACAACGAGTACGGCTGGAAGAGCCAGGACGAGGCCAAACAGGACGTCAAAGGGCTACGGCAACTCTTCTTCGATGGGCGGGTGAGTGTGTTCACCCTCGATCCCGAATCGTCGCGACGGCGCGGCAGCAAGGTAGATTTCACCGTCCGCATCGGCTACGATCAACTGGAGCCGGAGGATCTGGAAATGCTGGCCCCGCTGTTCGGCTTCACCGACGTCCAGACAAACGCATTGTATATGCTGCGGCGCCGGCTCGGCGTCTCCTGGGTACGCCGTCTGTTGGCTGAAGAACCGGACGAAGGGTTGATCGCCATTTTGGAGAGCAACCAATTGCACGAAGGCACGCTTGGCGCGATCAAACGTAAACTTGAGCAGTTGCGCCGTTTTGATTTTCTGGTGGACGAAGCGCCCGATGATCCGATCGGCCGCATCTTGAACTATATCGAGAGCAACGTCAGCGTGATTTTGGAGTTTGGCCGCTACGGCAATGCCCTGGAAGCCTACATCCTGGTGGCAAACTACATCACCCGGCGGATTCACAAAGCTTATGTGGATCGCAAGGAGTCGGCGCTCGGCGGCAAGGGCAGCGAACCACGCCCGTTGATCATCACCATCGAAGAGGCGCACAAATTCCTCGACCCGGCGATTGCGCGTCACACCATCTTTGGCACGATTGCGCGGGAGATGCGCAAGTACAACGTCACCCTGCTGGTGGTGGATCAGCGACCGAGCGGCATCGATCCGGAGGTAATGAGCCAGATTGGCACGCGAGTGACGGCATTGCTGGACGAGGAGAACGACATCCGCGCCGTTTTCTCGGGCCTGGCGGGGACGGCGGCGTTGCGCGAAGTGCTGGCGCGTCTGGAAACCAGGCAGCAGGCGCTCATCCTTGGTCACGCTGTCCCTATGCCGATTGTCGTGCGCACGCGCGATTATCAAGATCTGTACAGCGAAATTGCTGGCAAGGGCATCGACATCGCTGACGCGACATCGGCACTGTTCGGTTGATATACCTGTTTGGCATGGTTAGTTGCTAAAAATGTGATATAGTGTTGGTAGTATAGTCTTGGAGCAGTTCAGACCAGTATAACTATGGCAGTGATAAACGAGCCCAGCGCGTCCGGTGCGAGTATTTTGATTGTTGATGATACGCCCTTCAACTTGAAGTTTTTGGCGGATGTGTTGAGCCGGGCGGGGTACATCACGCATACAGCAACCGACGGGCAACAAGCTGTGGAACTTGCGCAAACCCTCCACTTAGATCTCGTGCTACTCGACATAATGATGCCCGGTTTGTCAGGTTACGAGGTCTGCAGCCATCTGAAAGCCGATGAAAAAACGTGCGATATCCCCGTTATCTTCCTCAGCGCCTTGAATCAGGAATTGGACAAAGTCCAGGCCTTCACGGTGGGCGGCGTGGATTACATCACCAAGCCTTTCCAGGTGAAAGAAGTGCTGGCGCGCATCGAGACGCATTTGACCCTGCGGCACCTACAAAAAGACCTGGAGGAGAGAAATCTTTCCTTACAGCAGGAGATTGCCGAACGGCAATTGATCGAAGAGATGCTGCGCCAGCAAACCGCTGAATTGGAAGCACGTAACGCAGAACTGGATGCCTTTGCCCACACCGTCGCCCACGATCTCAAAACTCCACTCACTGCCGTGGTGGGATTCAGTGACCTGTTGCAGAGACGCTATCCCCAGATGTCAGCCGATAAATTGGGTGATACGCTGGCGATCATTGCGCAGAATGGACGGCGGATGGCAAACATTATCAACGAGATGTTGCTGCTTGCTAGTGTGCGACAAATGGACGAAGTGCCGATGAAATCGCTGGATATGGGGAGCATCGTAGTCGCCGCCAAAGAGCGCCTCGTTGATATATTCAGGGAACACGACGTCCAGATCAGCTCGCCTGAGGTCTGGCCCACCGCTTACGGCTACGGCCCGTGGGTTGAAGAGGTCTGGGTTAATTATATGAGCAACGCGGTTAAGTACGGCGGGTCTCCACCCCATATCGAGGTGGGAGCAACGTCAGAGTCGTCAGATATGGTGCGCTTCTGGGTGCGCGATAACGGCGATGGCTTGACCAATGAAGAACAATCACATTTGTTCACCGCGTTCACCCGCTTGGGAGAAACTCCGGTTGAAGGCCACGGCTTGGGACTCTCAATTGTACAACGGATTATCACAAGACTGGAAGGAGAAGTAGGGGTTGAAAGCGTTGCAGGGGAGGGAAGTACATTTTTCTTCACTCTGCCAGCGGTTATGGATAACACAGACGACCCCGTTGCACAAAATTGATTATGGAACAAGCGATCTTCGAGAAACAAACCCGACTCAAAACCTTTCCACCATGTGAGCTCGTCTATATCGTCTACCGGCGTTTGCTTGAACATGGTGTGCGCGCCACCTTCCTCTGGATACAAGACAAAATCCTACGCCGCACACGCGGCTTTTCGCCACCGTATATTAGCCGGGTGCAATCCAACCTGTATGTGGGCGGTCAACACAGGCGTCATGGGCTGGCGCAGATGCGCGCTCTGGGCATTACCACTGTGGTCAATATGCGCGAAGAAGCCGATGATGCGCAGCGCGGGCTGGCGCTGGATCACTATCTCTGGCTTTCCACTACCGATGATACCTCACCGACACCGGAGGACCTGGAGCGAGGGGTGGGGTTCATCCGCCATCACATTGCTGAGGGACACGGGGTCTATATCCACTGTGCCGCGGGTGTAGGGCGTGCTCCTTTGATGGCAGCGGCATACCTTGTGGGTACTGGTATGAGTACTGAACAGGCGTGGAATACCATTCGTCAGGCGCGCCCATTCATACGCCCGACGCCGCCTCAAATCATTGCCCTCGACGCTTTTGCCGCGCGATATAGAAACTATATTTAGGTTGACCCCGGCAACAGCTAAACGACTACCCGCCTATGACGCAAAACTTTTCACTAGAGAGCGATACAATGGACATGAACGAGGATGTCGCATTGAATGCACGACACATCCAGAGACGCGTGCAAGTTGCCATCGAGCGTGTTGCCGAAGATCCGGCACTGACCGGCGCTCTCGTTGACGACGAAGCTCTTATCTTGTTGCATTGGGCCGAGACAGAGATTGAGCGCCTGGTGTTGGAAACTGCTGATATGGATGACACGGAGGCCTGGGAACAGCTCAGTCCGGCGCTTCACACGTTACGGCTTTATATCCGCCGTACAGCCAACACCAGCGCCGACGCAGACGATCCGGTCGGTATGCTGCACTTGCTCCTGGCATCACCGCCTATCTATACCGAGGAGATGTAGTTTATGCCGCAATCAACCTCCACCCAAGGGAAGAAACGGTCATTCGGCTGGAAAGAATTGCTGATTTCTCTTTTTATGCTCGTCGTCGCTTGGGCCGGCGCGGACTTGTTAGGGCTTGGTGGCAGCTCAAAGCCTGTCGAAGTCTTTGAAGGGGCTGACGTCCGGGTCTCCTTCACGACACCGCGTTACCCCGATCAGGCCGCAGACCACCGGGGCGGAATAGACGAGCGCTTGGCGGCAGCGATTGACAGTGCCCGGACAAGTGTCGACGTCGCTGCCTTTGAGCTTGATCTGCCGAGTATTACTGATGCTCTCGTGCGTGCACATCAACGTGGCGTGCGGGTGCGTCTTGTGACGGACTCGGATTATGCCGATTCCTTAGGGCCTACAAGCCTGCTGCAAGCGCAAGTGCCGGTCGTATTCGACAGCGCCGAACCGTTCATGCATGATAAATTCGTCATCATTGATGGCGAACAGGTGTGGGCTGGCTCCTGGAACCTGACGACCAACGGAACCTATCGCAACAATAACAACGTCATTATCGCTGATTCCAAGCTTCTGGCGGAGAATTACACGACGGAGTTCGAGGAGATGTTCGTCCAAAAACAGTTCGGGGCCTCCTCGCCTGATGACACGCCACAGCCGCAGGTTGAGATCAACGGTGTGCAAGTGGAGAATATCTTCGAGTCGGAGGGCGGTGCGCGCACGCGGATGATCCGGTTGATCAAGGA
>JAFGSL010000505.1 GCA_016934645.1 Anaerolineae bacterium
GTTGTGTTCAACACGTCTCAAATTCTGCCAGTTAAGGTACTGTTTACCCTCCCAAGAGGGTCTTGACTTTTACCGCACTCTTTCTTTCAACTGTCCACCTATCCTAGCCAGGTGGACAGTTTTTGATGGAATATATTGACAAACACTATATCGTGTGGTATTTTATCATTAAACGATATATCGATATACGCTACAGCGCAAGACGATACTTAGGGAGGTAGATAAATGGAATCAACGGGAAACATAGTCAAATACCTGCCCCTCACCGAGACCACCAGCTACATCATGCTGACGCTGACCGAGCCATTGCACGGCTACGCTATCATGCAAAAGGTCGAAGTGATGAGCGAGGGTACGGTCAAAGTGGGAGCAGGCACGATGTACGGCGCGCTTTCCACACTTGAAAAGGAAGGATTGATTGTCAAAGTGGATGAGCACAATCGCCGCAAGTCGTATATCCTGACGGATAAGGGCAAGCAGGTTTTGCGGGCGCAACTTCAACGCTCCGCGATCCTGGTCAGGAATGGGCAAGAGCTATGAGACAGCAGGAGAGAATAATAATGACAGAGCAAACAATCAGAAAACACAAGTGGTTCTGGGCCTGGCAGGATGACAAAGAGGAAGCCTGGCTAGGACAGATGTCGCAGCAAGGGTATCACCTGGCATCGTTCGGTTTCCCCGGTTTCTATTACTTCACACCCGGTGAACCCCGCAACTATGTCTACCGCCTCGATTTCGTCACCGATACCAAAGATTACCCGCAGTATCTGCAACTTTTCCAGGACGCGGGCTGGGAACACGTGGGGCAGATGGGGGGCTGGCAATACTTCCGCACCCTGGCGCAAGAGGGCGAGTCACCGGAGATTTACACCGACCCGGACTCCAAGATCCAGAAATATCACCGGCTTTTAACTTACTTGATCATTTTTCTGCCGATCTGGATTGTCGTGCTTACACGTGACGCTCCATATCCGTTTTACGACATTTTGAAGCTCTTGTATTGCGTGATCACGTTGGTGTTCGCGTTCGCGGTGATTCAGTTATTCAGACGCATCAATCAGCTAAAACATCTGTAGGTCTTCACCTCATCGACATGCCTTCACAGATCGGCGAATGTCACGAAAGATGGAGCAATAGGTGACATTCGCCGATTCGAAGCTCGCCGGCAATCAGATTCAGGTATGGCTCGACCGGATGACGAACAAACCCATCAAGGGGGCACTCTTCGGCACTGTGGCAACACGGTGAGATCGTCTTGGGCTTTGACGTGGAATTGTCGGCAACTCACGAATAAAGCGGTGTGTTCTACCTGAACACACCGCTTTTACTTGTGCTAAAAACTGTGTACTTGAACGAAGCTAGCTTCCCAGTGCTACAGTTCGTTGGCCCGTGCGATGGCTCCAAGCCACCGGGCACTGGGCTTGACGGTGCGCACTTGCGTTTTCCGGTCTACGGCGATCAGGCCAAAGGTCGGGCGGTACCCAAACATCCACTCAAAGTTGTCGAACGCGGACCAGTAGGTGTAGCCACGCACATCCAGGCCATCTTTCAGGCAGTTCATCACGCCCTGCAGTGCGCGCTCAACGTACGCGATGCGGCGTGTATCGTCGGTGGTCGCTATACCGTTCTCGGTCACGATCACCGGGATGCCGGTCACGGCAATCGCATGGCGGATGGTGGCTTCCAGCGCTTCCGGCCAGAATTCGTAGCCCATCTGGGTCAGTTCCACGCCTTCCTCAGGGGGTAGGGGGCCTTCAGGACCAAAACGCATGCGCGAGTAGGATTGCACCCCGACGAAATCATCGTCGCGCAGATTCTCCAGGTAAATGTCGTTGACCAATCGGCTCATCTGGGCCGCTAATTCTTCGCCGCCCTCACCTGCCTGGATATCCTGAAGGGCCAGCGTCATACCCACCGGGAAATCGCCCGGTCCGGACTTGATGGCCTCCACTGCTCGACGGTGAGCGGTCAGGATCGTCTCGACAGCCCGGTCGGAACCTGCGAAAATGAACGGTACCAACCGGTCGGCGGTGACTCCCAGAGCGTCGGCCACAGCTTGCTGCCACGGCGCAGGGTCTTGCGAATCGGACGTTGGGGCGGGTCTGGCCCTGGAAAAAAACAGCGGGATGTTGGGTTCGTTGACGGTGCAGGCAGCGCCGATGAGGTCGCCCAGGTAGCGTGTGGCGTGTTCGCAATAGCGGGCGAATCTGTCCGGTGTGTCTTTATCTTCCCATCCCCCGGCCGCGATCAGCCAGCGTGGCGACGTAAAGTGATGGAACGTGACAATCGGCGTTAGGCTGTGCTCGTGACACGTTACCAGCATGCGCCGGTAATGTTCCAGGCTGGCCCGCGAGAACTCGCCTTCTTCTGGCTCGATGCGTGCCCACTCGATGGAGAATCGGTACGTGTTGAAGCCCAGTTCTGCCAGCAGGGCGATGTCCTCTGGATAACGGTGGTAGTGATCACAGGCATCGCCGGAAGGTTCTGCGTAGATCGTACCTGGCATGTGTTCGAGTAACCAGTTGTCGCTGTTGACGTTGTTACCCTCAACCTGGTGCGCGGCAGTAGCCGTGCCCCACAGGAATCCTTTTGGGAATTTCATATGTTTGCCTCCTATGCCTATACATCACGAATCTTCACGAATAGGAAGTATTCGTGAAGATTCGCGTGCAATTTTCATCTTCGGTACTGCTTACAGATTATACAGTCGACAGGTCCCATTCTTCGTAGATTTTGGGGACGTCACTGATCAGGCGTTTGGTGTAGGGTTCTTTCGGGTGCAGAATCACCATGTCGGCGGACCCGTGTTCCACGAATTTTCCGTGTTCCATGATATAGACGCTATCGGAAACGTAATACGCCAAGCCAATATCGTGGGTGATGAAAATAATCGTCATCCCGATCTCGTCACGCAATTGCATCAGCATATCCAGGATGGTCGCGCGCGAACAGGCGTCAATCATCGAGGTCGGTTCGTCGGCTATCAGGATCTTGGGCATCAGCAGAAAAACGCGAGCAATCATCAGGCGCTGCTGCTGCCCACCAGAAAGCTCGAAGGGATATTTGTTGGTCAATTCCTCGAACTTCAGGTTGACGAAACTGCATGCCTCTGTCATCATCTCGACCTTTTTGGCGTAGGGGAATTTTCGACCGCCGCGCATGTTAATGCAATCTAGTAGCACGGCGTCAATCTTGTGAAAGATGTTGTATGAAGAAAATGGATCTTGAAAGATCGCCTGAATGTTTCTCCAATACTCCAGTCTTTTCTTCTGGCTACTGATATCGCGCTTCTTCCCCTGGAAGTAAACATCGCCTTCCGTAGGGTTGATCAATCCCAATAACATCTTCGCTAATGTGGTCTTACCACTGCCCGATTCACCCACGATTGAGATAACTTCGCCCTCGTAGAAGTTGAAGTCCACATGATCAACAGCCAAAGTTTTCGTACGACCAAACCCAAATATCTTGGTAAGGCTTGACCCACGCAGGCATACTTTCCTCTCCTCAATCATTTTGATAAGCCTCCCGCAATTCTTTTTCCGAGAAGATACAACGGTAAGCGCGTCCGTCCCCGATATTGCGAAGGCCCACAGGATTCACAATACATTCTGGCTGAACGTATTTGCAACGTTCGGCAAACCGGCAGCCAAAGGGAGGGTCTTTCAGGTTTGGTGGCACCCCGGGAATGGCGGTCAGTTTGACATCTCGCAGACCTTCTTCAGGCACGATGATTGATCCCATGAGGCCCTTGGAATATGGATGGAGCGGATCAAACACCGCTTTATGGGCGCTGGCTTTCTCCACAATCTGCCCAGCGTACATGACCATGATTTCATCCGTCACATTGTAGAGCAGCGGGAGCTCGTGCGTGATGAAGATCAGCGAACTGATCAGGCCATCGTGCAGCAATTGCCTAATCATCTTGATGACCATCTTCTGTGACGTAACATCGAGTGCGGAGGAAGGCTCATCCGCAATCAACACCTTTGGAGATAGCAACACCGATATTGCGATCACCGTGCGCTGTTTCATACCACCCGAAAGCTCAACGGAATATTTGTCCAGTACTTGTGGTGGAAGCCCCACAGTCTCAAACAAATCGCAAGCCCGTTCATAGATGGCTTTCTTGTCGGCAGAAGGATCATGGGCACGAATGACATCTTCAACAAAGTGGATGATCTTCTGGGTGGGGTTGAGCGCGTTCATCGCCGCTTGGGGGATATAGGCGATCTCCCTTCCCAAGATCGCTTTACGCACGTCATCAGGATCCATTCCGGAGATATTGCGCCCATCAATGATGATCTCTCCGCCCATGTAGTGCAGTGGCGCGAAATAGTAGCCCATCAGGCTTAGTGCGAGCGTTGACTTCCCGCAGCCGGACTCTCCTGCAATGCCTAGCGATTTCCCCTCTTCTATCTTCAGAGAAACGTGGTCAACCGCGTAAACACTTTCCCCAAAGCGGGTGATATATCTTGTTGATAGTTCATTGACCTCTAAGATTGTTTTTGCCATAGCGATTAGTCCCTTAATGCCGGATTGAATACCTGGTCAAGGCCTGTATTCATCAGATTCATCGAGAATGTGATCAGCGCGATGGTGATGAGTACGGGCAAGTACGCCCACCATTTTCCCAGGACGTGTGCCTGGTAGATCATCGCCCAGTTCATCATTAAACCTAACGTCGGTGTTACCGTCGTTCTGGGACCCAACCCAAGGATTGATAAACTGGCCTCCGCCAGGATGCCGGAGGAAATTTGCAGAATTAGCGCCATCACAACATAGGAAGCGATGTATGGCAGAATATCGGCAAAGATGATGTGGATGATGGAGTGCCCGGATAGTTTCGACAGGTTGACATGGTCACGGTTACGCAGCGAAATCACTTGTGCCCGCACGGCTCTGGTGGTCCATACCCAGGAAGTGAACCCGATCACGACGGCGACGGTGGTAGCGCCGCGTCTTTCCTGCCCGATGCTGAATGAAATCAAGATCAACAACACAAAGCCAGGGATGACGGTCATAAGATTGGTGAAGAACATAATGATGTCGTCCACCAGGCCGCCAATATAGCCCGATAGCAATCCCAGGGTCAACCCGATCACGGTGGCAATGATACCGGCAACAAAACCGATCTGCAGGGATACGCGGGCGGCCGCGACTAATTCTGTCAGCACATCCCGCCCAAAGTTATCGGTTCCCAACGGCAATACACGCACATTTGCCACCTGGCTAGCATTCACGTATTCAGATTGTGCGATAGTCCCTGTCTCTTCTAGGGCGCCCGTTTCCGCGTTTTCTGTTGCAATGATCGCCTTCTCGGTTGACAAAAGCCCTTTAAGTGAGGTATTGAGCCGGATATAGTAGTTGCGCTTGGCATTGGTCATCCCAGCAATCTGCACCTTGGAATCAAAATGGGTCTCCCACAGCTCCAGGAGCTGTTCGGTATTATCGGTGTCGATTTCGTCTTCAGGAATCCCGACTCCGACGAGCCATTCCTTCATGGCAAGGCGATCCTCATTCTTCAACTTGCTGGCAATGCGCTTCGCGGCGGCATCTTTCAGATTGAGAGTATATTTGGTGGCGCTCATGCTATCGTAGACATTGACATAGATGCCCGGTTCGAAGAATGTGCCTTGAGCAATGATCGCTAAGGGAGGATCGGGGACGATCAGCGGATAAATAAACACGATCAACAGCATAGCCACGAAAATAGAAAAACCGACGACAAACTTACCGGAGTGGAAAACTTGGCGAATTGTGTGTTTCATAGCAATATCTTCCTTTAGTCAGCCTGCGCTGCTTTAATGCGCGGGTCAATGACGCCGTAAAGAATCTCGATGAGGAAGTTCGCGCCCAGCACCATAATCGTGATGATCAAAGTGGAAGCTGAGATGAGCGGATAGTCCTGTCCCATAACACCATTCATTAGCATGTAACCTAGCCCAGGATAACTGAAAACAATCTCCGCTATCAACGCGCCGCCGATCATCGTGCCGACGGACAACGCCAGACCGGTGATTTGCGGAAGCATAGCATTTCTAAAGACGTAGCCAATGATCTTCCGGTCTTTGATCCCCATAAAACGAGCGTACTTGACATAATCCGCGTTCAGTTCGTAGATGGACATGGAGCGCATCCCGATCGCCTGGCCGCCGATGGCGATCAATACAATGGACCAGAACGGAAGTTGGTAATGGACGATCACGGACCAGATAAAGTTCCAGCTAAATTCAGGGATCAGGTCAAATCCATATCCGCCCGAGGTGGGTAGCCATTCTAATGTAACGCCAAAAATGACCAGGAGAATGATAGACATACCAAAGGTCGGAAAATTGCTCGCAAGAATACTGATGGGCATGAGCACCTTATCGAAGCCGCCTTTGAGGTAGGCCGCCAACGCGCCCAGTGTGTTCCCAATCAGCCAGCCAACGATGATGGCAGGGAATTGTAGCGCCAACGTCCATCCGATGGAAGACTTGAGAGCGTCTGCCACCGTCCGGGGGTACATGCTGATAGAGTAACCAAAATCACCCCGCAGCACATTTCTCACGTAGATGAAAAACTGTTCAATGATGGGTTTGTTTGTGCCAAACAGCTCCGTGTACTGCTCATAGACTGCCTGGAGCCCGGTCGCATCGGTCATGCCTTGAGCGAGCCTTGCTACAATGGCTGCCACAGGATCTCCGGGCATCAAACGGGGCAAAGTGAAATTCAGAATAAAGGCGAAAGCAAAAGTGACCAGGAACCAACCCAGCTTGTTGAAGAAATATTTCCGGTATCCTTTCAACGCAACACCTCCGTAGACCCACTTTAGTAAACAGCCATGTTCCGCTAATCTGGAACATGGCTGTTTCTTTAACAGAGCACGACCTACTCTACAAGTGTGATGTTGTAGAGGCAGGCGACGCCATAGCCGTCGAGACAGATCATCGGCGGGACGGGCGGATCGGTGCCATCATCCTGGTGCGGGAAGTTGGTCCAAACCGTCTCGTTCACCGCGTGGAACACGTCAGGGCGGTACATTAGCGTGAAGGAGGGAATATCGGTCAGGTAAATCTCGACCAATTCCGTGTACATTTCCTTCAGCTTGGCTTCGTCGGTTTCACCGGGGATTGCCTTGATTAACTCATCAACGCGGGGATTGCTGTACTGACCCCAGTTGCCGCTCCAGTTGCTCGGATTCCCAATCCATTCAGAGCTGAGCAGATTGCGGATACGTCCCCAAGGCTCGGTGGGCCCAGCGCCGTTGCTCCACATCATGAAGATGTCATAGCCCTCGGGGAGGGGGGCATCCGACTTGGTGACCACGGTCTGGTACACGGACCACTCGGGATAGTTGGTCGTGATGTCGATGCCGATCTCTTTCCCGGCGGCAGCCACCACCTCGATCGCAGCCTGCCAGTCGGACCAGCCGTTGGGGCAGGTAGCGATGTAGCTGAGCTTCTGGCCGTTGTACTCGCGCCAGCCGTCGCCATCGCTGTCAACGATGCCGGCTTCATCCAGGAGGGCTTTAGCGCCTTCGATGTCATTGCCCGCCCACTGCAGGTCCGCGACGGCATCGTGGTCGTACAGGGCTTGCTCACCGTCAGTCGGGTTCATGAGGGAGCGCGGAACCTGATCGAAGGTCGCTGATTGGTTGGTCATTGCGTTGGCGATGATGGTCGGATAGTCCACCGCGATGGCGATGGCCTTGCGCACCGCAATCTGATCCAAACCATAGGAATTCAGGTTGTAGAAGGCGGTGGGGAGGCTGGCGCCAATGCCATAAGGCGCGTCAGGCAGGTAGGTGGAGATGGGCAGACCATAGCTTTCCCACAGGAGTTGAATATTGGAGTTAAACTGCTGGCTTACATCCACTTCACCTTTGGCGAGAGCGACAGAACCGGCGGCGTTGTCTTTGAAGATCGTGTGCGCCAGGTACTTGGGTGCGGGCAGCTTGCCCCACATGGAGGCATCCTGGCCCCAGTAGTTGTCATCCCGGATATAGACAACCTTGGTGTCGTCCCAGAAGTAGGGGTGATAGGGTCCTGACCAGACGACGTCCTCCGCGGTATCCGCCAAAAGCGCGGTGGCATCCTCACCAGCGCGCTCTTCCAGTGTTTGGGTCCAGGCTTTCTGGTACGGGCTAAAGGCGGTCAAGAAGTCCTTGATGATCAGGGGGTTGACTGCGGCGCCGTCCTCATTCAGCTTGGCCTTAACCACGACTGTCATATCATCGGCAGCGACGACGTCTTCAATGTAAGGTGCGTAGCCAGCGCCGGTGCTGGTATTGTACTTGATGTGGGTGGCCCAGGTATAGGCAAAATCCTCCGCGGTCAGCGCAGTGCCGTCGCTCCAGTGTGCGGCGGCCTTGACCTTGAAGGTGACCTCGGTGCGATCGTCGTTCCACGTGTAATCACCGTCAGCCAAATACGGATACGAATTGCCATCGAGCATGTTGTACATGTAGGCGGTCTCAAACATCGTGTTGCGCCCCCCGCCGCCCATCAATGCATTGTTGTTGGTGGTGGCATACGGGTTCGTGCCAACGACCGGCCCCCATTGTAGACCATTGTAGTACAGGGTTTCGTTGCGGGGCAGAGCGCCTTCTTCGGCCTCAGGGGTCACCATAACTTCAACGGTCTTCTCGACGATTTTCTCGACCTCGACCTCGACGGTCGTTACGACTTCTTTCTCGACCTCGACGGTCTCTTTGACCACGACGGTCTCGATGATCGTTTCGGGCGTGGGGGTTGCGCAGCCAGCCAGAACCATGCTCAACACAACTATCACCCCGAGCATCGCCATCAACTTGTTACGTAACATCTTACTCCTCCTTCTAAGGATTGATATTTGGGATTGAATCTTAACAAGCCTTTGCACTATGTTTTCATTATCCTAATGCACTAAACATCACCTCCTTTAGTAAACAGAAGAGTTTTACTGACCCGAACATATTTTGCCAAACTTTCTACGCCTATAGGGCAGTGGAATCGCTTTACTGATCCGGTTATAAGAAACCAAAGTCGTTCAGCGTCTTATAGGTGCACAAGCGTTTAGCAGATTATGTCGGGATCAGTTTTTTCATGTTCAGGTCAGTAGTTAACCCAAGTCGCTATGCACTGGACTTAAGCGCATAGCTGAAGCTCATTGATAAGTATAGTACGGAATCCGCGATTTACCACTATCATTAAGGTAGCAACCTGGGGTCAACTATTACTTTACAGCAAACTGCGCGAAATGTCAACGAAATTTTCCAGTTGGTTGTAACCGGTGATTTTTTTCCGACCCCGAAATCCTGCACCGCGTCACCGTTAAAACCTCATAGCTAGGTGGTCGTTTCTCTCTTCCTGTGTGTCTTGGAAGCGCTTCCAGAACCTAGTATAACACAGATAGGAAGGAGTTGTCAAGGGCCCCCTTTAGGTTTTAAGTCACGTAAAATGTTGCCGAGGGTTATATGGTTCTACCAAATGATAATGTTACCGGGAAGAACCATCTTACCGCGCTGCTGTTTTGTCGGCTAGAGCTTCCAGTGCCGGTAATTCCAATTTGGCCAATACCACGCTGGAGGGGCTCAGCATCCCTAGTATCCACGGATAGTCACGATCTACCCGGCTGGTGTAGTAAGTGGCATACGCTATGTCACCATCGACAATCAGGCCAACATAGGATGTATCGCCAGCGCTAGGTAAGTCTGTGAGGTAGGCCAACCCGTCCTCGCGCACTTCAAAGAGCGATGTCCGCTTCTCGCCATATTCCAGACGGGCCGTCGCCAGCATGCGTCCATCCGAAAGGAACTCAATTTCAGTCTCGTCGTTGCGCCCGCCCTGATAAATGGTGGCGATCTTCTCCCAGTGGATGCCATCGGTGGAGCGGATCAGGATCGATGTGCCGTGTTCGTACCAGTAGGCGGTGTTGTAGAAGGTGATTCCATCCTGGGTTTTGGGACGCCAGAACAACCAGCCATCCAGGTATAGAGTCATAGTCTAATGCAGAATATGTCAATGCACAAGTCAATCTCCGCCAGTGTCCATCTTTCTTGATGCTACCTTCCCCGCCACCGCCCACACCTGCACCGGCCCGGACTTACCTCGGATGCCGATTTCTCCCAGGTCAATGAACGCGAACTCGGCGCGATGACTGCCCAATGCCTCGTAGGTCGCCCCGCTGATGAGGATGTCGTTCTCTGGATATTCTTTGTTCAACGCTTCAATGCGTGATGCCAGGTTCACTGTATCCCCGATGACGGTGTATTCCTGCCGCTCGTGCGGGCCAACCGCGCCCGCGAGTACGCTACCGGTGTTGATCCCCACACCGATGCGGATCGGCTCTTCACCGCGTGTCGCGAGGTGTGCATTAAGGCGCTCCAGGTTCGCCCGCATCTCCAACGCGGTGAGCACCGCCTGGTATGCACTCTCTTGCAGTGGACGCGGCGCACCGTAGATGACCAGCGTGCTGTCGCCGCCGAATTTGTTGACCGTGCCCTGGTGACGCTGCGCCGCCTCGACTACGACCGGCAGGTATTCGTTGAGCAATGCGACAATCTCCTGCGGCGTATGCTGCTCCGAGCGGGCTGTAAAGCCGCGAATGTCACAGAAGAGCACACTGACCACGCGGTTTTCGCCTTCTAACTGCACCTGCCCAGTGCGCAGCGCCTCGGCGACTTCCTGGCTCACGAAGCGACCGAACATATCGCGCAGCCACTCCCGCTCCCGCAGGCCTGCGACCATCGCGTTGTACGCGGCTGCGAGTTGCGCGACCTCATCCCGCGATTTCACGTCGAAGTGCACATCCAGGTCGCCCGCCGCGACGCGGTGCGTGCCTGCCGCCAGTGTCTGTACCGGTCCGGCGACCGCGCCGCCGATGACCTGCGCCAGCAGCACGCCGGCAAGCACCGCGATCAGCCCCGCCAGCCGGAAGAACATACGGCTTTCACCCAGGAACGTCTCCACCTCAGCGCGCCGCATCCCAATTTGCAGTGCCCCGACGCGCTCGCCGCCGCGTCCGCGCGTCAACGGTGTGCTGATGACCCAGATATCCTCA
>JAFGSL010000506.1 GCA_016934645.1 Anaerolineae bacterium
CACTTCTGGCGGTAAGTCGGTCACAAAACGTCGCGGATCGGGCGGTGGAGTATACACATGCGCGTGAAGGGTGGCAGGCGTGTTGCCAGGGAAAGGCACGCGCCCAGCAAGCATCTGGTAGGCCACGATCCCCAGCGCATAGTGGTCAGTCGCCAGGCCAACCTCAGCGGCACGATCCAGGTCGGCCTGCTCAGGAGCCATGTACTCCGGGGATCCCAGGAGCGTGCCCTGCGAGGTCAACGCCGAGCTGCCTTCCATCGCCTTCACCAGGCCGAAGTCCATCAACGTCACGCGCGGGCCGGAGGCCGTGTCTTCCACCATCACGTTGAGCGGTTTGACGTCCCGGTGGATAACGCCTCGTTCGTGCACGTAATCCAGCGCGGCGGCGATTTGTTCGAGGATGGGGAGCGCCTGTTCCAACGACAACGCGCCCCGGGCTTCCAGAAGATCGTGCAGTGTGCGTCCCGGCAGGTATTCCATCGCAATATAGAGCTGCCCTTCGATCTCGTCCGCATCGTACACGATCACGATGTTGGGATGGCACAAGTTCGCCGCCGCGCGTGCCTCTTGGCGAAAGCGCGCCGCGAAACTAGGGTCCTGCGTCCAGTAGGGATGCAGCACTTTGAGTGCAACGATGCGATCCAGGGTGGCATCGCACGCTTTGTAGACGGTGGCGAAACCACCGCGCCCTAGTTCTTCTAGAATTTCGTATTTACCAATGGATTTCATACATACATCGTCCATTTCTGTCATCCGTGGTCTTCCCCCGCTCCGCTACGGTTCCTCCCGCACCACCACACAGCGAAAACCCACGTTACCGCTCGCGTCCGCTGGCCATTCCCAGTCACGGTTTACAGAACGAAGATGGGGCATATCGTTGTTCCAGGAACCCCCACGAATCACCCGCCGATCACCACTTGTCGGCCCTCCAGGGTTCGTTTGTGCCCCGGAAGGATATGCACCATACCAATCCGCCACCCACTCCCAGACATTGCCCGCCATATCCGACGCGCCGCACCAGCTATTCCCGCTGGTATTAAACGCAACCGGCGCAGTTTGTGCATAGCCATCATCGGCGGCTTTGTCGGCATAGTCTTCCGCGCAATTGACGTCACAAAAGTTGAGCCGTGTATCATCGAAGGTGTTACCCCACGGATAAATATTGCCTTCCGGCCCCCGGGCAGCATACTCCCATTCTGCCTCGGTAGGCAAGCGTCCCCCGGCCCAGGCACAATAGGCCTTGGCGTCTTCCCAGGACACACACACGACCGGATGGTCCCCCATGTCGGGGTTCTGATAAGTCGGCGTGCCCCAATCGCACGTTGTGGGTGCAGAACACACCCCAGCATTCACACAAACTTCATACTGTCCATTCATCACTTCGTTCCGATCGATCCAAAAACCATCCAGCGCGACTGTGTGTACCGGTTTCTCATCCTCCTCACCCTCTTCACTCCCCATCTGAAACTCGCTTGCTGAGATGTAGACCATAATCATATCATCGGCAGGGCGTAACCAAGTGTTCTCTGGGAGAGGTGTTGGTTCAGGCACGGATGTTGGAGACGACTCAACCGTCGATGTCGCGACAGGCACGACCTCGGTAGGCACGGGTTTAGGCTCGGATGTCGAAGTTGCGACAGGCGTAACCTCGGTAGGTATAGGTGTGAGTTCAGATGTTGCTGTTATCAAAGGCATCGTTTGCGTCGGTGCGGGCATCGGTTCAAGGGTGGGCGTGACCGACGGACTTTGCAACGCTGGAAAGAGCACAGTCACCAGCACAATGCCGATCACCAGCACGAGTCCCCCACCCCCTGCCCACAAGGCCCAGGAAGGCAGGCGGCGTGCAGGAGGCCTGGGACGGGAAGGCGGAGGCTGTCGCTCGCGCGCTACTTGCGGGGGTGTCTCCGCTGCCGCATGGGGGCGCTCCTGTGGCGCGCGCGCTGCGGCCTGCGGTACAGGTTTCCGCCCTTCAGCAATCGCTTTCAGTTGCTCCACAAAGGCCAGCGCCGTGGGGAAACGGTCGGCGGGGGCCTTCGCCAGCATCGTGAGTAGGACCATGGTCACGTCGGGCGGCAAGTCAGCCACAAAGCGCCGTGGATCGGGTGGTTGCAGGTTGAGATGCGCGTTGAGGGTGCCGGGGGTATTGCCGAGGAAGGGCACACGCCCGGCGAGCATCTGGTAGGCGACGATGCCCAGCGCGTAACGGTCGGTCGCCGGGCCGATCTCGGCAACACGGTCGGGGTCGGCCTGCTCCGGCGCCATGTACTCCGGCGACCCCAAGAGCGTGCCCTGTGAGGTCAGCGCCGCGCTACTCTCCAGCGCCTTCACCAGCCCGAAGTCCGTCAGCACTGCGCGTAGCCCGCGCGCGGTCGTTTCGACCATGATGTTGGCGGGCTTGACGTCGCGGTGGACGATGCCCTGTGCGTGGGCGTAATCCAGCGCGTCGGCGACTTGTTCCAGTATGGGCCATGCCTGTTCCAGGGAAAGCGCGCCCTCCACCTCTAACCAATCGCGCAGCGTGTGGCCCGGCAGATATTCCATAGCGATGAAAAGCTGTCCCGCTGCCTCCCCCGCTTCGTAAACGGTGACGATGTTGGGATGGCGCAGATTCGCAGCGGCTCGCGCCTCGTTGTGGAAGCGCAGCGCAAAGTCCTGTTCACCCGCCCAATGCGCGTGGAGCACTTTAAGCGCGACGGTACGTCCGAGGTCGGTGTCGCGGGCTTTGTAGACGGTGGCGAAGCCACCACGACCTAATTCTTCAAGGATTTCGTACTTGCCGATTCGATGCGTCTCTGCCATGGTTCCCTCCATCTGCTCAGCCGCAAAATCCTGACAGTGGATGTTGCTACATACTGCTTTATTGCGAAGTCACAACCTTAGTATAAGGTCACTTTGTAGGAAGGTCAATCACGGAGGCTTGATAGCGCTGCGACTCCGCACCACTTCGAACTTCAAGGAGAACATCACCAGGCCTCAACAGATTGACCGAATTCAACGGAGTCTCCATCCGCTCAATCCGGTCAACCCGTTGAGAGATTCACAACAGTCCGTAAGGATCCGCGCTATACCTGCTCGATAGCCCAGTCCAGCGCCTCTTGCAGCATCGATTTTGGAGGCTGCGCGATGAACTCCGCCGCGATCAATTGCTCGACCAGCGCCCGTGCTTGCGAGATATCGTGGGCGGCCTGCGCGAACGCTTCCTCTCGGGTGAGGGTGACGCGCGCCAGGCCCTCATCCACGGCCTGCATCGCCACATCCGCAGCTTCGTGGGGGAACACGTCGGGCTCGTCCATGCGGGCGATGATGTTCTCAGTGTCGATGCCGCGCTGTTCGGCGAAAGTCGCAAGCGAGCGAGCCGCCGCAATCGCCATCCCATCGGAGATGCCCTTCGCACGCGCGAGCAGCGCTCCCTTGAGGATGCCGGGGAAGCCCACCGAGTTATTAACTTGATTGGGGAAGTCCCCGCGCCCGGTGGCGACGATGGTCGCCCCGGCCTCTTTCGCCGCGTAGGGGTAGATCTCCGGGACGGGATTGGCGCAGGCGAAGACGATGGACTTGGGCGCCATCAAGCGGATGGAGTCCGGCTGGACAACACCAGGGCCGGGCGTCGATGCGGCGATAAGCACGTCCGCACCCTTCATCGCATCGTCGAAGTCAGCGATCAAACCCGGATTGGTCTGCTCGCATATCTCCCACTTGCGGTAGAAGCGTGTGTCGGCCTGGATGTCCTTGCGGTCGCGGTGCAGACCACCCTTGGAATCGAATACGACGATATTGTCGGGATTGCCGCCCGCCGCGATAATAATGCGGACGATAGTTGTATTCGACGCACCCGCGCCGAGGAAGACCATCTTCGCCTCGCCGATTGGCTTATCCACCAGCTTCAGCGCGTTGATTAGTCCCGCCAGCGTGACGCACGCCGTCCCCTGCGCGTCATCGTGCCACACGGGGATGTCGCACTCGGCGCGCAACGTGTCCAGCACCTTGAAGCAGTTCGGCTGTGCAATGTCTTCCAGATTGATCGCGCCGAAACTTGGCTGCACCATCTTCACGAAGTCGATGATCCTGTCGGCGGAGTGACGCCCCTGCGCGTCGCGGCTATCGATGCACAGCGCGGTCGCATCGATGCCGCCGAGGTACTTCATCAGGAAGGATTTCCCCTCCATCACCCCCAGGCCACCGGGCGGCGTGCAGTTGCCATCGCCGAGAACGCGGGTGGAATCACTCACCACGGCAACGTAATTGCCCCGGTTGGAAAGCTCGTACGAGGTGTCGTTGTCGTCGCGGATGGTGGTCGAAATCTGCGAAACGCCTGGCGTATACCAAACGTTGAACCAGTTGAAGCCAAAGACGCCCGCTTTGGGCACGGTCTGCATCTTGCCGCGATAAAAGCGGTGCGCCTGTTCCGCCAGCCGTTTGAGGAACAGCGTCTTCGCCCGCGCGAGTTTCTCCCCGGACAACTGCCGGGAGAGAATAGCGTCAAGATTGTCCAATGTAAGATGTAACTCGGTCATTGAAACCTCCTGAAAGTAGTTTGGTAAGTTTTTCGGTAAATAGTCGGAGCAGCAAATTGAACCTTCTGCCCTAGCACAGCGCAATTCAGTATACGACCAATGTGCACTTCTGCCAATCGTACGTATAATCGGGCACACAATGACAATATAACTGCCGGACTATGACAGATAAAATACGTATCACACAGATCAAAGTCTATCCCGAAAAGGGAAATCTGGCGGGTAACCACCGACAGCTTATGGCACTCCTCGATGCGGTGGAGATTCACAACCCCGACGTTGTGGTAACGCCGGAATGCTTTCTGGATGGCTACGTGGTGACAGAGGCACACGTCACATTCGCGTTTTTTTTCTATGGAGGTCTTATGCCCATCGTCGATACAACCACCTATCTTGCCGATATCGTCGCTATCCTGAAAGCCCAGTGGCCCGACAATCGCACAGTGAACATCGTGTGTCACGGTCACAGCGTCCCCGCCGGGTATTTCGCCACGCCGATGGTGGATGCGCTCAACGCCTATCCACATCTGCTTTACCGCGGATTGAAGCAGCGCTTTCCCTTCGCCGTGATCAACGTGATCGTCACCGCGCGCGGCGGAGAGGAGTCGGATGCAGGCGCCGCGCGGTTCGCGGAGGACGCGCTCAGCCACAGACCGGACGTGGTCACGCTCGATTATGGCTTGAACGACCGGCGCATCGGGCTAGAAAATGCCAGAAGCGCGTGGCAGATGATGATCGAGCCAGCGTTGAAGCGGGGATGTAAGATGATTCTGCTGACGCCGACGTGCGACGTCACGCAGCGGGTGACATACACAGGCAGCGACCGCGATCTCCTCGCGGTGCACGCCGCTCAAATCCGCAACCTGGCTGCCGAATACGGGCTTGGTCTGGCCGACAGCTTCGCAGCGTTTCATCGCTACCAGGAGACTGGCGGCTCACTGGACGATCTGCTTTCGTGGGGCAACCACCCTAACCGCAAAGGCCACGAGTTAGTCGCTACAGAACTCCTGCGCTGGTTTCCGATCGCGACGTAGAGTTCTTTGACCAACAGGTGAAGTAAATGAATGAGTTAACACACTTGCCTGAAATCAAAAATGGGTGTATCACAAAGGCACACAACGTTCTACCGATTCACCGGCGTTACCGCCGGTCTTCCACATGCCCTAAAGAGCATTTTTGTAGTTTCGTAGTAAAGAAAGAGTGCGGTAAAAGTCAAGACCCTCTTGGGAGGGTAAACAGTACCTTAACTGGCAGAATTTGAGACGTGTTGAACACAAC
>JAFGSL010000507.1 GCA_016934645.1 Anaerolineae bacterium
GTTGTGTTCAACACGTCTCAAATTCTGCCAGTTAAGGTACTGTTTACCCTCCCAAGAGGGTCTTGACTTTTACCGCACTCTTTCACTGCGGTAGAGCGGATTTGAAATCACGGTGTCGATGATCGCCGGGTAGCCGCGCGCTGCTTCAGGTTCTCGCTGTGCGGCTGAGTGATACAATACGCCCTGCCATTTCACTCCACAAAGTGGGGCACTGGTTAGCCAACGACGAAGCGATACAGCCTTCCCAGCTTCAAGACCCTGGCGACGCCCGCGTAGACCTCTCGAATGTCAGGGATGTATCCCATAGAATTGGGCTGAAAGACGAGGTCGAAGGTCTGCTCCTCCAGGCACGAGAGGGCCCGCATATCGGCTTGCACCATCCTTGGGCACCTCTTCTTCCCATAACTTCTGGTTAGCGGTTGCGGTTTCGTCTTGAGGGATCACAGGCCCCTTCCTTGAAAGTAGTTTCAACGTATAGCCATTATACCCTCCACTTTCGAAATTTAGAATTGACATCTACGAGAGAGCCTCCTACAATAGGCTAAATCTGGTGCGCAACGCCGCTTACGAAAAGCTAAAAGGAATAAGAATACAAGAATACTTATGCACAACGATCACATCAACATCCAATGGGAATATGAGGGCAAGCCGGACGTCCTGTTAGGCAACGGGGCGACACAAGCCGAGCAAATGCTGGCGTGGAGCGCTGGTCTCATCGTCGCCTGTCTCTATGTCTACTATGCCGTGACAGGCATACTAAAATGGTTGTTCTGGCAAGTCCTCCTGGCAATGCTCATCGCGTCCGATGTCGGCAGCGGTGTGGTCGCCAATAGTCTTAACTCGTGCAAGCGCTTCTACCACACGCCAGCAAAGGCGACGGAACCGGGTTACGTCCACTTCGCCAAGAACCACCTCGCTTTCTCTGCGCTGCACGTCTACCCGATCCTCATTGGGTTGCTTTACGGCACTGAGCACTGGTTCTACGGGGTGTTTTGGTATGCGTTCTTGATGGTGGGCACGGTCATTATCCTCAAGACGCCGCTCTATCTACGGCGGCCTGTCGCGATCTTTGCCATCCTGCTGGCCCTGATCGTGAACGCGGACTTCATCCAGCCCGTGCCCGGATTCGTCTGGTTCGCGCCTGCCCTCTGCCTCAAAATCCTCTACGGGCATCTGGTGCGCGAAGAACCATATCGTCCACAAGAAATTCAGACAGGATTCACAGGATGAACAGGATGGAAAAATCTCCCTAACGAAGTTAGACCCTATCCTGAAAATCCTGTCAAAAAAGGATACGACCTATGACACCTCGTGAACGGTTGTTGGCTGTTTTGCACGGCGAGATGCCCGATTGTGTGCCAGTGTGCCCGGACATCTCGAATATGGTCCCGGCGCGGATGACGGGCAAGCCGTTTTGGGACATCTACGTCTATCAGGATCCGCCGCTGTGGAAGGCGCACGTCGACGCACTCAAATACTTCGACATCGACGGTGGCTTCGAGTTGTACGATTTCGGCGATCTTTTTGGCGACTATGACCCGAAATGGGAACAGAAGATCGTCCATCGCAACGAGGGGGGCTTCGTGACGCAGGACTATTGCGAGGCAACCGGCGAGTGGAGCCGGTACGTCGTCGTCCACACCGCGGACAACCCGCCCGCGACCAACGTCCTGCCGCACAAAATCGGGCTGCCCGCCATTCCCACAACGTGGGAGGACATCGAAGGCGCGAAAGCATGGCCCACGGGCTTCGAACTGTGGAAGCTGATCAAGGCCGAGTTGGGCGACCAGGGCATCCTGGGCATGCCGAGTGGCGCATCGACGCTCCTGATCAACACACCGGAAGAAATCTACGAGTATTACGACAATCCCAACAAGTTCCACGAGCGGCGTGAAGCGATGCTCGAACGGGTGGAGCGGCGCATGGCCGTCATCCGCGATCTCGACGTGAAACCCGACTTTCTGCTGTGCGGCGCATCGGGATCGCTGGTCTTCCAGTCACCTAAGATTTTCCGCGAGCTGGCGCTGCCGGTGCTCAAACACGTCACCGCACTCGCCTTCGAGATGGGCATACCCACCCACGTCCATTCCTGCGGGCCGGAGAAACTGCTCGTGAAGATCGCCGCTGAGGAAACGCACCTCACCGTCATCGATCCGCTGGAAATCCCACCGATGGGCGATTGCGATCTGGCGGAACTCAAGCGGCGCTACGGCGACAAAATCGTGCTCAAGGGCAACCTACACACCACCGAGGTGATGCTGCGCGGCTCGGTCGAGGACGTTATCGCCGCCAGCAAGAAAGCCATCGACGACGCTGGCGCGGGCGGCGGCTTCATTCTTTCCACGGGTGATCAGTGCGGCAGAGACACCCCAGACGCCAATCTCTTCGCGATGGTCGAGACCGCGCGGACGTATGGACGGTATTGAGACAGCGCGCAAGGCAATTTCGTACGCGCAATGAGCAAAGTAGTGGATGCTCTACCGGAATAACAAGATAAACTCTGGGAGGATTATCATGCCACAAGATGTTAAGCTTTGGAAAATACAGAAGACCAATACTCTACAAGTGATTAGACGTTCCCCGGTTGACTTGGAGAAGCGTATTGAAGATTGGCTGGAACAGGATATTTCCATCATTTCTGACGACCTGTTAGTTATTGGGCGACAAGTCCCAACAGATTTTGGCGGTTTTATTGATCTTTTATGTTTGGATGCAGTTGGAGATATTGTCGTAGTTGAACTAAAGCGTGCAAAAACACCGCGAGAAGTAACCGCACAGATACTCGACTACGCATCTTGGGTCAAAGACCTTTCAAACGAAAGAGTAACAGAAATTGCAAATCTATATTTTTCCGGAAAATATAATTTAGAGCAGGCTTTCAAACAGAGATTTGGCGAGAATTTGCCAGAGATTCTGAACGAGCATCACAAGATGATTGTAGTAGCTTCTGACATAGATGAAAACTCCGAAAGAATTATCAATTACTTATCGGAGACTTATGGCGTCGCCATAAACGCAACGACCTTTCAACATTTCTGCGACCCGGACGGGACAGAGTATGTTACGCGAATATTCTTGATTGAACCAGATAAAGTCGAATACAAAGCGCAAACGATGAGCACATCGAAAAGAAGGCCTCCCCTGACATACGAGGAACTACAGGACATTGCGGAAAACAAAGGGGTAGGCAAAGTTTATCAAAGACTCCTCGATGGATTGACCAAGTGTTTTGACCATAGAATGACAACGCGAAGTTCGGTTGCGTTTATTGGCATGATGAACGGAAGTCATAATACAGTGTTTAGCATTATACCGGGTCAAAGCAACCCAGATCAAGGATTGCAGTTCACAGCTTACATTGAACGGATCGCAGAATACTGTGGAGTAGAGAGAAACAAAATCGATAACATCCTGCCAAGAGGCTCTGAAGAAGTCGAAGCTTGGAAAGAAGGCCCCCTGATGCTTGTTGGATATTTTCGAGAGATTGAAGAAGTAAACACGTTTGTGAATGGGGTAATTCGGTTAAAAAGTAGATGACAAAACCCAGACACTGAACAACATCCCAATAACCAAGGAGACCAAGTTTATGGAAGACATTGTAAACATCGGCATCCTCGGCTTTGCGCATGGACACGTCAACGCCTACTGCAACCGCTGGCGCGAGCACCCGGAGATGGGGATTAACGTCGTCGCCGGGTGGGATCGCGACGCGGCGCGGCTGGAGAAGGCTGTCGCGGATTATGGCGTTCGTCCCTACACAGATGTCGGCGCGCTGCTGGCAGACGCCAACGTGCAAGCCGTGATTGTCTCTGCTGAGACGTCTCTGCACGCCGATTTGGTTGAGCAGGCCTCCGCCGCAAGCAAAGCCATCGTCCTGCAAAAGCCGATAGCGCTTACGCTCCCGGAAGCCGACCGCATCGTTCAAGCAGTGCAACGCGCTGCCGTGCCTTTCACGATGGCGTGGCAGATGCGCGTGGACCCGCAGAACGTCCAAATCAAGGCGCTGATGCAGTCCGGCGAACTGGGCCGGATTTTCATGGTGCGCCGCCGCCATGGGTTGGGCGTCCACCTGTGGCCCAACTTCGAGCAGATGTGGCACTTCAACCCGGCGCTCAACCGCGACATCTGGGCCGACGACGCCGCGCACGCCATCGACTTCATCCTCTGGCTGCTGGGCGAACCGGAGTCGGTCACGGCGGAAGTCGTCTCGCTGTACGATTCCGAACGCCTGCCGATGGACAACGGCATCGTGATCTTCCGCTACCCCAACGGGCCGCTGGCGGAGGTGACGTGCTCGTTTGTCACGCCGGCGATGGAGAACACGACCGAGGTCATCGGCGAGAAAGGCAGCATCGTGCAAAACTACGGCGACGTGCCAAGCTGCAACGTTCCGCGCCCTGCGGGGGCCTGCGGTCTCAAGTGGTACACGGTGGAACGTAAGGACTGGATGTGCAGCGATATCCCCAGCCCGGCGGGTCACGGCGAGCGCATCGCGGGATTGGCGGGGCCATTGGCCGAGTTTCTGCGCGGCGAACGTCCACCTATCGCCACCGTTGAAGAAGGTCGTACCGCCCTGCGGATGACGCTCGCGTGCTACGTCTCCGTCCGCGAAGGCCAGCGTGTTCGTCTGGACGATCCTGCCATAGACCAGGTGTAACTTCAGGTGCAACGCACTTAACCACTTACTCAAGCGTTTATTGACGCGATAAACTTCCCGGTAAATCAACCAAGTGCGTTGCACCTAATTGAGGAGACCTTATGCACTTCACAGAACTACGCTACCAAGACCCGGCGACGAAGACTTACCTGGGCAGCCCCAGTCTCGTACGGCTTGCCAACGGCGACATGCTGGCAACACACGATTACTTCGGCCCCGGCTGTCCCCGCAACCACGAGGACGAAGAACACCTCACCAGCGTCTATCGCTCGTGCGACGGCGGCGCGACGTGGAACAACATCACCCACATCGCCAATGCCTACTGGAGCACGCTGTTCGTGCTCGGCGACGTCGTCTATCTCCTAGGAACATCGCAGCAGTACGGTTCCATCGTCATCCGCCGCAGCATCGATAATGGCAACACGTGGACACATCCTGCAAGCGCCACATCCGGCGTGCTCTTCAAAGGCGGGGTACGGCACGCACCACCGAACTACCACTGCGCGCCGGTCCCAGTGTGGATCAGAGACGGTCGACTTTACCGGGCCTTCGAGGACAACACGCCGCTGGACTGGCCTACCGGCTTCCAGGCGTGCATCATCTCCGCCGACGTGGGTGCAGATTTGCTGAACGCCGCCAACTGGACAATGAGCGAAAAACTGCCTTTCAACCAAGCTTGGCTGCCCGCCGAGTGGGGGACATTGACGAAGGCAGGATGGCTTGAGGGCAACGTCGTCGAGGACTGCGAAGGACAACTCTGGAACATCCTGCGTTTTAACGCGCAGGTTGTGGAAGGCGCGAGCCGGTCAGTGTGGAACAAAGCCGCAATGGTCAAGATCGAGAACGACGGGCGGCGACTCTCGTTCGACCCCGCTACCGGTTTCATCGACCTGCCCGGCGGGCATACCAAGTTCACAATCCGCTACGATGCGCAAACCAGCCGTTACCTGACGTTGAGCAACGGCGTCGCGGACATTTCCCGTTCCACCAATCGCTCGGTGCTGTCGGTATGCACCTCGCGCGACCTGCGTACCTGGGAACACTGCACCGTTCTACTGGCCGATGACCAGAGGCTTCCGTCCGAAGTCTCCGCGCAACAGACCGGTTTCCAGTACGTCGATTGGCACTTCGATGGCGACGACCTGATCTACCTGGTGCGGACAGCTTACGACAGCGCGCACAACTTCCACGATGCAAACCGCATCACCTTTCACCGGTTGGCGCTGTTCCGAAAAGCTGTGAAGTGAGCGGGAGATAAAAATACAGTATGAGAGCGACCAACATATCTATAGATACCCTAATTGAAAAATCTTTACGAAGCTTTATTGAAGGAATATTTGCCCAATCCTGGTACGGGAAAGAGCGCGAAGCTATCAGTATCAGTAGATCGCAATGGGCCGGATATTAGATTGTAAAAGAGCCATTTTTAACCATACTTGGGCTTGGAAAAGCAAACCA
>JAFGSL010000508.1 GCA_016934645.1 Anaerolineae bacterium
CGGGTTGGGAAGGCGCTTGATGGAGGCGATTGAGCAAAAGGCCCGCGAAGAGAATTGCTCCAGACTTCGTGTAGAGTGTTTTGGGAACGAAGTGGGATTTTATCAGAAGATGGGCTACCGGATCGTCGGACAGCTTGAAGACTATCCTATGGGCCATAGTTACTATTGGATGCGCAAAGACCTTCAGTTTTGAGATTGACAAAGCCTCATTGGCTGCTATAATTAGAACATAAGTTCTAAATGTAGCCGCGTGTGGGGCGCTCGAAAGCTTGACGCAGAGGTGTGAACGACCTGTTCGTCATCACCTAATCCTAAAACATTGTTGGGTGACCTCCACATCCGGTCGCATATTGAGCGTAGGCCCTGGGGGAGAATTCCCCCAGGGCCTTGCGCGTTGGTATTACCTTCATTTCCAGCTATACTTGGCTTGATGTATTGGCAGAACTGGCGTACAAACCTTTATCCTGAAAATCCTGTTAATCCTGTCTAAAAACCTGGGAGCAGAATGACGGCAATCCTGGACGTGCAAGACCTGTGCAAAACCTACCGCAAGGGCAAACAACCCGCGGTCGACCATCTCACCTTTGCGGTGGAGGAGGGGGCGATCTACGCTTTCGTTGGGCCGAACGGCGCGGGCAAGACGACGACTATCCGTATCATTGCGACGCTGCTGCGGCCTGATGGCGGTAGCGTGCGTGTGGGTGGCTATCGCGCGGACACTGATCGGCAGGATGTGCGCCGTTTGATCGGCCTCATCCCCGACGAATTTGGTCTATACGGGGAGATGCTGGTGCGGGAATACCTGGAGTTTTTCGCCGGATGTTACAGCGTGACTCCTGAAAAACGCGCGCCGATGGTGGCCGATTTACTGGAACTGGTTGGCCTGGCGCACCGCCGCGACGACGCCGTGCAGACGCTCTCACGGGGGATGCGGCAACGACTTGGTGTGGCGCGCGCGCTGGTTCACGATCCGGCGCTGATCGTCGCCGACGAACCGGCTGCCGGCCTCGATCCACGGGCGCGCGTCGAGCTGCGCGAAATTTTTCGCGCGCTCCAGGAGATGGGCAAGACGATCTTCCTCTCCTCGCACGTGTTGCGCGAGCTGGACGACGTCGCCACGCATGTGGGCATTGTCGAGCAAGGTCGCTTGGTGGCTTCCGGTACCGTGGCTGAAATTCGTACCCGGTTGCGCCCGCATCATCGTGTACGTGTGGCATTCCACGGTCCTGCAGATGACGCGCAAGCATGGCTCGCCCGGCATCCACAAGTCCTCAGTGTGGAGCTGGTTCCGGTAGGGAACCGCAACGGCGGCCCGCCTGCGTTGTGGGTCACGTTGCAGGGCGATGAGGGTGCTGTTGTGCAGTTGCTCGCCGACCTCGTCACGGTGGGATTTGCTGTGTTGGCCTACGCCGAGGAGCAAGACACGCTCGAAAGTCTCTTTCTGAGCCTTACGCAGGGAATTGTTACATAAGAACCTATCCGAAAATTCACTGTTAACGCACCAGAAACGCTTGCAAGCACAGCTTTCGGATAGAGTCTAAATGTGGTGCGGGCGTCTCGCCCGCGAGCTACGTTGTGGAGGTGAGCCACGCGGGCGGGGATGCCCACGCTACGTTTATGCAAACTGCGCTTTACGTTCACGTTCCGTTTTGCCGCCAACGCTGCACTTATTGCGATTTCAATACCTACAGCGGCCTGCAGGCGCTTCGCCCAGCCTACGTCGAAGCGCTGCGTCGCGAACTTCACGTCCGGGCGACGCGCTACTCCCATATTGCCGGAACGACACTCTACTTCGGCGGCGGCACGCCCTCGCTTCTGTCGCCGGACATGGTACGCGCAATTATCGCTGACGCGCGAAAAGACCTTGCGCTTTCCTGTGACGCCGAAATCACAATGGAAGCAAACCCCGGCACGGTCGATGCTGCATCCCTGGCGGCGTTGCGTGAGGCTGGCGTCAACCGCCTGAGCCTAGGTGTGCAGTCGTCCCACGATGACGAGTTGCGCTTGCTTGGCCGCATTCACACCTGGGATGAAGCCGTAAGTGCGGTTACGGCGGCGCGCCAGGCGGGCTTCGATAACCTCAGCGTCGATTTGATGTACGGTCTTCCGGGGCAGAGCCTTGCCCGCTGGCAGGCAACAGTCGAGCGTACCTTGACGCTGTCGCCGGAGCACCTCTCGCTCTATGCACTCACAGTGGAGCCGGAAACCCCGTTATCCCGTGCTATTGAGGCGGGCGAAGTACCTGTGCCGGACCCAGATTTGGCTGCTGATATGTACGTCTGGGCGTCGGAGACGGTGTGTGCGGCAGGCTTTTGGCAGTACGAGATTTCGAACTGGGCGCACGGTCGACATCCCGCCGCCACGGTATGGGAACTGCCGCCTGGCGGGCGCACTGAAGGTATCGGGCCGTGGGCGAGCCGGCACAATCTCGTCTACTGGCGCAACCAGCCGTGGCTTGGGCTGGGCGCAGGAGGTTACTCCTGGTTGGAAGGACGACGCTGGAGCAATGTACTGCATCCCACGACCTATATCCAGGCGGCGCAGGCCGGGGAATGGGCGGATGTGGACGTGGAAATCATCTCGCCGGAATTGGAGCGTGGCGAGACGCTGATGATGGGATTGCGCTTGGCCGAGGGTGTGACCGAGTCTGACTTCCGTGTACGATTTGGCGTCAGCCTTGCTGAGCTCTACGCTGCGACGATAGCGCGACTGGTGGAAACCGATTTGGTGTTGTGGAATGGGCTTCGTTTGCGGCTCAGTCCACGGGGGCGATTGTTGGGAAACCGGGTTTTTGGGGCGTTTTTGCCTTAGTTTATGAAGCGGTAACGGCATTACTAGAAGCTGGCGCGGTGTCGCTGGGACGGGCCACGGTGCGAATCTCATGCACCAGGAAGCGCGTGTCCAGCGTCTTCAGCAGGTAGCTTGCTGCGCCCATTTGCCGTACCTGATCCTCTTCGCGGCTGTCGGGATAGGAGGTCAGCACAATCACGGCGGTATCGGGGAGCGATTGCCGCAGGGTCGCCAGCGTCTCCAGCCCTTCTGGTGCTTTGGTCTCCAGCAGGATCACGTCGGGTGCTGACGCCCGTGCTTGTTGGACGGCCTCGCCATAACGCCCCAGACTGCCGACGATTTCCATACCGACAGCGGTTTGCAGACGTTTTTCGAGTGCTTCACGCACCAGGCTATGGCTGTCTATGATGAGCAATTTAACCATATGTTAAA
>JAFGSL010000509.1 GCA_016934645.1 Anaerolineae bacterium
AATTACTATTCAGCCATCTTTGCGAACATCGCAGAAGTTCCACAAGGGTTCCTGATCTCGCGCCTTTGATTAGACATTTGCAATAACCTGGCAGCTGAGTATTATAAGGATACAACTTACCGAGTAAGGAGCATCATGCCCGAAGCCATCAGGGAGGCTTGACTTTATGAATACGACGTCCGTCATCTGACATTTGACGGTTGTCGATTACGTCTAGACAATGTATAATAGTTCTAGCGTTTCACGTATACTGCATACCTTTCGTTTCAATCCATAAGATCCATAACGAATCTTTATTACCCCCTCTTTGAAAGGAGCTAGAATTATGGGACGACCGATCACCTTGTTTACCGGGCAGTGGGCTGACCTTCCCCTGGAAACCCTCGCACAGAAAGCCAGTGCATGGGGCTTCGATGGCCTCGAACTTGCCTGTTGGGGCGACCACTTCGAAGTTGACAAAGCGCTCGAAAGCGATGCCTACGTGCGCGAGAAGCACGATCTGCTGGCGAAGTACAACCTAAAGTGCTTTGCCATCAGCAATCACCTGGTGGGCCAGTGCGTGTGCGACAACATCGACCGCCGCCATAAAAGCGTCCTCCCACCCCGCCTGTGGGATGAAGATGATCCGGAGAACGTGCGCCAGCGCTGCGCAGAGGAGATGAAAAACACGGCCAAAGCCGCCAAGCTCTTCGGCGTGGACATCGTCAACGGTTTCACCGGCAGCAGCGTGTGGGGGATGTTCTATTTCTTCCCCCCCACAAGCCAGGCCGACATCGACGCCGGATACGCGGATTTCGCCGCGCGCTGGACGCCGATTTTCGACGTTTTCCAGGCCGAGGGCATCAAGTTCGGATTGGAAGTCCACCCTACGGAGATCGCCTACGACATCGTCACTTTCGAGCGGGCGCTCAAAGCCGTGGACGGGCATCCAGCCTTCGGTATCAACTTCGACCCAAGCCACCTGATTCACCAATTCATCGATCCGCCGGAATTGATCTACGCCTTCCCCGACCGCATCGTTCACGTTCACGTTAAGGACTCGCGGCTCAATCTCGATGGACGCAATAGCATCCTCTCCTCGCACCTGGACTTCGGCGACAGGCGGCGCGGGTGGGACTTTGTCTCGCCCGGCCACGGGGATGTGCACTGGGACCCAATCATCCGCGCGCTCAACCGCATCGGCTATCAAGGGCCGCTCTCCATCGAGTGGGAAGACAGCGGTATGGATCGAGAATACGGTGCGCAGGAAGCATTGGCAATGATCCGCAAGCAAGATTTCGCGCCGTCGGCGGTGGCATTTGACGCGGCGTTTGGCAGCGAATAGGGAGTAAGGAGTAGGAAGTATGGAGTAAGAGCTGGAAATCATACTCCGTACTCCTTACTCCATACTCCACCTACACATTTCACTTACAGGAGGCATGCATGAGTGATAGCGGTGGTTTTACAACAATGGCCGGGGCGAAGGCTGAGGGCGAAGCTCCACAGGTCGGCGTCGGGATGCTGGGCTACGCTTTTATGGGCAAGGCCCACAGCAACGCCTATAAGAAGATTGCCTATATGATGTACCCGCCACCTGCAGTGCCGGTTCTAGCCGCGGTCTGCGGGCGCAATGAAGACGCCGTCGCCGAAGCCGCCAAACGATATGGCTACGCGACATATTACACCGACTGGCGCGAGATGCTCAAAGACGAAAGCGTGCAGCTCTTCGACAACGGCGCGCCCAACAATATGCACGCCGAACCGAGTATTGCAGCAGCACAGGCGGGCAAACACGTCTTCTGCGAAAAGCCCCTGGGACGCAACCCAGAGGAATCCAAGGCAATGTGGGAAGCAGTGGAGAAAACTGGCGTCAAACATATGGTCGCCTTCAACTACCGTTTCGTCCCTGCCATTCGCCAGGCACGCGAGCTGATCGAGAGCGGCGCTTTAGGCCGCATCTATCACTATCGTGCCGTCTATTTGCAGGAATGGGTCATGCCGCACTACGACACGCCGATGGTCTGGCGCTTGAACAAGGCCGAGGCCGGCGCGGGCAGCATCGGAGACCTGGGCGCGCACATCATTGACCTGGGCCGCTTCCTGGTAGGCGAGATCGAGAGTGTGGGTGCAATGACGCGCACGTTCATCCCGGAGCGACCACTATCCGATGGGACGATGGCCAAAGTGGATATTGACGATGCCTTCGTTGCTACCGTTAGTTTCGCCAACGGCGTCATCGGCACATTGGAAGCGACGCGCTTCGCTGCCGGGCGCAAAAACCACGAGGTTATCGAGATCAACGGTGAGAAAGGCAGTATCGTCTTTGACCTGGAGCGTCTGAACGAGCTAGAGGTTTACTGGGTGGGCGAAGGCCGCAAGGAAACGCAGGGGTTCACGCACGTCCTGGTGAGCGAGCCGTACCATCCCTGGTGGTCCAACTGGTGGCCGCAGGGACACATGATCGGCTGGGAGCACAGCTTTGTTCACGAGCTGACACACTTCCTCGACTGCATTGTGAACGACAAGGACGTAGCACCCTACGGCGCGACCTTCGAAGATGGCTACCGTGCTGACTGCGTTTGCGCTGCGATCACAGAATCGGCACAAACCAGACGGCAAGTAGATGTAGTCTACTGATCCGATCATAACCAACTAAAGCCATTCCGCTGTCTAACATGCGCATAAGCGTTTAGCAAAATACGACTGGATCAGTCGTTTACTAATTCGGATAGCTGGTGAAATAAATATACGGGCCATTCCACTATCCAACAAAGGAGGTGATGCCCAAAAATCAGCCAACTGATTTACACATACAATCAAATCGTTTCAAATATCTCAAATCGATATGAGGAGGATAACTCATGAGTAAGCTAGTACGTTTTTGGATTTCGGTGTTGGTCCTGTTAACTGTGACCATCACCCCGGCAATGGCCGCTGCACCGCAGAAAGAGGTAGTTGAGGCGGGGGTTGCAGCACCCGATGCAGATTTCGACCTCACCATCCTGCACACCAACGACGTCCACGCCCATGTGGATCAATACAACCGCAACGGGGCACGCTGTTCAGAGGCGGATGAACTTGCAGGATTGTGTATCGCCGGCGACTCGCGTCTACAAACCCTCGTGGAAGAGATTCGTGCCGCAGAAACCAATGTGCTATTGGTAGACGCCGGAGACCAGTTCCAGGGCACGCTTTTCTACGCCCTTTTCAAGGCCGACGTCATCACCGACACAATGAACGCCCTGGGCTACGACGCGATGACCGTGGGGAACCACGAGTTCGATGATGGTCCCACAGAATTGGCGACCCTGATCGATGGCGCGGATTTCCCGGTGGTCAGCGCCAATATCAATGTCACCTCTGAACCGCTACTGGACGGAAAGCTGGCTCCCTCTACGGTCGTTACCCGCAGTGGCG
>JAFGSL010000510.1 GCA_016934645.1 Anaerolineae bacterium
CCCCCATACCGAGAATTCCGACTTTTAGCATAGTTCAACTCCTTGTCCGTAATTCGTGATTCGTAATTCGCAACAGGGTAGTTAGGTGGTTGGGGAGTTCACTTGATCACCCCTCCCACCCTCCGACACTCCCGCACTCTTCCCCCTCACCTCATCCTCGTGTTAGCATCGTTCTGCCACATATCCGGATTGGGACCAAGGGCGATTTTGAGTGGATCGGTGGCTTCATTCAACGCTGCGACTACGTCGGCAGGCAGTTTGAGAGCAGCGGCTTCAGCATTGGCGTGGATTTGTGCCGGGTTGCGTGCTCCGGCAATCACGGTAGCCACGCCTGGCTGTTCGAGCAGCCAGGCCAGCGCGACCTGTGCCATCGGCAGACCGGCGTCGTCGCAGATCTGGCGGATGGCGGTCAGCGCAGCAGCGGTTTCGGTTTCCGCGCCGGGTCCGCCGTGGCGCGTCATCGAGCGCTGCGCGGCGGAGAAATGGCGCGTTCGCGCGCGTTCGTCGGGGATATCTGCCAGCGTGGCGAACTTGCCGGTGAGAATGCCGTGCTGCAGCGGGCTGTACGGCGCGATGCTCACCTGCTGTTCCACGCACAGCGGCACGATTTCGTATTCGACGGCGCGGAAGAGCAAATTGTAGGCCAGTTGGTTAATCTCCACGTGATCGATCGCCAGTAGTTCTGTAAGGTCGCGTGGGCCGAAGTTGGAGCAGCCCATAAAGTGGATCTTGCCCTCGTCCTTGAGGCGCTGCATCTCGCCGAGCGTTTCGGCGATGGGGATATCCCAGTTGGGCCAGTGGATGTAGTACACGTCGATGGTTTCCATCCCCAGATTGTGCAGGCTGTTCTCGCACGCCGCGCGCAGGTTGACAGGGCGTAGGTGGCTCTGTGAGACCTTCGTGGCGATGACGACCTTGTCGCGCAGATGGCCCTTGAACGCCTTGCCGATCAACTCTTCCGCGCGGCCCGCCCCGTAGCCCTCCGCGCTGTCGAAGAAGTTGATCCCGACGTCCACTGCCGCGCGCAGCGCGCCGATGGCGTCCGCCTCATCCTGCGGTCCCCACAGCCGATCCCCGGCAATGGCCCAACACCCCATCGTGATGACACTGACTTCAAGGTCACTTTTCCCTAGTTTTCGATATTCCATGATTCCTCCCAAAAGATAGATCGTTGAAACGTTTGAACGTTCCGACGTTCAAACATTTCAACGTTGTAGGCTCCCCGCCACGCGATACATCTCCAAGATGTTCTCTAGAGGCGTCCCTGCCTGGATTTGATGCGTCGGCCCCAGGATCAGGCCGCCATCCTTGAAGAGTTCCAGTCGCAGTTCGACCTCACGGCGCACATCATCCACCGTGCCAAACGGCAGCGTCGATTGCACACATACGCTCCCAGCGAAGGCGAGATCGCGCCCGTATTCGGCGTGCAACTCGCGGATGTTCATCCCTGCGGCGGAGACTTGCACCACGTCGAGCACGTCTAGCCCCATCTCGATGAAGCGCGGGATGAGTTGGCGAACGCTGCCGCAGCAATGCATCATCGTGCGTGCGCCGTAGCGATGTGCCAGTGCGAACATGGCTTCGAATTTGGGAGCAAACAGCGCCTCGAATGTCCGCGGGCTGATAAGCAATCCGCGTTGGCAGCCGAAGTCCTCGCCCACATGGGCGATATCGATCAGCCCCTCCGCCGCTTGCAGGGTACGCTCGGTCATTTCGTAGAAGAAGTTGAAGCGTTGCTCCATCAGTGCCAGGAAGACCGGGGTGCTCTCGGCGATGTCGAACAGTACCTTCTCCACGCCGCGACAGCGCGCAATCCCGTTCATAAAATCGAGTGTGCCCGCGCCGCCGCAGACGACGGCGTACTCTTGCCACCGCTCGCACTGTGCCTTGACTGTGCTGTAATCGAAGTCGTCCGCAGTTGGCATGCGGTAGTTCGCCAACTGCGCTACGTCTTCCACGTTCGCAAAGGGTAGATAGACCGCTTCGGGATACGTCCCGTGCCCAAAGCTGACGTTGGCGTAGCGCTCGCCCCACCAGCCCTCCCAACTGCTGTCCGTGAATGTGCGCAGTTCCGGCCCGCCCCACGGCGGCCCCACCGCGCGGAAGTCATCGCCGATGGCCTCCGCCAGCGCCAGGTGATCGGCGATGCCGAAGTGTGCCATCAGCATCGCGTCCACTTCCGGCGTCCCGTGGTGCTTCACCGGGATGCGGTCGTACCCATGGCGATCCAGAGCGCTCAAGACACGTTGTTTATGGTTCATCATAGCTTTCAGCTTTCAGCCGTCAACTCTCAGCTTTCTGTCTGCGATCTTTGCCGGTTTTCTGGGCTGATCGCTGAAAGCTGATTGCTGACCGCTCAAGACAGGAACTTCGTCTTTAGCTCCTTCACCTCTTCTGCCCCAATCGGCACGAGTTTGCCGATGGCGAGCGTGTCGATGACGGCACGGGCGCTGAAATCGGCCACCTCCAGCCGGTCGAAGGCTTGCGTCAGCGTTGCCCCGGTCGTCAGGATGGCGTCGTTTTGCAGCAGCAGCACGGGCACGTCGGCGCTGAGGCGTCTGGCGATCTTCTTGCCGCTGCCAAACTGCTCGCCGTACAGGACGAGGGGGATGTCGCGCAGGACGATGTAGCTCTCCGGGATAGTGCGCGTGTCAAACGGTTGCCCCGTGATGCTGTACGCCATCGCGCCGGGAGACTGCGCCGTGATGACCGCGCCGATGCTGGGGTGCGCCTCGTAGATCGCCTGGTGCAGGCGCGCCGCGCGGCTGGGTTTTTTACGGCGTTCGCGCTGCCCGTCGCGCACCAGCACGATGTCGCCGATGTCGAGGTAGAGCCGGTCAACTCCAGTTGGGGTGATGAGGAAGCTGTTC
>JAFGSL010000511.1 GCA_016934645.1 Anaerolineae bacterium
CAGTAGAACCACAAGTGCTATTGCAGGCCGATTTAGTTGTTCGCCGCTCATGTGGCTGCCTGGATGAAACCGTCAGACATGCACAGGTGGAGACGGAAGTGTGTGCGCTCGCGGATTCATCGCTATCCTTCGACGCGGCACTAGCAGCACGCCGGGAGGAAATGCTTGCCGATTTAGTAAAAACCGTTGCCGCCCGCGATGTTGTCGACCACACACGCGAGCAGATCGCCGAGCAAGTCGGATGGCTTGTGGATACTTTCGTCACGACGTTGAAGGCTGTTGAATCGGCTACACCGTCGGAAACCTTCTTGTGGGCGCTGGACGAAATTCTGCGCCAGACTGTATTGCACCGGCGCGATGTGACTGCATGGCAAGATGCTATCTCGGTATTGCGACAGCACGTCTTAGCCTGCACCTGTGATGAGATGACCGTGTTGCAAGCTGAGAACTTGTTACAGCAGGCGCGTGTGATGATCGGCAATGCAGCGCAGCAAGCGCAGGCTTCCCGACGGTTACAGGCTGGACGGCGCGATCAGACGTTGCGTGAAGTCGGGCAGAATCTGATCACCACGGTTACGGTCGAAGAACTGGTGAATGTGATCACCCAGGAACTATCCCGTTTGGATATCCCTAGTAGCTACATTTCTCTATACGTCGATCAACAGGCTCCTGAGGCAGGTTCACGGCTGATGTTGGCCTATGACAGCAGTCGCAAACTTGGACAAAAGCTTGGTGAACGTTTCTCCTCACGCCGACTTGTACCGGAAGGGCTCTTTCCAACAGACCGGCGCTATAGTATGATGATTGTTCCACTCTATTTCCTGAACACGCAACTGGGACGCGCGCTCTTTGAGATTGGGCCGCGTGAAGGATCGACCTATGACGCGCTGCGGGCGCAGATCAGCAGCGCGTTACAAGGGGTGTTGACCACCGAGCGGCTGGCCGGTCGCGCGCTGCAATTGCAAACTGCGGCTGAAGTCTCCCGCGCTGCGAGCGCGGTGCTTGATCCGGATGATCTGATCCAGCAGGTCGTGACGTTGGTGCGCGATCGCTTCAACCTTTATTATGCTGGCTTGTTCCTAGTGGCACCTGATCCGGCGGAGCCGGATGTCCAATGGGCTGTCCTGAAAGCGGGCTCCGGCGAGGCTGGGATGCGCATGGTGGAACAGGGGCATCGCCTGCAAGTGGGCGGCACTTCGATGATCGGCTGGTGCATTGCTAACCGGCAGGCGCGCATCGCGCAGGACGTGGGACGCGAAGTGGTGCGCCGTCCCCATCCTCTGCTGCCTGACACACGCTCGGAATTGGCTTTGCCCTTGATCAGCCGGGGAGACGTCATCGGTGCGTTGACGATTCAAAGCACGCAGGAAGGCGCGTTTAGTTCGGAAGATATCGTCGTGTTGCAGACACTGGCTGACCAGCTCGCCAACGCCATCACCAATGCCCGGTTGTACGAAGCTCTGGAATTCGAGCAGTATTTGATGAACACGTTGATGGACAATATCCCCGATACCATCTACTTTAAGGATCGCGAGAGTCGCTTCCTTCGCGCCAGTCGTTCTCAAACTGAGCGTTTTGGATTGAGCGATCCGGCAGATATCATCGGCACAAGCGACTTTGACTATTTCACCGAGGATCATGCCCGCCCGGCCTACGAGGATGAGCAGCGCATTATCCGCACTGGCGAGCCGCTCTTGGGACTTGAGGAACGGGAAACCTGGGAAGATCGCCCTGATACATGGGTTGCGACGACCAAAATGGCGATGCGCGACCGTGAAGGCAACATCATTGGCACGTTTGGTATTTCGTCGGATATCACGGAACGCAAAACCGCGGAGATCGAATTGGATGCGGAACGCAACCTGTTGCGCACGCTTATTGATAACCTGCCGGACTACATTTACATCAAAGACCGGGAAAGTCGTTTTTTGGTCAACAACATTGCGCACTTGAACGTTCTGGGTGCAAAAACACAGGAGGAGGTTGTCGGCAAGACCGACTTCGATATCTTCCCGCACGAATTGGCGGAGCAATATTACGCCGACGAGCAGGCGCTTATGGAATCCGGTGAGACACTGATCGACCGGGAGGAACCAGTCGTTGATCAAACGAGTGGCGGGAACCTCTGGGCGTCGAGTACCAAAGTTCCGTTGCGGGACGCCGACGGTAACATCACCGGTTTCGTGGGATTGACCCGCGATATTACCGAGCGCAAACGCACCGAAGCCATATTGCGCCGGCGCGACCTGCAACTCCAAACAGTCGCCGACGTGGCGCGGGTGGCAGGTGAAGTGTTGGATGAGGAGACGTTGCTCCAGCAGGCTGTGGATTTGTTGCGCGAGCAACTGGATCTGTACTATGCGGGCTTGTTCCTGGTTGACACAATGGAAGCTCCGGCTGAGTTTACCAGTGCGACGCGGCGGCGCTGGGCCGTGCTCCGCGCCGGAACCGGTGAGGCTGGCGCACAGATGGTCGCTCGCAGGCACCGTCTGGAAATCGGGGGCAGCTCGATGATCGGACGATGTGTGGCGACGGGAGAGGCGCGCATCGCGCTGGATGTGGGTGCCGAGGCCGCGCGCTTCGAGAACCCGCTGCTGCCGGAGACCCGTTCTGAACTGGCGCTGCCGCTCAAGGGCCGTGGTGGTGTTATCGGTGCGCTGACCATCCAGAGTGCTGAAGCTTCCGCGTTTGGACAGGAAGATATCACGGTCTTGCAGGCATTGGCCGACCAGTTAGCCAATGCCATCGAGAATATCCGTTTGTTTGAACAAACGCAAAGCGCCCTGCGCGACCTGGAAATGATCCAGCAGCAGTACGTGCGCGCGACTTGGAGCGGGCGTCAAGTATCCTCGCTGTCCACTGATTACGAGGTGACGCGTCCTGGCGTCGCCCCACTGGAAGATGCGAGCGCGTTGCCTGAAGTTCAAGAGACGCTAACTCGAAAGGGCGTTGTTGCCCTATCAAGTAAAGCTCGGGATGTCGATCATGCTGCCTTGGTCGCGCCGATTATGCAGCGTAGTGAGGTCATCGGTGCGTTGGGCATCCACGACGAAGATCAGGGACGGCAATGGACCGAGGACGAGATCGCTCTGGTGGAAACGGTTGCCGAACGTATGGGCACCGTTGCCGAATCATTGCGGCTGCTCGAAGAGACGCAGCGCACAGCCGGGCGCGAGCGCTTGACCCGCCAGATCACCGACCAGATCCGCGGCGCGTTCACCGTCGATGAGGCCATCCAGCAGGCGATCCGGCACCTGGGTGACGCTTTGGAAGCCAACATGGTGGCGCGTATCGATGTCGGACAGATCTCCCGTACACCTGAGGAAAGGGGGAAGTCATGAAGATGCAAACGTCGCCAGTCGAGATGGATCAGGAACAAGCCCGGCGTATTCGATTGGCCAGGATAATCATCCTGGTATCCATGCTGGCTGCGTCCGTGATCCTGATTGTTTTCTTGAATCTGCTGTTCGCCGCGTCACAATTCTCGGCTCCTTATATGATTGGGGTAGCGTTTGCGTTCATTGTGTTGTGCGCTATCAGCTTATGGTTTATCCGCCGACGACAATTGAACTGGGCCATTACAATCTATCTACTGGGATTGATCAACGGCCTGATCATTGCCATCAATCTTCTAGGGGGGGTTACCGGACCGGTAACCGTTGGTCTCGTCATGGCCGTCGTCATTGCCGGTCTGCTCGGTGGGACGAAGAGGTTGCGGGATGCGTCTA
>JAFGSL010000512.1 GCA_016934645.1 Anaerolineae bacterium
CGCCTTCACCGCCGACATCACCGGTCTGCAGACCTTCCCCGATTATCACGCGCGGGGGATGTCCCTGGGGACACACGCGCAGTGGGGATGGCACAGTATGCCGAATCCTGCAGGCTACCGCCTGGAAGATGCGCTGGAAAACTACATCGTGAAGGGGCGCACTGTCCCTTACCTCTCTGGACTGGATGCCTCCGGTGCGTACTTGCCTGCCTCAGACTGGCTGCGCGCCAACCCGCATCGCTTGCACCTGGGCCAGCTTGGCCTGCGCATCACAAAGACCGATGGCACGTCTTTCGCAATCGAAGATATCACATACCCGCGCCAGACCCTCGACCTATGGGAAGGGCTGCTCGACAGCCGCTTCGAGGTGGATGGGCAGCCCGTCCACGTGCGCACCATTTGCCACCCGGCACGGGATGTCCTGGCGGTGCGTATTGCGTCGCCGCTGCTGGCGGAAGGGCGGCTGGCGGTGACGCTGGCCTTCCCTTACGGTGCTGCCGAGTGGGGCAACGCTGTCGATTGGACGCAGCCGGAGCGTCACCGGACGCAGGCCGTTATCGCGGGTCATCGCGCCGAATTCACCCGTACCCTGGATGCGGATGGCTATCACGTCCGGCTTGTGTGTTCGCGTGCGGGACGTGTGCAGGCCATCACCGAGCAGGAATACGAAATCACCTCGCCCGGCAGCGACGTGCTCGAACTCGTCCTGGGCTTTTCGCCAGAGCCGTGTACTGATCCCTTGCCCGATTTCGATGCAACGCGCGAGGTGACTGCTCGCCATTGGGCGGCGTTCTGGGAGAGTGGCGCTGCGATCGACTTCTCCGCGTGTACGGATCCCCGCGCCGGCGAGTTGGAGCGCCGGCTGGTGCTCTCGCAATACCTGACCGCCATCCATTGTGCCGGTTCGATGCCGCCGCAGGAGACTGGCTTGGTCTGCAATAGCTGGTTCGGCAAGCCCCACCTGGAGATGCATTGGTGGCACGCCGTCCATTTTGCGCTGTGGGATCGTCTGCCGCTGCTTGAACGCAGCCTGCCGTGGTACGAACGCGTCCTTCCCCAGGCGCAGGCAACCGCCGCGCGGCAGGGTTATCGCGGTGCGCGTTGGCAAAAAATGGTCGGCCCGGATGGGCAGGATAGCCCCAGCGACGTCGGTGTTTTCCTCATCTGGCAGCAGCCACATCCCATTTACTATGCTGAACTATGTTACCGGGCGCATCCAAACCGGGAGACCCTGGATTTGTACCAGCAGATTGTCTTCGAGACTGCCGAATTTATGGCCTCGTATCCGATCTGGGAAGAGGCTGGGCAGCGTTACGTCCTCGGCCCGGTGATGATCCCGGCGCAGGAGAGCTATGGTCGCAACCGGGAGTATACTCTGAATCCGACGTTCGAACTGGCCTACTGGTACTGGGCACTGGATGTGGCCCAGCGGTGGCGCGAGCGGCTCGGTATGAATCGCCATCCGCAATGGGAGCGCGTGCTGCGCTACCTGGCGCGCCCCACCGTCCGCGACGGCGTCTACACGGCCATCGAGACGCCGCCGTACACTATCTCCAACGATCATCCCTCGATGCTCGCGGCGCTCGGCGTGCTCCCGGCGACGCCGTTGATCGATCCGGCAGTGATGGGGCGGACGTTCGATGCCGTGCTGCGCACCTGGGATTGGCCGACGACCTGGGGGTGGGACTACCCCTTGCTGGCGATGACGGCAGCGCGCCTGGGTCGCCCGGAGCAGGCGGTGGATGCGCTGTTCCTCGACTCGCCCAAGAACCGCTATTTGCCGAACGGTCACAACTACCAGGCAGCGCGGCTGCCGCTCTACCTGCCGGGCAACGGTGGGCTCCTCACCGTGGTGGCGATGATGGCCGCCGGGTGGGACGGTATGCATGACCGTCCGATGCCCGGTTTCCCCGATAACGGCGCGTGGACCGTGCACTACGAAGGGTTACAAAGGATGCCATAGAATCAACGGATTTAACGGATCGAAACGGATTTTTTCTCTTGACTTTCGACTTTTGACCTTCGACTATTCCCAGAGGAGGGCCTATGATGCACATTACGGCTGGGCGGTTGCGCGAGGTGGTTTGTACCATCTTCGAGGCAGGTGGGGTTCCGCAGGCGACGGCGGCACAAGTCACCCATTCTCTCGTCGAGAACAACCTGACAGGTCACGATTCCCACGGTGTGCTGCGGATCACGTACTACGTGCGCGATCTGCTCAACGGGAAGATCAACCCCAATGCGCAGATCAAAGTCATCCGAGAGACGCCCACGACGGCGCTGCTGGATGGCGACGCCATCTTCGGCATCCTCGGCGTGCGTCACGCGATGAACGTGGCGATGGAGAAAGCGCGCGCTCACAATGTGGGTTTTGTGGCGATCTGCAACACGCACCACACCGGGCGGATGGGCGAGTACGTCGTCCAGGCTGCTGAAGCCGGGTTAATGGGCCTGGTCTTCGGGCGCAGTCCGGGGAAGGGCAGCGTTGCGCCTTTTGGCGGCACCAGCCGGGCGCTCAACACCAATCCCATCGCCTGGGGCATTCCCGCCGGCGAGCACCCGCCCGTTTTTATGGACTTCGCCACCTCCGCGTGCGCGCAGGGCAAAATCGCCCTTGCCGTAGACCAAGGAAAGTCCATCCCCGAAGGCTGGCTGCTCGATGTGAACGGTAATCCGACCACCGACCCGAACGACTACTTCACGGGCGGCATCATGTTGCCGTTTGGTGGACACAAGGGCTACGGTATGGGCACGCTGGTCGAGTTGGTCGCGGGCGGGCTGACGAGCACGAGCTTTGGCCTGGACCCGGACTTCGTGCCGGATTATGCGACTGTGGCGATGGCAGTGAACATCGGGGCGTTCTGTCCGTTGCCACAATTCCGCGTGATGGTAGATGCCTTTGTCGTGACGATCAAGGCGGGGCGTAAAGCAGAGGGCGTCGATGAGATTTTCGTCCCCGGCGAACCGGAGTGGCGCACCCGCGAAATACGTCTGCGCGATGGCCTTGATCTGCCCGACGCGACCTGGCAGCGCATCGTCGATGCCGGGGCGTTATGCGGGGTGGAAGTGAGTTGAAAGATGAGTGGATCAGAACTACTAAAAATCACACGAGCGATGATTCAGCGTTTAACCACGGCGCAGTCGTTTGCCCGTGGCGAGGATTACTACGCGACGGGTTCGGTCTTGGAGATGGTTCGGCGTGGCGACACACTGTATGCCGAGGTAGCAGGTAGCGCCTATGAACCATACCGGATCGAAGTCACTTTTACCGAAACCGGTGTCAGTTCTGCCTTTTGCACGTGCCCGTACGATTGGGGTGGTTGGTGCAAACACATCGTCGCTGTGCTATTGGCCGTCGCTGACGCGCCCGACGCTATTGAGGAACGGCCCGCAGTAGAAACGTTGATCGAGATGTTGGATGTATCACAGTTGCGGTCTGTGGTTCAAACTTTGATATCGCGCCATCCTGAGCTTATTCACGAAGTGGAAGGATGTGTCGCAGTACAAGCACCGAAGGCCGCGCCGGAACCGCCCGACACTTCGCCGTCGCCCAGACCCGCCATTGACCCAGCGCCATTTCGACGGCAGATCCACGCCATCTTGCACAGCCTGGACCGTGTACGTCCCTCCGAAGCGTACTGGCAGATCGGCAGTGTTGTCGGTGAGGTGCGGGCACTCTTGAATCAGGCCTGGCAGTTGATCGAGGCCGGCGACGGCAACAACGCGCTGCGCGTGCTGGAGGGTATCACGGATGCCTACGTCAACGCGTGGTACAATCTCGATGACTCCGACGGCGAGCCTTCGGGGCTTTTCGGGGATTTAGCGCCGGTATGGACTGAAGCCGCACTCACAGCCGAGTTGACGCCGGAGGAACGCCGGGAGTGGATCAAGATGTTAGAAGCCTGGCAGAACGAAATCGATAAGTATGGCATCGACGAGGGTTTTGTTGCCGCTCAGGAGGCGTTGCGGCAGGGTTGGGATTATCCGCCGCTGCTGCGCGTCATCCGCGACGGGGAGATTACCAAGAATGGCGCGTGGGAAAACTACGAGGACGCGCCGTACTACGCCGACGAGTTGGCCGTGGCGCGCCTGAACGTGTTGGAACGTCAAGGCCGTTACCAGGAATACTTGTATCTGGCTCAAGCCGAAGGCCAGGTGGCGCGTTATGTCACGATGTTGGTGAGATTGGATCGTATCGACGAAGCCGTTGCCGACGGCCTGCGTTATTTGACATTGCCCGAAGAAATTTTGGCGCTGGCGCGGGCTTTGTATGCAGGCGGGCACACCCAAGAAGCGCTGCGTGTCGCCAGGCACGGCCTGGAACTGGAGGGCCATAACAAAGCGCCGTTGGCGACCTGGCTGCGCGACGTCGCCGTGGACGCAGGCGAACCCGAGTTGGCCCTCGATGCGGCGGTGATGACGTTCAAGGCGTCCGTTGATTTGGACGCGTACCGGAAAATTCAGGACCTCGCCGGGGACCGGTGGCAAGTACTGCGCCAGGAGTTGCTGGAGACGCTCCGGCAGCGCAACGGCTACACGAGCCAGGCCGTCATCGAAATTTTCCTGAATGAAGGGCTGATCGATGACGCGATTCGAGCTTTAGGAGGCTATCCACATTACAGCACTGTGGAATTGGTTGTCAATGCTGCTATCGAAAGTCGTCCTGATTGGTGCATCCAGGCGTGCAAGCAGCAAGCCGAACCGATTATGGATCAGGGCCAATCCAAGTACTATCAGCGCGCCGCATATTGGTTAGGCAGAGCAAAAGCTGCCTATTTGTCCGCCGGGCGCAGCGACGAGTGGTGGGCCTATCTGGAATCGTTGTTTCAGAAACACGCGCGCAAATACTCATTGATGCCGTTACTAAAGGAACTCGATAAGCGATGAAGTATGGATGATTATTTCGATTGCGCGATACTCTGCCGTACCCGCGCGTCGTAGGCCGCCGCGCCTCCGGCGGCCTCGATGATTTTGTACCCCTGCGCGATTTGCTGCTGGACGCTCACGTTTACGCGCTCCATCGACCCCGGCGAGATTTTGTGCAGCAGCCGGGA
>JAFGSL010000513.1 GCA_016934645.1 Anaerolineae bacterium
AGAGTTGTGCAAAGAAGGCGATAAACGCTGGATAAACGCCAGTTGTATTGTGGACAGTGCGGTTATAAGTTATGACAAGTCGAATTGGATCGCCTCGCCGATGAAGCCGCTTTCACTTTCGATCACCCGTCCCAGCGCGCTGATCACGCCGGTAGTCAACGTCTGTTCCAGACCGAAAGGATTGCCAATCGCCAAAACAAACTGTCCCACATCCAGCGTACTCGAGTTGCCCAACATAAGCGGTGACGGCAGATCGGCCCCCGCGTCGATATGGATGACGGCCAAATCGTTCAACGAATCCGCGCCGACAACCTTCGCCGGATAGACATTCCCGTTGCTGAACGTCACCAGCAGTTCCTCCGCGTTTTCGATCACATGGTAATTTGTGATGATATTGCCCTCGGTATCGTAAACAAAACCGGAGCCGCTGCCTTCCTGCGGGATGGCTTGCCCGAACATGCTGTAAGCGTAACTCCGGTTGGTGATATTGACCACAGACGGACTCACAGCTTTGTATACGGCAATAATGCGCGATTGTAAGGACAGCATCGCCACATTCTCATCGATCTCCGCACCGGACCCAGGCGTGATGACCGGCGGCAGAGCTGTAGGCGTGGCTGTCGGCTGCGCCGGTACTGCGGTCATAGGCGTTGGCGTCAAGGTCGCCAGATCGGCCAGGCTACATCCCAGGCTCGCTACCAACAACAAGCCAAGCAATACAATGTAAATATCTTTCTGCAACTTTATAGCATTTGCTTTCACCTTTTGTCTTCCTCTTTCCCAAAATACTGCTATACTGCTACCCATTCATTATTGAGCGTAGAATCGCACGGCTAGCAGGTAATTTGTATCTTATACCTGATAAACATACGTATAACTTGTCAAAAAGTTACCTACTATGATAACCCCAAAAGAAATACACTTCAACTCATACCGGTATAAAAACAAGATCTTATCATTCTCCTAACGCAAAGAAGCGCAGGCTTTCGCCAACTACAGATACGGTCTAAAGCCGGGGATAAAAGAGGATTTTTGTAGCGGGGCTCCGCCCCGCTACAAAAATCCCTTAAAAAAGCCGCTTTGGCGGCAAAATAACGCACGAGTGCCTCTTGACCCGCGAGAATGATAAAGCCCTGATGGTTCATCACTCAATTGACAACTTGTTCCGCTCGCGCGTGAAGTTCATAGCTCGTGTAAGCCTTCTTCTCAACGTAGATCTCAAAGTTCGTCGAAGCACCTGCCTCAAGTGAGGTCACCACACCCGTTCCCATACTAACTGTCTGCCCGCTGTCGTCAAGCAGGAGTGCTGAGATAACCACGTTTTTGATTGCATAGACATTGGGATTCGTCGCCGTACCGCTGATACGCACATAGCTCGTGCCGGTATCGACGATTTGCGTGTCGCTCAGCGTTACGCCCACCGATTCGTGCCACTCCGCCACCTTCGCATCCGGGTGAACGAGGAACGAGGCCATATCCTGCCCCGCGATTTCGGCGACGAATGGACAGGACTCTCCCGGTCCCAGGACTGTGCAACTTATCTGCGCCTCCAGTGCGCCGTGCGCGATCCATTCCCCACCAGGCCGTTCGCCGGCCTTCCTGGGGAAAGCGTAGAACGCGCCGCGGAAGCCGCTGGCATCGAAGAAGGTGACGTGGACGGCAGTAACCTGGTAGGTCTCGTCCGTGGGGTTGTAGACAAAACCGCCGACCCGGTAGATCAACCCACCCTCAAACAAAGGATTTGGTTCCGAGCTATTGGTCGTAATCTGGATCGTCAGCGGTGGGCCAGGATCGGTGTCAACTTTATACCCCAAAGCCCCTTGCGTCTGCGTTGCCGCTTGTTCCTCCGCAACCGTCTCTGTTTGCACGACTGGCTGCACAGTAGCGGACGCTGAAGTACTTGCCGGGGTTGTGGTAGAAGCGGCCGCGGCTGCCGCCTGTGTCGCCTCGGGCGTCGGAGTATCCTCTGGCTCTGGCGTGCTCCAGGGAACTAACGTAATGATAGGCACCGCGAATGTATCCATCTCCGGCTCGGGAGTCGCCGTGGCATCCTGCACTGTGGTTGCAGCAGGCTCAACGGTCGATGCACTTTGATCTTCAGCCGGTTGTGTGACGACAGCCGCCACAGCCTGTCCGCTGCGTTCGGTCAGCAAATTGACCACGGCGCGCACCAATAAGCCGGAAGACCAGTTATTCGCGCCGGTAGGCGCTCCTCCAGCAGGGGCACCGCCGCCAGACTGGGCGAACTGCGAACGCATATTGGCACGTTCTTCATCCGTCATATTCGTAAACTGTTCGCGCATCGCGACACGTTCTTCGTCCGTCATATTTTGGCCCGCACTACCAAAGCGTCCCGTGCCGGTCCCTTGATCCGTTCTGGTTCCTTGCGGAGCACCACCGCCCATCGCAGCAGGGCTTTGCTCCTGGAACCAGGCCTGCTCATCAGCCTGCGTGAGCTGCATCGCTACGATCGCGGCGACCTGGGTGTCATTCAACGTTTCTTCGATTTGCTTCGCCAGCGCCAGCCGCTCGGATTCTGTCGTCAGTGTGCTGCCCTGCGATATCTTCCACAACGGGAGCGCCTGTGTGGCTTGTTCTGCCGTGACAGCATTCGATGTATCCTCCAAACGCAGCACTCCCAACGCGAGTTGGCTGGTCACATCGAGCGCGTTCTCGTAATCCGTGCGTAACGCGCCGGTGTAGACCGAGGCCTCACTGGTAGCATCTACGGCTTCGGCTGTCGGCTGCTGGTTGCAACCGGTCATAGTGATGAGACCGGAGATAAGTAACAGCAACATGATCCCGAATCGATTTCTCAGCGTAGTTTTTTCCATATTCCCTCTCATTATGTTATTACATCGTGTGTGCGATTACTGCGTGGCGCAATAGCGGTCGCTATTGCGCCGCACGCTCGGTGAGCAGCTTGATCAACGGTTCCAACATCACATTGCCGCCCCGGAATCCGCCACCGAATTGACGTCCACCACCGGGAGCCTGACCATCCGGTGCACCTTGCGGGCGCTGAAAACCGCTCTCCGCCATCGCTGTCGCACGCTCTTCGGGCGTCATGTTTTGGAATTGGTCGCGCATCTGCGCGCGCTCCTCTTCCGTCAAATTTGGGTTATTCCCAGGCGCAGACGGCGTCCCTTGCCCATCTGACCAACCACCGGTAGGCGCGGGCATCTCAATGCCCTGCTCTTGCATCCAGGTACGCTCATCTTCAAACGTTAGCCCCATCGCGTCGATTGCCGCGAGCTGTGCCTCGGTCATCTGCCCTTCAATCTGCTTGATGACCGCATTCGTCTCCTCATCCCGCGTGAGTGTGCCACCCTGGAGCAACTTCCACAGCGGCAGCAGTTTGGCCGCCTGCTCCGGGGTAACGGCATTGTCACTCCCTTCGAGCTTGAACGTGCCCAACGTCAACCGGCTGAGATCATCCAGTTCAGGATTCGGTGCATCGCCACCCGGCCCAGAAGACACCGCCGCGTCACTACCTTCGGCTTGCGTTGCCTGAGTTTGTGCTGTTTCAGCTTTCTGACACCCACTCAGCAGCGCCATACTGATAATCAACATCACCAAAAACACTGCCCTGACCTTCACCTTCGTTCCTCCTGCTCCCTCGTAATTCGCTATTCGCTACTCATGCCGCAATGCCACAATCGGATCCAGCTTTGCTGCCTGGGTCGCCGGGTAGTAACCAAAGAAGATGCCCACCGCTGCCGCCGCCCCAAAGGACAATGGAATGGAAGCTGTGACCAAAACGGTACGCATCGAGCCGAACTCATTGAAAAGCCACGAGCCGCCCACGCCGGCGATAATCCCAGCCAGACCTCCCAACAGGCTCAGGACGACGGCTTCCATCAGGAATTGCAATTGCACGTCACGGGGACGCGCGCCCAGTGCCTGCCGCAGACCGATCTCGCGTGTGCGTTCGGTGACACTAACCAGCATGATGTTCATGATGCCGATCCCACCAACGACCAGCGAGACCGCCGCCACCCAAGAAAGCAGGTTGCGGAAGGTCTCCGTCGTAGACGCGCGCATGTCGATGATGCTGTCCTGCGTCGTCATCGTGAAGCCGGGCGCGCTCGCATCGGTGCCCAGGATTTGCATAAGAAGCGTGTTCAACTGGGACATCACATCATCCATCACCTCTTTGCTCTCCGCAGAAACGTAGACCACCCGCAGGTTGGTACCACCAAAACGACTGTTGACAAACTTTTTAAAGACCAATGTGATGGGCACGTACACGCGGTTGTCATAATCCGTAGTCCCCACAACGCCTTTCTCTTTCATTACGCCAACTACGGTGCATTTGACCGTACCGAGTGTAACAGATTGTCCCACGGGGTTCGTGTCGCCGAAAAGCTCCTGCGCCACATCGTAACCGAGTATAGCGACCTTGTTCGCGCGGTCGTTATCCTGATCGGTAACGAAACGCCCTTCCGCCACCTCGTAGTCGTGAACGTCCACAAAACCAGAAGTGGTACCAACAATCGCGATATCGGATAACGTTGTGCCAGCGCCCTTCACATCCTGTGAAGTATTCTGCTCGGCCGAAACACCGTTGATGCCGGTGATGTTATCGCGAATGACGGGCAAGTCGCTGTAGGTCAGACTGGCGGACGATCCTCCGCCCATACCAGGGCCCATACGCTGCATCGAGGACATCACCATGATGAGGTTCGCGCCCAGCGCGTTGATCTGATCGGCGATATCCGCCTCTGCGCCAGCGCTGATAGCCAACATCATAATAACGGCTGCCACACCGATGATGACACCAAGCGTTGTCAGGAACGAGCGCACCTTGTTCATCATCAGCCCTTCCCAGGCTACTTTTAAAGTTTTCCAAAAACTCATATTGTCCTCCGTAAGAATTACGAATCACGAATTACGATCCGATTCGCTATTCGTAATTCGCTATTCGCTTTTTCCATTGTCGCCGTTGTGCAGATGGGCGATGCGGCTGGCGTGTTCTTTGTCGGAGATGATTTCCCCATCCCGCAGATAGATCACCCGGTCGGCGTGCTCGGCAATATCCAGTTCATGCGTGACCATCACGATAGTCGCGCCGTTGACGTGCAACTGGCGTAGGATTTGCATGATGTCCTCTGCCGAGCGCGTATCCAGGTTGCCGGTCGGCTCATCGGCCAGGATGATGGCAGGATCGTTAATGAGCGCACGCGCAATCGCCACACGCTGCTGCTGCCCGCCGGAGAGTTCGTTGGGTTTGTGGTGCACGCGATCGCCTAAC
>JAFGSL010000514.1 GCA_016934645.1 Anaerolineae bacterium
CTCAAAGCGCGGGAGTGGGAGGCGTTCGGCCAACAGTTCCCGGAAACCACCGCCCGCCTGGCCGAAATCGCCGCCGAAATGGCCCCCACCATGCCGGAAGAGGCGCGGCTTGGCCTGGAACAACGCCTGCTGGACGACACGATGCGCGAGTTCGTCTCTTACGCCGTCGGCTGTATGTTCGGGCGCTACAGCCTGGATAAGCCGGGGCTGGTGCTGGCAAATCAGGGGGAGACGGTGGAGAGTTATCAGTGGGCAGTGGACAGTTATCAGTTAGCGGAGGGGCAGGAACAGAAGATTACGTTTATGCCGGAGGCGGATAATGTGATTCCGGTGCTGGATGGGGATTGGTTCACGAACGACATCACGGCGCGGTTCAAGGCGTTCCTCAAGGTCGCGTTCGGTGAGGCGCACTACGCAGAGAACCTGGCCTTCATCGAGGCCGCGATTGGGCGCGATGTGCACAGTTACTTCCTGCGCGATTTCTATAAAGATCACGTCACGACGTACAAAAAGCGCCCCATCTACTGGCTCTTCTCCAGCCCCAACGGCAGCTTCAACGCGCTGGTCTACATGCACCGCTACCGCCCGGATACCGCCAGCATCGTCCTCAACAACTACCTGCGCGAATACCGGGCCAAACTCACCGCCCGCCGGCAGCACCTGGAAGGCGTCAGTATCAGCGCGGGGGCGACGCCCCGCGAAAAGACCCAGGCGCTCAAAGAGAGCGAGGCGCTGGACAAGGTGCTGCGCGAGCTGCACGAGTACGAAGATGGCGTGCTCTATCCTCTGGCCGCGCGGCAGGTGGAGATCGACCTCGACGATGGCGTGGCGGTGAATTATGGGAAGTTGGGGAAGGCGTTGAAAAACGTACCGGGGTTGAGTGGATAGTGATCAGTGGGCAGTGGATAGTGATCAGTGGGCAGTGGGCAGTGGACAGTTACTGATCACTGACAACTGACAACTGACATTCCCAAAAAGGTAACTATAGCATATTGACAATTTCCCAAAAAGGGATAAACTGGGAGTAAGAAAACGCAATGCGCATTATCGCCAGACGGATGCTGCGGGAGTTCTGGGAACAGCCCGCGTACCGGGATGCAGAGCAGCCGCTCAAGGCCTGGTACGCTGAAGTCAGCGCCGCAGCCTGGCGCACACCTGCGGATATCAAAGAAAAATACGGCAGCGCCAGTATTGTCGGCGACAATCGGGTGGTTTTTAACATTGCTGGCAATAAGTACCGGTTGGTGGTTAAATTTCACTACAATACCGGCATCGGCTATGTGCGCTTTATCGGCACGCACGCCGCCTATGATAAGATCGACGTGGAGGTGATATAATGGAACCCAGGGTGCTCAAGACAGAGGCGGACTACGAGGCTGCGTTGGCCTACGTGGAGACGCTGATGGATGCCGCGCCCGGCTCAGCGGAGGAGACCAGGCTGGAGGTTTTTGCGTTGCTGATCGACGCCTACGAGCAGGCCCATTATCCCATCGACTTACCCGACCCTGTCGAGGCGATCAAATTCCGCATGGAGCAGCAGGGGCTACAACAAAAGGACCTGGCCCCTTACCTGGGCAGCCAGAGCAAAGTCTCCGAGGTATTGAATCACAAACGCCCACTGAGCCTGACGATGATCCGCGCGCTGCACGAGGGCCTGGGGATTCCGGCGGAAGTCTTACTGCAAACATCGAATCAAGAGAGCGCCGATTATCCTTACAATCCACAGGACTACCCGTTTGCGGAGATGTTCAAGCGCGGCTACTTTGACCCCTTTGCGGGTTCATTGCAGGAGGCCCGGTTGCGCGCCAGGGCGCTGCTGAACGATTTTTTCTCGATCTTCGCCGGCGCAATGCCCCGGCCCGTTTTCTACAGGCGCACCGGCCGTGCCCCCGATGTGAACGCGCTGCTCGCGTGGCAGGCCCAGGCGCTGCATCTGGCGCGGGCAGAGACCCTCCCGGACTACGATCCGGCGGCGCTGGACGATACAGCGATGCGCACCCTGGTGCAGCAAAGCTATTTCAGCACCGGACCGCAGAACGCGCGTGAGTTGTTGAACCGTTGGGGCATCCATGTGATCATTCTGCGTCACCTGCCCAGGACCTATCTCGACGGGGCTAGTTTCCTTGCGCCGTGGGGGCATCCGGTTGTCGGGTTGACCTTGCGTTACGACCGGCTGGACAACTTCTGGTTCACCCTGCTCCACGAGTTGGGGCACGTGCGCTTGCATCTGGAAGGCCAAAGGGGGGTAGCCTTCTTCGATAATACAGAGCGCATCCAGACGGAACCTGACGATGCATCTGAGGACGCGCGGGAGCGTGAGGCCCACGCCTTCGCCCAGGAGAGGCTCATCTCTGCCGATGTGTGGGCACGCGAGCGCCCCGCAGCGTCAGACGCCTCTTCTGAACGCGTCGTGAAGAAGATCGCAGAAACGTTGCGAGTCTCTGCGGCGATTGTGGCGGGGCGCATACGCTGGGAGACCCAAAACTATACCCAGTTAGGCACGCTGGTCGGCGCCCACCAGGTACGGGAACAATTAGAGGAATACAAAGTGGAGGAGTGAACAGTGGACAGTGGACAGTGGACAGTGGACAGTGATCAGTACTGCCCACTGACAACTGCCCACTGCCCACTGACAACTAACATGAACAAAATCGAACAAACCTTGACCCGAATTTTCGACCGCCACCGCATCATCTTCTGGTACGACGTCAAGCACGAGCTGGAAGCGGAATTCGAGGCTGTGACGTTGCCCGGCGTGGAGAAGATCGCGCTGGGCAACAACCAGTTCGCTGTCAAGCACCGCATCCTGCGCGAGCGACCGGAACAGAAATTCCTCCTCTATCACGCCGGGTTGCCGCCGGCCGATCTGGATAACTGGCTGCTGGACGTGCAACTCGCCTCTGGGCAGTTCCGCGCCGACCAGCTCTCTCTCTGGCTCAGTGAGATCGGATTAGGATTCGAGTTCACCGAGGTGATCGCCCCGCACGTCGAGTTCTTCCAGGCCGCGCGGCGGCGTGAAGCGCTCAAGGAGATGCTGGCAACGGATGACACGCCACGCCAGGTCCATCTGAAAATGCTGGCCGTCTGCACCCGGGCCGAGCCACGCCTGGATGACATCGTCGAGACCTTGCTGGACGAACTGGCCAACGGTCAGAATGACCGGCTGCGGCTGATGCAACGTTGCGCCCTGGATGACGTTTTGTGGGACGAGTTGGAACGTGCCTACAGCTATACCTCAGAAACGCCCGGTCTCCGTGATTTTGCCATCACCCTGTTCAAGTCGTGCTATAGGATGGGGATCGGCGAGGCGTCCCAACTCAACAATGACGCGCTGGTCTTCTTGAAACGCTGGAAAGATAGCGTGCGTTACCAGAAGGCCTTCGAAAGCCTGTCCTCCGAGTGTGCCGCGATCCTGAATATTCAACAGGACTTATTGGGGCGTGACGTTGCCGGTCTGCTTGGTGTGGATACCTTCGAACTGATCGACCAGAGAATCCTCAGCGAACTGGCGCGCAACGTCGCCAATCGCACGGTAGCGGATACGGAGGTGGAACGACTGATCCGCCGTCGCCGCCAGAGTCACTGGTACAGCCGTTACCGGCACGAATACGACGCCATCGAAGAGGCTTCAGCTTTGATGAATGCCCTTGACCATGTCGATTTGACCATCACCTCCTTTGCCGGAGGCATTGAGCAGTACACCCGCACCTGGTACCAACTCGACCAGCACTACCGCAAGTTCATCTATCACGCACGGCAATCCGGTCAGACGACCCTTTTGGATGCACTCTCACAACACATCGAAAACCTGTATACCAATACCTACCTGTTGCCGGTCAATCATCGGTGGCAGGTCATAGTAGACGCCGCTGCAGACAGCGGTGCCGACACATGGGGCGACCGAAGTGTGCTGTTGCAACAAGACTTCTTTGAACGGCAGGTTCAGCCTTTCCTGGCGCGCGATAACAAGGTTTTCGTCATCATTTCCGATGCGTTGCGCTATGAGATCGGCGAGGAACTGCTGCGTCTGATTCGCCAGGAAGATCGCTATGACGCTGACCTCGAACCGGCGCTGGCCCTGTTGCCCAGCTTCACACAGCTTGGCATGGCCGCGCTCTTGCCGCACGAGCATCTGGAGATCGCCACCGATGGCAAAACGGTCCTGGTGGACGGGGAGAGTTCGGCAGGCACCGAGAACCGCCGCAAGATTTTGGATCGCGCGTTGCCCGGTCGGGCTACCGCGATCAGAGCAGAAGACTTGTTGGCGATGAGTCGCGATGACAGTCGCGCCCTTTTCCGCGACCATGACGTGGTCTATGTCTATCACAACCAGATCGACGCCGTGGGCGACAAGCGTGATTCGGAAGAGCGCGTCTTCGATGCCGCCGAGGTTGCGTTGGATGAGTTGATCAAGGTCATCAAAAAGCTGGTCAATGCCAATGCCACCAATCTGCTGGTCACGGCTGACCACGGCTTCATCTACCAAAACCAACCCCTGGATGATAGCGACTTTGCCAGTCAGGATCCCATAGGCACAGAGATTGTCACCCGCAACCGGCGCTTCGTCCTGGGCAAAGGGTTGGTGGCTACAAGCAGTTTCAAGCACTTCACGGCTGCCGCTATGGGTTTAGACGGGGATATGGAAATACTGATTCCCAAATCCATCAACCGGCTGCGGGTCAAGGGGGCGGGCAGCCGCTACGTTCACGGTGGTGCGAGTTTGCAGGAGAATGTCATCCCCGTGCTGAAGATCAACAAAAAGCGGGAAAGCGATATCCGTCAGGTCAATGTGGACATTCTACGTGGCGCTACGTCCACAATCACGTCAGGACAATTCAGTGTCGTTCTCTACCAGACGGAACCGGCGACGGAAAAAGTACAGCCGCGTCGCCTGCGGGCGGGCATTTATATGCAGGATGGCACCCTGATCTCAGATTGCCACGATCTGCTTTTCGACTTGTCCTCTGAGAACCCTAGGGAACGGGAAATGCCCGTGCGCTTCATCCTCACGCAGAAAGCAGACCAAGCCAACAATCAGGAAGTCCTCCTGCGTTTGGAAGAGCAGGTCGAAGGCACATCCCACTATCAAGAGTACAAGACGGCTCGTTATATGCTGCGCCGGGCGTTTACCAGTGATTTTGATTTCTAGTGGACAGTGGATAGTTGTCAGTGGACAGTGGGCAGTAACTGCTCACTGCCCACTGCCCACTGCCCACTAATCACTGATCACTGATCACTGCCCACTAGCAACTGTCAACTGAGGAGAACTATGACCCCACTCGACGAGAAAATCAACCAACAGTTTCCGGGTATGGTCGTGCGCAAAGACCTTGTCAAGCTGGTCAAGGGCAATGCGATCGTGCCGACTTACGTCCTCGAGTACCTTCTGGGACAATATTGCGCCACATCCGACGAGGCCAGCATCCAATCCGGCGTCGAAACTGTCAAGGAAATCCTCCGCACGCACTACGTCCACCGCAGCGAGGCAGGGCTGGTCCGCTCCACCATTCGCGAGCGGGGGCGGCACAAGGTCATCGACAAAGTCAGTGTTGACCTCAACGAGAAGCGGGATGCCTACGAAGCCACATTCGCCAATCTGGGCATCAAACAGGTGTTGGTCGATGTCGATACCATCAAGCGCCATCCTAAGCTGCTGGTGAGTGGCGTCTGGTGCATCGCCGACCTGGAATACCAGTACAGCGAGGAGGCCAACACCGTCCCGTGGATCCTTGAGTCGCTCAAGCCCATCCAGCTTTCACGTTTCGACTTCGAACAGTATCTGGCGGCCCGACGCGCGTTCACTAGCGACGAATGGATCGACCTGCTAATGCAGAGCATCGGCTTCGATCCAGCGCTCTTTGGACGGCGCAATAAACTGCTGCAACTGGTGCGTCTGGTTCCCTACTGCGAACGCAACTACAACCTGATCGAACTCGGGCCAAAAGGGACGGGCAAAAGCCACATCTATACCGAGTTCTCCCCGCACGGCATCCTCATCTCCGGCGGTGAGGTGACGGTGCCAAAGCTCTTCGTCAACAATGCCACCGGTCGGATCGGGTTGGTCGGGTTCTGGGACGTCGTCGCCTTCGATGAATTCGCGGGCAAGGCGAAACGGGTCGACAGGGCGCTGGTCGACATCCTCAAGAACTATATGGCAAACAAGTCCTTCTCTCGCGGTATCGAAACCCTGGGGGCTGAGGCAAGCATGGCCTTCGTCGGAAACACGCAGCACACCGTATCCTATATGTTACGGCACACCGATCTCTTCGCGCCTTTGCCCGAGGCCTATTACGACTCGGCCTTCCTCGA
>JAFGSL010000515.1 GCA_016934645.1 Anaerolineae bacterium
CTGTCTTGATGGTTCGCTTGTTAATGTTCTCTACGCTGTCTTGATGTTTAGCTATGTTATCGTTATACGTTGTTCTGATGGTTGACACTTACTCTTTACTCTTTACTCTTTACTCGCTCAGCGAATACTCCGGTTCAAAGCCGATAAGGGCGCGGGCTTTGTCGATGCTAACCAGGGATGAAGTCCCTTCGACGGACCGCGTCCACGTTGTGACGTCAGGATACATCAACGTCGCCAGCCCTTGCGTAGGCAGTCCCGTGGAGTTGTGGCTGTCCACGATCCACAACGGATGACTGCCCGTGAAATCTGCTAGTACAGCTTTCTCGATAGCCTGTGCCGCATCCCGCCCATCGAGCATGGCCCAGAAATCGCTGCGCCCGAATGTCAGGATCGCGGCGGGCATCTCGCGCGTTGCCGTCATCATCTCATCGTCGCCGATCTCCCCGAGATCGTGGCGCGCACGCAAGTCGCGGAGTTTGGCGAGCATCTGGCGGACCTGTCTGGGACGTTCGGCTTCCGGCAAGGCCATCAGGCCCTGATATGCAGTCTGAAAATGAGTATAGAATTCCTCGAATTGTTCCGGCTTGAACCACGTGCGCGAGTACACCCAGGGAAAGCGCAAGCACGCGCTGGAGATGCCCTCCCGTCGCCAGAAATAAGCTGCCGTCTCCTCCAACATCTGCTTAGAGAATGAGTACACATCGCTTGTCCAGCCGAGATGCGCCTCGTCGATGGGAAAGTAGCGGATCTCGATCTCGCGGATGCCGTAGCCGTTGCCCAGGGCATTTATCGAGCTGGCGCTGATCACACGCTTGATGCCGTTTTCTGCCGCTGCCTGGTACACGTTGAACGACCCCACACAGTTAATATGAAAAATCTCGGCGTCTTTACCGGGAATCGGGTCGGGAATAGCGGCGAGATGCACCACCGCTTCCATCCCCTCGAAGTGCGGACGCAAGGCTTCGTAATCGGTGATGTCGACCTGGCGATACTCCGCGCCATTGACTTCTGCGGCCACTTCTGCCGTAATCTCGCTCTCGACGACGCGGTCGAGGATGCGGACGTCATGCCTATGGGCCAACAAGCGGGCCACTGCCGGTCGCCCGACGTGGCCGATACCCCCTGTCACAAGAATCTTCATAGTATCCTCACACAAACGGGCATAGAGACCTCTGTCACCTGCCCGGTAGGGGTCAATGTCCCGGTTTCAGGGTCGATGCGGAAGGTCACGATGCTGTCGCTGTCCTGGTGCGCAGCGAAGAGATATATCCCCGTGGGGTCAATGGCGAAGTTACGCGGAGTCTTGCCCAACGTCGGTGCGTGGCCGATGTAGGTGAGAAAGCCAGTATCCGCGTCGATGGCGTAGATGACGATGCTGTCATGGCCGCGATTGGAGCCGTAAAGGAACTTACCCGATGGCGCGATGTGAATATCGGCGCAGGTGCTCCGCCCGGCGAAATCGTCCGGCAGCGCCGGTACGGTTTGCAACGCGTCGAGCGTCCCCCGCGCGGCATCGTAGGAGAAGGCGATGATCGTGTTGCCCATTTCGGTGATCAGGTAAGCATAGCGCCCGTTGGGATGGAACGCCATATGGCGCGGCCCGGCCCCGGCTTCTACCTCGATGTACGGCGGCGTGTGCGGCGGCAACGTCCCGCCCTTCAGATCGAGCTGATAGACCATCACCTTATCAATGCCCAAATCCGCCACAAAGGCGAAAGTGTTCGTCGGGTCCAGGGTGATCGAATGGGCGTGCGGACCTTCCTGCCGGCGTGGGTTGACGCCGGAACCGCTGTGCTGTACAACGGTGGAAGCCGGATCCAGTCCCCCACCCGCGCGTACCGGAAAGACAGCAGCATTGCCGCCCATATAGTTTGCCACGTAGACAAAGCGCCTGGTCTGATCCACGTTCACGTAGCAAGGTGCTCCACCATGCGTGCGTTGGCTGTTGATGTACGTGAGCAGCCCACTCTGCGGATGGACCGCAAACGCGCTCACACCCCCACCCGGCTGGCCGTCGAACGTCATTGTCTCGTTGACGGCGTAGAGATACCGATGCTGCGGATCAAGCGCCAGGAAAGATGGGTTCAGTACGCCTTTGGCAACCCCCGCAAGTGTCAATGTGCCGGTTACCATGTCCAGCCGGTAAATGTAGATACCCTCGCTCGTTCCTCTGTGCGTGTATGTGCCCACGTAAACCAGCCTATCCTTATTGTGGTCGTGCATTGAGTTCACTCCTTGTAAAAAAGTCGGATAGTCAGATAGTCTATATCAGCGCGGTTGAAACACAAGTACGCTCTGACGTCGTTGTACCAGAAGAATGACAAGCCCCTGATCCATTGCCAATTTTCTATAGAACAGCTATACTACCTGTGTCATATCCAAACAATCGGCGAATTCTAGAAATCGCCTCAACATAGCGTCAAGCACCAGAGCGCAGACTCCGGGACGTGAACTTTGGGAGAGTAACCTATGAAGAATCCATCGCATGCTCGTTTCTCAACCAAAAGGCTCCATAACGCATTGAAGCACTGGGGAGAGAAAATCTTGTTCAATCCGGACAAGCGTCCCTACTCACGTCTGCGCCGCATCCTATGGGGATTGCCGATACTCACCTTTGTGCTGCTGCTGGCAGGGAACTTATCGCTGTGGGGATATTCCAAGCAACTGGCGCAGCAGTTGACTGTCAATCAGAGCCGCAGCCTGGCTGACGAAATTGCTTTGCGTGTCGAGAATCTCCTCAACGAACGGCTGAACGACCTGGCGCTCCTGGCCACAGTATGGGTCGAGGAACCGGACGTCGATGCGCGTCCTGCGCATTTTATGGCCGATGCTACGTGGTTGACCGAGCGCGAACCGAGTTATCACGTTATCAATTTTGTGGACGTGCAGAGCGTCATCCGCCTCTCTGCTCCCGAAGGCAAACAGTCCGAATTGGTTGGACTAGACCTTAAGACTTTACCTGGTCGCGAGGTACTGCACCGTCAAGTCCAAGAAACAGGCCAACCGATGGCCTCAAAGCCGATGACGCTGACGACGAATCGTCCCGGCTTGGCGCTCTGGTACCCGGTCCTTGAACACGAAGAAACAGGGGCCACGTTCGCTGGGATGATCGCAGGCACGTTGCACATTGACACCCTGGTCGAACGCGCCATCACGGACTCCGACCCGGAGATGTTCCACATCGAGATCTCTATTGATGATATGGCTATTTTCCACACGGACTCCATCCTGCCATCCCCACAAGTCAATCAAAATCTGGGAGCAAGCCATACAATGGATCTTCTGGGCCGTGTATGGCGCGTGACGGTTTATCCACGAACGAATACGCCTATCACGCGAATAGCCGAGACCAACTTCTTGCGCTTCAGTGCCAATCTCCTCCTGGCGCTGCTCGTATCCGGGTTACTGGCACTCGCGTTCTATGTGATGGACCGGCTGCGCGTCAACCAACAGCGACTGCAGCAATCGGAGCAACGCTATCGCTTGCTGGCTGAAAACGTCCATGACGTCATCTGGACGATGGATATGAACTTGCGGTTCACCTACATCAGTCCCTCCCAGGAAATCCTGACCGGCTTCAGTCCCGATGAGACACTCCGTCAACCTCTGGATCAAGTACTATCACCATCCTCCTATGCCATCGCTGCACAGACGTTTCAAGAAGAAATGGCTATAGCGGTGCAACGCACGCCCTACGAATCACGAACGTTGCAACTCGAGCAACGGTGCAAAGATGGCACCCTTAAGTGGATCGAGGTCAACGCCACATTTATCTATGATGATCAGGGGCAACCACAAGAAATCCTGGGCGTTTCCCGGGATATCACCGAGCGCAAGCAGGCCGAAGCGGAACGCGCGCAACTGCTGGAAACGATCCACACGCAAGCACAGCGTGTCGAGAAGATCGTAGAAACGGTACCCGAAGGGGTGCTGCTGATCAATGCGCACAACGTCGTCGTCCTGACGAATCCAGCAGCCCGGCACTATTTGGACTTACTCGGTGGCATAAAGCCGGGTGACGTGCTCACACACTGGGGGGAATGCCCGCTAGAAAAACTGCTGACCTCGCCACCGCAGGGCCTCTGGCACGAGCTAGAGGCAGCCGGCGGCGTCTTCCAGGTGATCGCGCGCCCGTTGGAAAGCACGGCAGAACCAGAGGGATGGGTTCTGGTTACACGAGATGTCACCAGGCAACGAGAGATCGAGAAAAGCAACCAGCACCAGGAGCAACTGGCGGCAGTAGGCCAGTTGGCGGCTGGGATTGCGCACGATTTCAACAATATTATGGCTGCCGTTGTGCTGTATGCGCAGATGACGGCGCGCGATCCGCAGCTTCCCGCGCGTGTACGGGAGCGGATGCAGGTCATCAACCAGCAGGTAGGGCACGCCGCCAATCTCATCCAGCAAATCCTCGACTTCAGCCGCCACAGCGTGCTGGAACGCCAACCACTCGACCTGTTGCCGTTTGTAAAAGAACACGTGAAGTTGTTGCAGCGAACACTGCCGGAGCATATCGAGATTCGCTTCGAATACACGAACGACAACTACATCGTCAATGTGGATCCGACACGGGTTCAACAAGTGCTGACCAACCTGGCGGTCAATGCCCGCGATGCGATGCCGCAGGGCGGTATCTTGACCATCTGTTTAGAGCAAATCACGTTTGCAGATCCCGCAGATGCGCCGCTAATGAAAGTGCCGCCGGGCGGGTGGGTGCGCATGTCCGTAGCAGACACCGGCACCGGCATCCCACCTGACATCCTACCACACATCTTCGAGCCATTCTTCACCACTAAAGCGCCGTTGGGAACAGGACTCGGCCTGTCACAGGTGCACGGCATTGTGGAAGCGCACGAAGGTCATATCGATGTAAAAAGCACAGTTGGAAAGGGAGCAACCTTCATCATCTACTGGCCCTTACACACGCCAGAGGCTGACATCAGCCCCGAGATTCCATCCTCCGTTCCGGTACAAAACGGACATGGGGAAACGCTGCTGCTGGTAGAAGATGACACTGCCGTGCGAATGGCTATCGCGGAGAGCCTGATCGCGTTGGACTACCAGGTTCTGGAAGCGACCAACGGGCAGGAGGCGCTATCCGTCATAAAGGAACACCGCGACACCATCGCATTAGTGGTGAGCGATGTCGTCATGCCGAAAATGGGGGGCGTAGCACTCTACCACGCTATACAAGAGCAAGGCATCGACATACCAGTTATCTTGCTGACCGGCCATCCGCTAAACGGCGAACTCGCAATGCTGCACGTCGAGTGGATGCTCAAACCCCCCGACCTGGCGGCCTTATCGGTGATCATCGCCCACCTATTAAAGCGGGGCCACAGTCCTAGTAAGGTAAATCCGTCAGAGGACTAATACTGCGCGGCGCAAATGGCTCCCCGGTTTGTGCTTACCAGGGATCGTCATATCCCGGCGTTGTGCGCAAGAATCGCGGATCTGGCGATCCGCTCTGAGCATCGCTAACTGGTTCAGGATTTCTGCCGCGATGTACTAGACGTATTCAAATGGATCTTGAGGAGATCAATGTACAACCACACACCAGCCAATTATATCTGTCCGTTCTGTTCGCTTGTTCAAGACATCCAGAACGAACACACCTATTCTGTTCATAGTGACATCATCTATCACGATGATACTGTCGCAGCATTTATCGGCTCACACCAATGGCCGAATAACCACGGCAACGTGATCGTCATCCCCATAGCACACTACGAGAACATCTACGATCTACCTGTTGAGTATGCCATAGACATCCACCGCGTGGTCAAAAGAATAGCTCTGGCAATGAAAGTCGTGTACCAATGTAACGGAATCTCGACACGGCAACATAATGAACCGGATGGCAATCAGGATGTGTGGCACTATCATGTCCACGTGACACCGCGCTATCACAACGACGGGTTTTATACATCCAACCGTGCCCTGATGGCAGTTGAGGAAAGGGCCAAACACGCTGAAAAAATGAGAGACTATCTTCGCTCTCACGGAGGGATCTGTGCCTGAATATCCTGATATTGTCGTCTACATCGAGGCTCTGCGGCGTTTTGTCCAGGAGCAGACTTTGGAACGCGTGCAGATCGCACATCCGTTTCTATTACGCACGGCAAACCCGCCCATTCAAACTTTGGAAGGCAAGGGCTTGCGCGACTTCGAACGGATTGGCAAGCGCATCGTCTTCGCCTTCGACGGTGACGACTTCCTCGTTTTGCATCTGATGATCAGTGGACGGCTGCAATGGTATCCACCAGAACGCAAAGTTCCGGCGAAAAGCTGGCTAGCAGCGCTGACTTTCACGAACGGGACGCTGCTCATCACCGAATCGTCCACCCAGAAGCGCGCTAGTCTGCATCTGGTCCATGGACGAGACACGCTTGCGGCGTTTGAGCGCGGCGGAGTGGAAGTCATGGAGGCGACAACGGCGAAATTCCGGGATGCGCTCAAGGCCGAGAATCACACGCTCAAACGCGCACTCACCGATCAGCGTCTCTTCAGCGGCATCGGGAACGCCTATTCAGACGAGATTTTACACCGTGCGCGGCTGTCGCCCTTCCTGCTGACGAAAAACCTGACGGACGAACAGATCGTGCAACTAGCCGAAGCTACCAAAGCCGTGCTCGGTGAATGGGTGAAACGCCTGCGCACCGAGGCTGGTGATGGACTCCCCAAAGTGACGGCATTCCACGACGCGATGGCTGTCCATGGACGTTACGGGCAACCATGTCCAGTGTGCGGCACCAAGGTCCAGCGCATTCGCTACGCAGCTAACGAGACCAACTACTGTCCCCACTGCCAGACCGAGGACCGGTTGTTGGCAGACCGGGCCTTGTCGCGGCTTTTGAAAGACGACTGGCCACGCACCGTCGAAGAATTGGAAGAGCTTAAAAGATAAAAGAGGCAGGATACAAGAGGCAGGATGCAAGAGAGAGGTTCGGGATGACATACAAAACCGGGAAGAAAGTTAAAGTTGGGGTTGTCGGATGCGGGGTTGTGGCGACAGCCTATTACCTGCCATATCTGATGCGAATGGAGACCGTAGACCTTGTCGCCGTCTGCGACCGGTTTAAAACGCGTACCCAGGCATGTGTGCGGCTATTCGGCGCAAAGGAACAATATCTCGACTACTACGAAATGCTCACGCAAGCCGACATCGACGCGGTCTTTATCCTCACCGCGCCCGGCACACACGTTCCGTTCACACTGGCTGCCGTCGAAGCGGGAAAACACGTACTGCTGCAAAAGCCAATGGCGACCGATATGGACGACGCCCGCGCCATCGCCGTCGCGGTGCGGAAGGCATGTGTCAAAGCGCTGATCGAGCCGAGTTCCAACTCCCCACTCGACCCAGATATGGCCCACCTGCGCGATCTCGTAAAAAAAGGCGTGCTGGGCGACATCCTTTGGTTCTCTTTAGCATGGACCGGTCCGACAAAGTACGGGCCATCGTTAGGCAATAATCCCTATGGGCAGGACGCTTTCTATACGAAAGACAGCGGTGGTTTCCTGTTCGATCTACCCTATGCACCATCGCAGATCGTATCGGTACTCGGTCCATGCAAAAGCGTGACGGCCCACACCAAACTTCTGGTCGGCGATCACCACATCGTCCCGGAGCACAAATACGACGAATTTCTAACCGGCGTCACCGATCCAGACAAAGCCAACTACTGGGATGTTGTCCTGGATTTGCCCAGGACGCAGCACGTGAAGATGGAAGCTGTGGACAACGCCTATTCCCTCTACGAGATGGTAGACGGTAGTATCGGCACGTGTCACGTGGGACGCATCTTCCACCCCATCCTGCCCGGAACCGGTGGCGGGGGACTACAAATCTTTGGCACGGAGGGCAACCTGATCTTCGGCGTTGGCTACACCGCATCCATTATTTCCAATCGCAAGGACCTGCTGCCGGATGTGGACGCCGACGGCTGGTATCACATCCCCGCGCGCGGTGACGGCAGTAGAGCCAAGTGGCCGCAGCCGACGCCCGGCGCGTTCAACTACTACCACGAATCCAGCCAGCACTTCATCGACTGCATCCTTGAAGATCGCGATCCTGTGGTCAATGTGGAATGGGGACTACACATCACTGAGATGATGGCTGGCGCCATCATCTCATCCGAAACCGGCAGTAAGTACGAGATGACAACGACCCTATTATATTAGTCGCATTCCCATTTACTGACCGGTCAAATTCATCACCATCAGCCGTTCGAGGAAATCCTGCATAGGACGGCCTGCGGCAGCGGCAGCATGGATGGCCTCTTCAACCTCAGTTGGGCCGTGCCCGCGTGCCCATTGTGGCAATTGCGCTGCGTCGTTCACCAGCCCAAAGAAATCGAAGCCCAACTTTGCGTAAGTCGTCCAGGGCAAATGTCCCGCAGCGACGGCATATTCGAAGATACCCTGCGGCGCGCCCAATGCCAGAATCGTCGTGTAATCGCGGGCCCAAGCCCAACGCATGGAAGCGCGGCAGAGCGCCGTGCCGATCCCCCGCCCGAAGTAGCGCGGGTCGACACCTTTGAGGATATTTGGGGTATCCGAGACTATCTCAGTTTCCTGGCGGAAGCTTTCCAGCGTGCGCCCCACGTGACAGCAGGCATGGCACCACGCTGGCCCAGAGAATTCCAGGTTCACCGAGCGGGTCATCTTCAGCCACCAATCTGGTCGCCACCAATGATTCCACGGCGGCCAATCGGGATTGTCCTGATCGGGGAGAATAATGCGATAGCAGTGAAGCTGTGCCACACACCTATCGCCTTCCCACGCCGCCATACCGATGGTGCCCTGGTTTTCAAAGAGCCGCATTAACGTCTCGCGTTCCTCAGGCCAACAACGCAAAGGGATAAGGTCTAGTTCGTCAGGCTGAATGGGCCTGATGGTAATGAGTATATCATTAGGGGACATCAAGGTCATGGCTCTCCTCCAAAATGTCAGATTGTCGTCAGTCAGATAGCCCCGGCAACAGGTAATGATTAATTTGCCGGCATTACGTCGATAACAACCACCTCAGGTCGACACAAAAAACGCAATTGCGGGGCCTGCGCGCGTTCCATACCGATGCCGCGCGAGACAATAAGTGTTTTTCCCGGCGTGATAGTCGTCACGCCGGAAGCCCATGCCCGTGGAGCAGCAGTCAACGTCATCAATGGGCCGATGAAGGGAAGTTGCACCTGCCCGCCGTGGGTATGTCCTGCAATGAGTAGATCCGCATTCACCGTGCCCAGGCTGAAGTTCGGGCTGTGCCCAAGAACAACGTGAAACTTATCGTGTGGCGCCACCACCATCCGCGTATTAAAGGCATCCTGCATACCAAGTGCCGTCAAAACTGCCGGCCCCATATCCACTTGCGTCGTAGTTTCGAGCGTCGTAACGGGTAGTCCGGCGAAGATAATGGGCCACACACCAGTCCGATCTACATTGCCTTGTATCGCATAAACACCGAGTGGCGCATCCAATCCCACTCGATCCATAATCGCATTCAACGCCTGGCATTCTTCCATATCACTGCGACTGCGCGGTCCCATCTGGATATAGTCACCTGCCAGCAATAGCAGGTCTGGTTGCTCGGCCACCGCCATGCGAAGCACTCGCTCTTCGTAAGCGCCAGGCCGGTCGGTCTGGATATCGGCGAGCACCACGATTCGCAAGGACTGCTGCACTTTAGCCGTCGTTAAGGTGATGCGCGAGATTTCCAGCCAACGCGGTTCGATAAGGAAAGCGTCAATTACAATGAGGGCAAGGAACGCAATGACTGCCAAACTGCCCCAGGCCACAAGCCGCACCCGTCGCCACAAGAGAAGAACCACACCGCTCAGGAATAATGGGAGTTGCAGGAAGACCGTCCAGGCCCACAACTGTAGCTTGCCAAAATTGTCCTCACGAAACTGTAGCGCACTAAGCAGCCCCAGAAACAACAACAGTCCAGCCTGGCACGCGGTCAACAGCCCCAACCGCGACACCGAGTTTCCCGGCAATCGGACCCGCCTGCGGTTTGGCGTCTTTTCAGGTAACATTGCGCGCCGCAACCCCAACAAGAGTCCAGCAACTACGATCAATAGAAAGCCATTGTGTAGTAGCGGTGTCATCGTTCCACTGGGGCGCATTTCCCCCCTCCGTAAGGCCTCACCGGAAAGATCATGTCTCTATTGTAGCCAGTTTTGTGAGATATAAAAATCAGGTTCCCCTGGCTAATACTACTAACCAAAATCAAACTTGACAAAATACTCAAAAGATGTACAATTACTCACAAAATGAGTGATCACTCATTTTTCATTATGGCCCTTGTGAATACAGACGAAGATAGGTCTTACACGGCTTATTAGTGTAATTATTTTCCATTTTGGAAGGCGTTCGGGGCTTCGCAAGGGCTTCCAGCTAACAGGAATGGTCACGTAAGGAGAGTTATGGACGGCAAGAGAAAAAACCTTTCCCCCTGGCAGTCGCGCCGCGAGCGGCGCATCGAACGACGACGGCACGAGATCGTGACCGCCGCCGCGCGGGTTTTCGCGGAGAAGGGCTACGCACACACCACCACGAAAGACCTGGCCGATGCTGCGGATATGGCAGAAGGAACGCTCTACAACTACTTTGAGGGTAAGCGCGACATTCTGTTGGCAATTCTCAACGAGATGTGCATCCCCATCGACACGTTGTTGGAGCAGGCCCGTCCCCCCAGAACGCGCGAGGAGTTTATTCGCGTCGTCGAGAACGGCCTTGAGATTTTTGTGTCGCAGCTCGATTTCACGCGCGCCTTACTGACCGAGATTTGGGTAGACGATGTGATTCTGGAGGACTTTGTAATCGGACGCCTGCAGTACATCGGGCAAGCCATCAAAAGTTTCGTCGCCAGGAGGGTTAAAGCGGGCAACTTTCGCCCTATCGACCCCGAAACTGTAACGCCGATGATCTTGGGCGCTTTTGTGGCCCTAATCGCGCCGGTGCTGCGTGGCAAGCAGCCCGCCCCCACCGCGGAAGAACGCCACAAGCTGGCGCAGGTCGCTGTCGATCTGTTATTCGACGGGTTGCGCGTGCGCGAAAACGGCTGACCCGATCACATTCTGCTAAACTTTCCGCTTTCAGGTCGGTTAAAGAGAGAACAATGCTACAACGTATTTGGGCCGTCTTGCAAAAAGAGTTCATCCAAACGCTGCGCGACCGGGGCACTCTGCTCCTAATGCTGAGTATGCCACTCTTGCAGTTGTTTATGCTCGGCTACGCAGTGGATATGAACGTAGAACACATCCCCACCGTGGTTGCCGACCAAAGTCTGGATGTCCACAGCCGCGCCTACGTGGCGGCGATGGTCAACACACGCTATTTCGATGTCGTTGATTACGTTGCCAGCGAAACCGAGGTAATCCAGGCCATCGACAGTGGGCGCGCGCAGGCCGGCATCATCATTCCACCGAACTTCGCCGCCCGTGTAGACCGTAAAGAAGCGCAAGTACTCTTTTTGATCGACGGCTCAGATTTGTTCACCGTCCAATCGGGCTACACACGGGCCAGCGCCATCGCGCAATCCTACTCATCAGAGGTGTTGATGACAAAGATCAAACGCTCCGGCCTCCCCATCAGCGCCGATTTGCCGGTGGACACGCGGATGCGCATCCTCTACAATCCCGATATGCAACAACTCTGGTTCACCATCCCCAACATGATTGCGTTGCTCATCCAAACCTCAAGTATTGCGATGACCGCCGCGGCAGTCGTGCGTGAGCGCGAGGCCGGCACCATTGAGCAATTGCTGGTCACGCCCATCCGCCCGGCGGAGCTGCTCATCGGCAAGATCATCCCCAACGTCATCGTCGCCATCATCAACGTGCTCACGGCAGTTGCCGCGGGCGTCATCCTCTTCCACGTCCCCTTCCGGGGAAGTTTCTGGCTCTTCATGGGCCTGGCGATGATCTACGTTTTCTCCGGGCTGGGGCTTGGCTTGCTGATTTCGACGATTGCCAACAACCAGAAGCAGGCCCAGCA
>JAFGSL010000064.1 GCA_016934645.1 Anaerolineae bacterium
AGCGGCGCAGACCTGGAAGAGGCGGCCACAGAGGAGGTCAACGTATGAATGACCTGTTGACGAACGAGACCTTGCAGGTTGCAGCGTGGCTGGTAGGTTTGCTGGGGTTGATTCTGGCCTTGTACATACTGCTCCTCAATACCCGGCACACGGCCAATCGCCACGTCAGCCTCCTGCTGTTTATCTTTGCCGTCAATAATCTGGCCATGGGGACGCTATTTGGCGTTACGCGGGCTGCAGAAGCTGTATTGCCCACTTTACTCTTGGCGTTGACCTCAGAACCGGCCAAAGTAGGATTGCTTTTGACGGCTATAGTCCTTCTCAAGCCGCAATGGCTGCAAGGTCGCTGGCGATGGCTGGGATGGCTATTGTACGTCCTTGTCTTCTTGCCTATGGTGTTGGCCGCCATCGATGCTTTTTGGCATACCGGATTGTGGTACAGTGGTTTTGATGCTGCGAGTTACACCGGCGGCTATATCGCCAGTAGCGTGTATGAAGCAGGGAGTGTGGCGCGCGTTGTGCGACCGTTATACGTGTACGTCCTCTCGTTGTTGCCATTTGTGCCTGTGCTATGGACTGTCATAAGCCGCGAAACGCCGCGCGCGACGCGCCAGTTGGCCTGGATGCTGTTGATCACACAATGCCTTGCAGTGGCCGTGCAATTTGGTTTGCGCGCTGTCACCGGCTCAGGCGCAACGTCGGTTATCACCACTGCGTTCTTTGCACTGGGCTATGCCTATACTGCGTTTTGGCAAATGCTGTCCGAACGTCGCGCCCAACGCGGGCGCCTGCGCCCACGCTTGACGATGCTGACATTGGCGATTGCCATTCCCATTCTGCTTGCGTTGGTCGGCTTTGTAATATTCCGTTCCTCTGTGGTTATTGAAGGCCAATCTGCTGAGATGATGAGCGGGACCAACCGTTTGTTGGCGACCAGCGTGCAATTGTGGCTGGATTACAATGTCAAAGCGTTGCGGCAGTTGGTGACGCAGCCGGAAATTCAAAGGATGGATGCTGCTGCGCAGGAACCGGTCTTGACGGCCATGGACGCGGTTTACGAGCATATTTACCTGGTGAGCACGACCGACTTGAGCGGGATGAACGTGGCGCGCAGCGATGGCGCCGCGTTGACCGATTATAGCGACCGCACATGGTTCCAGGAAGTGCGAGACGGCGCTCCAATCGCGTATCAAGTGGCGATCGGCCGCACGAGCGGAAAACCCGCGCTCATCATCTCGATGCCGGTTCGTGATCAACAGGGGAATCTCGTCGGCGTCGGGATGTTCGCCGCCACGCTGGATCAGCTTTCCCATGAGGTTGCCGTAACGAATTTTGGCGAAACAGGCGTGGTGTATGTCGTGGACGAGGAAGACCGCATCATCGCACATCCTGATCCGGCGTTCTCCGAGGTCATTGTTGATGTTCACGGTTCCCCTGTGGCCCAGAAATTGCGCGAGGGCAAGGAGCAACAGTTTAGTTTTGTCGATGCTGAGGGCCGGCAATGGCAGGCCTACGTGGATGCACTGGATAACGGGTGGGGCATCATCGCGCAGCAGGAATATGCGGATTTTCGCCGTTCAATTGAGCAGATTGTTCGCTCTGGCGTGCTCGTATTGATCGTGGGAGGGTTGCTGCTGGGAGGACTGACCTTTTTTACTATGCGCCAGGCTTTTGAACCAATCGATGAGCTTACCGAGACCGCCGCTGCGATTGCAAAGGGCGATCTGACGCGTGCGGCGACGGTGGTGAGCGCGGACGAGTTGGGCGTTCTGGCGCGCACGTTCAACAGTATGACGGCGCAGTTGCGCGAGTCTATCGACACCTTGGAACAGCGGGTGGTCGAGCGTACTACAGACCTCGAACAACGCTCCGCGTACTTGCAAGCTTCGGCGGAGGTGAGTCACGCAGCGGCTTCGATCCTCGATCCTGATGTATTGATTCAGCAAGTCGTTGAATTGATCCGTGGGCGTTTTGACTTGTACTACGCCGGCCTGTTCCTGGTGGACGAAACCCACGCGTGGGCGGTATTGCGTTCGGGTACGGGTGAGGCCGGGCAAGCGATGTTGGCGCGGCAGCACCGCATCCGCGTGGGCGAGGGAATGATCGGATGGAGCATCGCGCACGCTGAAGCCCGCGTAGCGTCGCACGCCGAAGTCGATGCGGTGCGCGTGATCAACCCGGAGCTGCCGGATACCCGCTCGGAGGCAGCTCTGCCGTTGCGCTCGCGCGATGAGGTACTCGGTGCGTTGAGCGTACAGAGCACCCACCCGGACGCCTTCGACGAGGCAACGTTGATGGTGCTGCAAACCATGATCGATCAAGTGGCAATTGCGATCGATAATGCGCGCCTACTGGCGCAAGCGCAGGAATCCCTCGACGCCGAGCGCCGGGCCTACGGTGTGCAAATGCGTCAGGACTGGGACCTGGTGACCCGTACCCGCGCTACCACGGGATACGTCGGCGCGCGCGCGGTGACGGATACGAAGGAAGTGACGCTCTTCCCCGCGCAGGGGGAGTGGAGTCCCGAGATGCACGCCGCCCGCCGCACCCGCCAGAGTGTGCGAGGCTATACCGATGGGATGCCGACGCTGGCCGTTCCCATCTTGGTGCGCGACCGGGTTGTGGGTGTATTGAATTTCAGCAAGAGCCAGGATGCTACGGGCCTCTCGCCGGACGTCACTTGGACCCGTGAGGAAGTGGCCTTGCTCGAAGCGCTGGCCGAGCAAATGGGACAGGCGTTGGAAAGCGCGCGCCTTTACCGGCAGACGCAACTCCGCGCCGCCCGCGAAGGCGTGATCCGTGAAATCTCAGATCAGATGCAGCGCGCCACCGACCTAGCGGCATTGATGCGTGTCACGACCGAGGCGTTGAACAGGACACTCGGCGGATCGCGCGTCTACGTGCGTTGGGGCGCTCAGGCGCAAGGTGCCGAACTGACCGGGCAACCCGATCACCGGCAGCCCGACGGAGGAGACAATGGCGAAGCAGAGTAGACGTACGGGCGGCAGTTCGACCCGCAGAAAACCGGCAGGCGCACCTGCATCCACACAGCGCCGGCCTACGCTTGGCTTCTTTATCGATCAGCTCACATCGGGGTATCACAACGCGATCTGGCAGGGTGTGGAGTCCCTGGCGCGCGAGCGGGATGTGAATTTGCTCTGTTTCGTCGGCGCTTCGCTACATAGTGAACCGCATCCTGATGCGATGAACAATGTACTCTATGATTTGGTTAATAAGGAGCGTTTCGATGGGTTGGTCATTGCCTCAGGGTCGATGGGGACGCCGATCGGCCCGGAGAAAATGCAG
>JAFGSL010000516.1 GCA_016934645.1 Anaerolineae bacterium
AGCGAGAGCGCGACTTGCGCAATGCCGCGTTCGAGGAAGGCACGCGCGGCGTTTAGCGCATCGTCGCGGGTTGCCACGGCATGGCCGATGAACGCGGCAGCCTCGTCTGTGTTGGGCTTGACAAGGAATGGACACGCCTCACAACCCAAACGTAACGCCGCCCCGCTCGTATCCAGCAGCACGCGAACGCCGTGGGATTGCAGCACCCGGATGATCTGCGCGTAGAAGTCGTCCGGGACGCCGGGCGGCAGGCTGCCGCAGAGCGTCCAGGTATCGCCTGCGACATGCTTTTCACCGCCTGTGGCGCGCTGCCGGACCTTGTCCATAAACTGTTCGATCTCTTCCGGTGTCACAGTCGGCCCTGCCTCGTTGACTTTGACGTAGTGGTGTGCCTGCGCATCTGTGATGACGATGTTGGTCCGCGTTTCTCCGGCGATGGTCACGAAGTCGGTAGGAATGCCGAGTGAAGCCAGTCCCGCCGCCAGTCGTCGCCCCGTCGCGCCGCCGATGAAGCCGAGCGCCAGGCTCTCCACACCGAGGGCCAGCAGCACGCGCGAGACATTGAAGCCCTTGCCGCCCCAGTCGTCGCGGATCGCCGTGGCCCGCGTTACCGTATCGAAGGCGATCTCTGGTACGGTCAGCGTGTGATCCAGTACGGGATTGGGTGTGACGGTGATGATCATGGGGTAGACAGTAGACTGTAGACGGTAGACGGGGATAGTCCCAGCCGCTCAAACTGCTCCGGCGGGGCATCGTTGGCTTTCATCAGTTTGATTAGCAGCGCGATCATGCGCGCTTCGATCTCCGGGTCGTGGATTGGGTGTTCCTGCTGCGGGTCGGTTTCCAGGTCGAAGAGTAGCGTGCCGAAGCGGTGCATATCCCGCCAGCCATCCGTGCGACCGTCGATCTTCATCGTGCGGCAGCCTTTGGTGAAGCTGAACGGTTCGGCAAGTTGGATATCCTGCAATTCGCGCACGTCGAAAGTGTGGCGCATGTGCGTGGGCATCAGCGTGTACTCGTAGAGCGGCGCGTTCTCCGGCGCGGCGGGTGCGCGCATGTAGACGTAGCGCCTGTCCGTCACGTTGACGTGCCCGCCGTGGAGGCCGTAGAGCACGCCTTCGCGCAAGGGTTCGTCCGACGTGACGGCGTGCGTGAGCGGGATGCCTTGCATATCGGGCGTCGCTGGTACGTCGAAGTATTCCAGCAGCGTCGGCCCCCAGTCGATATTTTGCACGAGGGCGTCGCAGGCTTCGCCTTTGCGCCCGGTGCGTGGATCCCAGAGGAAGAGCGGCGTGTGGGCGATTTCGTTGTAGAAGGGCTGGACGCACTTGGCCCACCAATCGTGCTCGCCCAGCAGAAAGCCGTGGTCGGTGCAGACGATAAGGAGCGTGTCCTGCCACAAATCCAGCTCGTCCATCAGATCGAGGACTTTGCCCAGGTGGGCGTCGCACATGCTCACCGACGCAGCGTTTTCGTAGCGGCAATGCTCGACCTGCTCCGGCGTCTCGGTCACTTTGTGGTAGCCAGGCCAGTCGAAGTGCGGGCCGTCGTATTCGTGAGGGTAGAGGTCCTTATAGTGCTGCTGGGTGAAGTATGGTTCGTGCGGATCGAAGGTCTCGATTTGCAGGAACCAGTTGTCCTCGGCGGCGTTGGTGCGGATGAACTCCATCCCCATCTCGAAGGTTTTGGCTTGCGGCTGATCCTCCTCGCGTTGCATGTATGTTCGGTTGACCCAATCCTGCCGCCACATCGGGCCGGAGCGGTCGCCGACGTGCTCCGGGATCTCGGGATCGGCGGCGACGCCTTTCCACGGGTCGCCCTCGTGCCCGCGCGCGATCTCCCAACTGGTGTAGCGGGTGTGGTAGGTGCAGCCGCCTTCTTCCCAGTAGTGGTAGTGGTCGCTGACGAGGTGCGTGTAGATGCCGTTGTTTTTCAGGATCTCCGGCGCGGAATCGTCGAAGGGTTCCAGCGGCCCCCAACTGCGGTGCAGGAAGTTGTAGCGCCCGGTGTGGAGTTCGCGGCGGGCGGGCATGCATGGCATACTGCCCACGTAGCTGTTGGTGAACGTCACCGTGCGCTCCGCCAGCCGCTGGAAATTCGGCGCGTGCACCCACTCGCAGCCGTAGGGCGGGAGCATACGGCGATTGAGGGAATCGAACATGACCATAATGGCTTTCGGCATTGTGTAACCTCCGTGTTAAAGGTGAGGATATGATAGTGCGGATTTGTGGAAGGGCAAAATCTGGGTCGTTGTGTGACTGTTGACCCAGGCGCTTTGTGGGTGATAAAAGCCTTATTGCATCTGGATACACTGATTTGCTGACCGTAATTTAGGGCATGGTTCAAAAACCAGGGAAAGTCAGTTTGGCACTTTCGAGAATTTCCGACTGTTTTGTCGTCGTGATTACTCACTAAATGTGGTAAACATCGTCGTAAACGTGATTCTTCGGCGCATTTAGTATGTGTAGCGGTTCTCAAAGAATTCAGAAATGTTAAACTGATTCTGAACCATGCCTAATTTAGGAGTATCAATTACTGCAAGCATTGCACTGCGGCCACCTCTTTGGTTTGCTTCTAGCACTTTCTGTAAGAGTGCTGTGGCGTGCTTGTTGCCTCCGATCCAACCAGATCTCGCCAATTGTACAAATTCGGTATTGTTGAAATAACGAGGACAGTTTCGGTAACTGATCGACGGCTCCTTTCCTGGCTCTCTGGCTTCTGGTAGATCAAGAAACTCTTCTAAATGTGGTGCGCATAAAATAATCCCAGGTACAAGACTCTCGTCGCGTGCGGTAGGGCGAACTTGTTCACAGAATTTGAAATAAAACGGCTCTTCATTGAGCCGATAGCTCCAAAGCGTGTGCGATATAGTGCGGGGATCAGCAATAGAAGAGCGAAAAGCGGACATTCGTTCCATCTGAGATCGCATATGCGCATCAACAGTGTAAGTCCAGCCGTTATGATCCCTTTTCAGTATCTTATCAATAAAACGAGGGAATCACGGCGCAGCCCAAGAATCCCCCAGATGCAGAGCTTGCGCCGTTTGAGCGATCAAT
>JAFGSL010000065.1 GCA_016934645.1 Anaerolineae bacterium
GACGAATGACTACCCGACTATTTCCAGAGGGCGTATGCAACTCCTGATTGCTATTGTGTTGGCGCTGGCCCTCTCCGTCCCGGTAGGTGCGGCGCTGCTCACGCTGGGTGCGCTGATCCTTGAGTTTGGTCTGGGGCTGCTTGTAGAGGCAGGCGAGAAAATCGAGGCGGATCCTCGCCAAAAAAAGATTGCGGTTACTGTGCTGGTCGTGGTGCTTGGGGGAATCCTCCTGGCAATTTGTGTGTTGTGTGTGGTGGTGACGTTGTGGATCGCTGCGCGTTGACCGTGTTGCCTGAGGGGGATGGTCTCAACGATGACGTTGCTGTTTCAAAGTCCATGTTTTGAAGTGCGCTGGGAACCCCACACCGGCACGCTCCGCCTGCAAAGTCCGGGACGCGCCCTGCGTTGTTTCTCTGGCGTCGAAATCGTCCGGCGCGGACATGTTCGTTTGTTGACGACGGATAAGCTTCCCGGTGGCCGGGTGACGACGGAACACCTTGAGGATGTCCACGGGCAGGCGGAGAGCGCAACGATTTGTCATCAGGAATTCTACGGCCTGACGTTGAGCGTCACCGTGCGGGTCTACCCTTCGCGCCCGTTTGTCCTGCTCAAGGTCGCAGTGACAAACGTTGGCCCTGATCCTATACACATTCGCCGTTTCTTCGTCAATACAATGCCGGAGGGGTTCGAATCGATTGAGCCGCCCTCCGGATTCTACGTCAATGGCTGGCAGTCCTGGTCCGCCGCTGGATTTGTACCGGCGCACCGTCATCACACGGCGCTCTCTTTGCCGGAGCGCTGGCTCCAAGGTCCCATGATCCACAATCCTGTAACACCCTATAGCAGGCAGACTGGGCGTTTTTGGAGTGAAATGGTTGGCGCGGTCGTGACGCCCAGAGAGGCGTTGATTGCCGGAGGCGTGTCGCTCGCAGATCAATTTGTGCAAGTCGGCGCAGATGTGCGCCCCGGTTATCACGCGCTAACCGTACAGTCCCAGGCTGACGATGTGCCACTTGACGTGGGCGAAGGATTGGCCTCCGAGTGGTTCTATCTGGAATGGGCGCCTTTGCCCAGTACGGACCCGTTTGCGCAGTATGCCTACGCCGTCATCCGCCAGATGCAGCTTTCCACGCCGCGTCCCGCGCCGACGGGATGGTGCTCCTGGTATATGTACGGCAACCGGGTGAGCGAGGCGGACATTATCGAGAATCTGGCCGCAGCGGCCTTACTTGCCGACGAAGTCCCTATGGAAGTGATCCAACTCGATGAGGGCTACCAGACGCAGTGGGGTGACTGGACCGAGCGCAACGCCCGTTTCCCGCACGATTTCCGTTGGTTGGCTGAACGCATCCGTGGTTCGGAGTTTACACCCGGTTTGTGGCTTGGCCTATTGACGGCGCATCCCAAGTCGACGCTTGTCACGCAGCACCCGGATTGGCTGCTGCGCACACCGCGTGGCCGTCCGGTTTCGCCGGGCTTGATATCGGGATTTCTGGGCCGGGCGCTCGACCCTACCCATCCTGGCGTGCAAATGCACATCCGAGGTTTGGTGCAAGAGGCGGTGCACGAATGGGGATACGGCTATCTCAAGTTGGATTTTATGTACGCAGGCGCATTACCCGGCAAGCGTTATAACGCGCGGCTGACGCGGGCGCAGGCGCTACGGCAGATTTTCCGGGTCATCCGGGAAGCCGCCGGCGACGATACTTACATCGTTGGTTGTGGCGCGCCGTTACAATCGGCGCTAGGTCTGGTGGACGCGATGCGTATCGGTCCGGATACCGCACCATCTTGGGAACCAAATTATGGCCGGGTGGGACGCTTGCTCAAACACAATCCTTCCCTGCCAAGCCTGCGCAACAGTTTGCGCAATGTGGCGACGCGCACCTGGATGCACAATCGTTGGTGGACGAACGACCCGGATACCCTGCTGATGCGTGATACACAGACCTATTTAACCGAAGACGAGGTCATGGCGCAGGTCACATTGATCGGGCTTTCGGGTGGGCTATTGCTGCTCTCCGACAAGCTGGATGCGCTCTCGCCGGAACGCCGGGCGCTGGTCGCGGCGCTGTTCCCGTCATTGTTAGATGGGATGGACGTGCTTGACCTCTTTCAGAAGGAGATGCCGGAGGAAGTCATCGTTCCTGTTGCGCGTCCGTGGGGGCGCTGGCGGCTGGTTGGCCTCTTCAACTGGGGCGACGCGCCGGTCGAGCGCACGCTGCCAGCCGATTTGCCGATGGATCAACGTAAACCGTATCACATTTTCGATTTTTGGGAACGGCGCTATCTGCGCCTGGAACCGGGCGCATTGCAGCCGGTATTTCACTTACCGCCCCACGGCGCGGTTCTGCTTGGAGTTCGCCTGGCACAATCTGTCCCTCATCTGGTGACGACGACATTCCACATTTCGCAAGGCGCTGAGATCACAGAGTGGCAGTTGGGTGGCTTAACTACGCTGGATGGCAATCTCACCCTGACGATCGAGTTACAACGTCTGGCGAAAGGTGAAGTGTGGCTGGCGCTGCCTTCCCGGCCATCAGAAATCCTCTTGAACGAGAACCCACTGCCCGACGACGCCGTGCGCGCCGTATCGCCCGGCGTGTGGGCTGTGAAATTCTACGTCAACCGCCAGGCGGCGCTACGCGTGATTTGGAAGGCGAGATAGAGCACGCAACCGTGTGACCGTTGCCGCCGGACAACGCCTTTCTCAGATGCTCCGCAATCTGCTGTAGCTCCGGCGTGGCGAGCAGTGCCATCGAACGCGGGCGCGGCAGTGTCACCTCTACGATCTCCACCACGTGACCCGGTCGCGCGCTCAACACCACCACGCGGTCGGCCAGTAACGCCGCTTCCTCGACGCTGTGCGTCACCATCAGCACCGTCCGCTTGTCCCGTTCCCAGATGCGCAGCAGTTCCGCCGCCATGCGCTCGCGCGTCAGTGCGTCGAGCGCGCCGAAGGGTTCATCAAGCAGCAGCACCTCCGGGTTTTGCGCCAGTGCGCGAGCGAGGGCAGTGCGTTGCGCCATCCCGCCGGAAAGATGGATAGGATACTCCTGCTCGAAACCCACAAGTCCGACAAGCTCCAACAAATCGGTGGTACGTGCCTGGATATCAGCAGACGGCAACTTCATCATCTCCAGGGGCAGCGCGATGTTATCTCTCACGGCGCGCCAGGGTAAGAGTGTCGGCTGTTGGAAGACC
>JAFGSL010000517.1 GCA_016934645.1 Anaerolineae bacterium
GTGGATTTCTTGCCACGGGAGCTTATCACCTAGAGGAAGGAGGCAGGATGCAAGAGGCAAGATACTCATTGTCCGGCGTACAACCTGTCTTATCTCTCACTTCTCACTTCTCACTTCTCATTTCTAATTTCTAATTCCTAGGAGCATAATGACAACTTCCGAAACTATTACCAATCCGTCCACCATTTCCTCACACCGAACGCGCATATACGTCACTATTGGTTACTGCGCGGCCTTCGTTGCTTTGGGATTGGCCACCGCCTCGTTGGGCCCGACGCTGACCGATCTGGCAACCAACACGCGTGCGACCCTGTCCCAGATTAGTTACGGCTTTACCGCCCATGCGTTAGGCTACTTACTCGGCTCGTTTCTCGGCGGGCGATTGTACGACCGCCGCTCCGGCAATCCTGTGATGGGCACGATGTTGCTGTTGATGGCACTGAGCATGGCGCTTGTCCCGTTGATCCCCGTTTTGTGGGTGCTGATTGCGGTGCTGCTGTCATTGGGTATGTTTGAGGGCGCGTTGGATGTGGGTGGCAACACGTTGTTGGTCTGGCTGCACGGTGAGAAGGTTGGCCCCTATATGAACGCGCTACACTTTTTCTTCGGCGTCGGGGCCTTTCTGTCGCCGGTCGTCATCGCCCGTGCATTGGCTGCCGGTGCGGGTGTCACCTGGGCCTACTGGATTCTTGCTCTGCTGATTGTGCCTGTCGCTGTGGCCGTGCTGCGCTTGCCAAGCCCCTCTTCATCTGCGGACGCGGATAGTACACCCGGTGCCTCGCCGGTGGCTGGGACACGGCGCACATCCGCTCTGTTGGTGGTGTTAATTGCCTTGTTTTTCTTCCTGTACGTGGGATCGGAGACCAGCTTCGGTGGGTGGATTGCGACCTACGCCAAGGCGGCTGGCCTGGGTGATGCCGCTACGGCAGCCTATCTGACCTCGGTTTTTTGGGGTGCGTTAACGTTGGGGCGGCTGCTGTCTATCCCGTTGGCAGCCCGCCTGCGACCGCGGACGCTGCTGTTTGGCGATTTGATCGGCTGTTTGCTCAGCGTGCTCATCGTCATCGCGTGGCCTGATGCGCCGGCGGTGCTGTGGATCGGCACGTTTGGCGCGGGGTTTTCGATGGCGTCACTCTTTCCGACGATGATCTCTTTTGCCGGGCGCCATATGACGACCACCGGCAAAACCACGGCATGGTTTTTCGTCGGTGCAAGCAGCGGGGGGATGCTCATCCCCTGGTTGATCGGGCAGTGGTTCGAGTCCACCGGCCCAAGGGTGACGGTGTTTATGATCCTGGCAAGCCTGCTCTTGAACCTGGCGATGTTTGGCTTAATCATCCGCTATGTGCAACGCTTTGAAAAGCGGGAGGTGTGATCCGTATGGCGCATTTGTTGACGACCCTTGGCCCGAAATCCGCGGATGAGGTGGGGGTGATTTTGCCCCACGAGCATATCTTCGTGGATGTGCGCCCACCGGAGAAGGTGGTGGATGTGACGGTGGACGCAGCCGATGTGATTGCGTTGATGGCGCCCGAGATTGAGAAGGCCCGCGTGGTGGGTGTGACAGCGCTCGTGGAGTGCAGTCCTGTTGGGGTGGGGCGGCGCGTTGATCTGGTGCGCGCGGTTTCGGAGGCCACGGATTTTCCCGTAGTTGTCCCCACCGGCATCTACCGCGAGCCGTGGATTCCCGCCTGGGCACACGCCGCCAGCGAAGAGAAGTTGCGCGACTGGATGCTGGCGGAGTTGCAGGACGAGATCGAGGATACTGGCGTGCAGGCCGCGTGGATCAAGCTCAGCGCGGGCGATGACGGCATCACGGAGTGCGAGGCGAAGATTCTCCGCGCCGCGGCGGCAGCGGGGTCCGCAACGAACGCGGTGATCGGTAGCCACACCATCCGGGGACGGGTGGTACGCGATCAACTCGATATTATCGAAGCCGCCGGGTACACGCCCGAACGCTTTATCTGGATTCACACGCAGGCTGAACCGGACTTTGATCAGCACCTCGAAATGGCGCGGCGTGGCGCGTGGCTGGAGTATGACGGCATCGGCAATCCCGACGAAGACGAGGCCTACATCGAGCGCATCCTTCGTGTCCTCGACGCAGGGTTTGGCCATCGCCTGATGCTCAGTCACGACCGGGGTTGGTACGATCCGGCGCAGCCTGGCGGCGGGACGCTACGTCCTTTCACCTACATCAGCGAGTATTTTCTGCCCAAACTGCGTGCGCGTGGTGTGGACGAGGCTATGATCCACCAACTGACGTGCACCAATCCCTTCAATGCCTTTGCGCGGTAGTTTGTCAATGCCAGAACTCGCGCAGGAAAATAGTAAAGTAGGGAATCTTTACCACGGAGACACAGAGTTCACGGAGTTTTTTTTAAGATTCTCTCTGTGCCCTCTGTGTCTCTGTGGTCATTTTTCAAGGAGTTTCCATGTAGCAAGCTACGCCAACGACACTGAAAATGCTCGTGCCGGATTGTGATCCGCCTTAAGGGCCTGTAAAAGAATGAGTTCCCGCGCAGAGCGCCCCGGGGACGGGGCTTAGAGCGAAAAACGGGAAGTTATATTTTTACGAACCCTAAGTGTTGAAGTAAGCTATTTTCGAAGGAGGTAAGATGCCCATAATTACAGATTTTGGCGAAACGGCGAATATCTCGATCACGGTTCTGGTAGACAACCGGGCCGATTTGATCGTGAAATCTACTGAGACGGTGAAGTACTTCGACGATGAACCGCTTCTGGCCGAACATGGCTTCTCGGCGTTGATTGATCTTAAGGATGCCGGTATTCGCATTCTGTGGGATGCGGGTATCAGCGAGATCGCATTGTTGGAGAACATGCGGCTTATGGAGATTGATCCGAAAGGCATCACCCAAATCGCGCTGAGCCACGGTCACGGCGACCATACCGGCGCGATGACGGCGGTGCTCAAGGCGATGGAGGGATGGCCTCCTAAAGGCCGCAAGTGGGAGCCTGGCGCGACGATGGCGGAAATCCGTCGCTACGTGCAGGGGCGGCGTGTGCCTTTGGTAGCGCATCCGGCGGCGTTCCGCGAGTTGTGGGGTATCGCCGATGATGGCGCCAAGTATGGTCCGGTTTCCGGTCCCCCGCGTGTGGAATGGGAAGCGGCAGGTGCGGATATCGTGCTTTCGGAAGCGCCGTACCAACTCGGTCCGGGTTGCTGGACGACGGGTTTTGTGCCACGTGAGAGCTTCGAGGCGCTGGGAGCGTCGTCGAAGGCGTACTACCGGGATGGCGACACCTTTGTCCCCCACATGATTGAGGACGATCAGGCCATCATCATCAATGTGAAGGACAAGGGCCTCGTTGTTCTTTCCGGATGTGCCCATTCCGGGATTGTCAACACTGTTCGTTACGCGCAAGCCATCAGCGGTGTGGACACGGTTTGGGCCGTCCTCGGCGGATTCCATCTTGCCAGAGCTTCCGACGAGGATATCCAAAGGACGATTGAGGCCATCAAACAATTGAAACCCAAGATGATCGTCCCTTCGCACTGTACGGGCTTCAAAGCCATCAGCCAGTTTGCCGCGCAGATGCCGGAGGTCTTCGTCTTGGGCCTTGTTGGAACGACGTATGTATTTTAGATAGGAGGCTAACGATGATCGCAAAAGCAATTTTTGGTCGGACTGGACACGAGAGCACCCGGACGTTGTTCGGGGCAGCGGCGCTTGGCCGCGTTACGCAGGCCGAGGCGGACGAGACACTCGATGTGCTGTTGAAGTACGGCATCAATCACATTGATGTAGCGGCGTCCTATGGAGATGCTGAGTTGCGGATTGGTCCGTGGATGCCAGCCCATCGCAAGGACTTCTTCCTGGCAACGAAGACGGAAAAACGCACGTATCAGGAGGCGTTGGACGAACTCCAGCGCTCGCTGGAACGGATGCGCGTCGATTCCGTCGATCTCTGGCAGATGCATATTCTCGTGGATCCGGAGCAGTGGGAGGTGGCGATGGGGCCGGGCGGTGCGCTGGAAGCCTTCCTGGAGGCGCGCTCGCAAGGGTTGGTGCGTTATCTTGGCGTCACGGGGCACGGCCTTACCGTCGCCAAAATGCATATGCGCAGTCTGGAACGTTTTGATTTCGATTCCGTTTTGTTACCCTACAACTATCCGCTCAAGCAAAACCCGCAGTATGCGGCGGATTTCGAGGCACTCGTCGCGCTGTGCCGCAAGCGCAACGTGGCCGTTCAGGTGATCAAATCGCTGTGCCGCCGCCCCTGGGGCGATCAGCCACACGCCCGTGCGACCTGGTACCAGCCGCTGGAGGATCAAGCTGCCATCGACAAGGCCGTACATTGGATACTTGGTCGTCCCGAGTTTTTCCTGAATACTCTCAGCGATATCCACGTGCTGCCTAAAGTGTTGGATGCTGCCACCCGTTTCACGCAGCGCCCCACTGATGCAGAGATGGAAGAACTAGTCACCGAGCAGGAGATGGCACCGCTGTTTGTGTGAGAGGGGTGCTGCGTGATATGTGATGCGTGATGCGTAAGGATTGACACTTTACGTATCACGCATCCCGCGTTACACTTCAACGTAGCTGTTTGATAATCCCTTAAATAAAATCTAAAGGAGTTACAACAATGAGTATTCGCGTTACAGTTTGGAATGAGTTCCGTCACGAGAAGACCCATCAGGCCGTCAAAGACGTGTACCCCGATGGGATTCACAAGGCGATTGCTTCTTTCCTGAAGGAGGCGGGTTACGAGGTTGGCACCGCCACGCTCGATGAGCCGGAGCACGGTCTGACCGATGAGGTGTTGGCGAATACCGACGTCCTCATTTGGTGGGGTCACATGGCGCATGGCGAGGTCAAGGATGAGATCGTGGACAAAGTGCAGCAGCGCGTCCTCGGTGGGATGGGGCTGATTGTCTTGCACTCTGGTCACTTCTCCAAGATTTTCAGGCGCATGATGGGCACAAATTGCTCGCTCAAGTGGCGCGAGGTCGGTGAGCGGCACCGCCTGTGGGTGACGTCGCCAGGACATCCCATCGTTGAGGGGCTGGGTGAGTACTTCGAGATCCCCCACACCGAGATGTACGGCGAGTTCTTTGACGTCCCGCAGCCCGACGAGTTGATCTTTATCGGCTGGTTCCAGGGCGGCGAGGTCTTCCGCAGCGGCGCGTGCTGGTACCGCGGGCGTGGTAAGGTTTTCTACTTCCAGCCCGGCCACGAGACCTTCCCCATCTATTACCAGAAGGAAGTGCAGCAGGTCCTCACCAATGCCGTCCGCTGGTGCGCTCCCGTCAATGTCGTGAACTTCCGCGACCTGGCGAAGGCTCCGCATCATCCACAGGCGTTGGAAAAGTTCGAGCTTGAAGCGTGATTCGTAATTCGTGATTCGTAATTCGTAAGGAGAATATTCTCTATGTCTGAAACCTTGGATACACTGCGCGTCGGCATCGTCGGCCTGGGCATTGGACGGCATCACCTGCGCGCTTATCAGCAGATTCCCGGCATGGCGATTGTGGCTGTGGCGGACGCCGACCCGGCGCGGCTCAAGGAGTTTGGCGCAGCGAACGGCATTTCCCATCTCTACGAGGACTACAAGCCGCTCGTCGCCCGCGACGATCTGGACATCGTCAACGTCTGCACGCCCAATTTCCTGCATGCCCCCGTCGCCATCGCGGCGATGGAAAGCGGTAAGCACGTGCTCTGCGAGAAACCGCTTGCCAGCACACTCGCCGACGCCGAAGTGATGGTCGCGGCGGCGGAACGCACCGGGCGCGCCCTTGCCGTCACCTTCAACCACCGGCAACGCGCCGACGTGCAGACGCTCAAAACCTACATCGACCAGGGCGGCCTGGGCAGGATCTACCACGCTAA
>JAFGSL010000518.1 GCA_016934645.1 Anaerolineae bacterium
CGTATAATATTGAGCGATAACTATGCCCATATGAGAGGAGCGTAAAATGGAAAAGCAAGTGTATGAAACCCCTTGTATTGTTTACGAAGGCAACCTGGAAATCCAGGCTGGCAGCCCGTTGAGCGTGGTTGACGACTTCGAAGACTGGGACTTCTAGCCCACGCAACCACTATAATCAACACACAGGCCCCGACATAAGTCGGGGCCTGTTTTTTATGCTTGTGGAGCTTATTCTCCGTCCGTTTTTTACTTTCGAGCAGGTTCCCAGGCCATTCTCGAAAAGTTTATCACTGCGTGACGGGTTTAAAATCCGGATTCGAAAATTCAAGCATTTAACGATTCTCTACTAGATTCCAGTACAACTTGGAGCATTTCCCACCGCATTTTAAGAATCGATCAGAATTTAAAAAAGCTGGTTTCTTTCTGACTGCGGCTTTCGGAAAATCCCAGAAGCCTTTTAAATTCCTTAATTCCGGGGATTTAACTACAATTTTGGGGATTCAATTTGAACACAGGATTTTCCAGTTTAAAAGCTATCAATTCGTGATTTTCACACATTGGCCGATTCTTTAAATGCATTGAATCGAATCTGGAAATTTGACGGTAGAAAATCTTGACAAGACTTTGAAACTTTGACTTTAGCAAATCCCAGAATCTTGAATCTCCAAGTTTCGAATCTTCCAGTCTCCAAATCCCTAAATTTTCAAATCCACTCGTTGGACCACATCTGGCTAATAATGACTGGTGATAAGGTATTAAAGATCAGAGATCAGCCACAATCTCTCAATCCTCAATCCTCAATCTCCCCATCCCTAATCCCTAATCCCTGATCACAAATCATCGTAAGGAAGTCTGGGTGAGCGGGAACCTGTTTGCCCACCCAGATCTCCCTACGTCCGATCTCCGGATCGCGTCGATCCGCCGGATCGTCCTGATCCGCAAAGCCTTGGTTTACAACCGCGTTCGACGCTGGATTCGCCGCAGCGCCCGGCTCTTGTGCTGTCGCACCGCCTCCTCGCTCATCCCGGAGGCCTGCGCGATCTCGCCGGTGCTGCGGCCATGGAAATAGTCGGTCAACACCTGCCGTTGCAGCGGAGAGAGCCGGGTCAAGCCATCGCACAACTTCGCGATCTGCTCTTGATGCTCAATAAGGCTTTCCAGACTAGGCCGGTCGCTCTCGAATAGAGCGAGCGGCGCATCGTCCAGCGCCACATAGCGCCATGACCGCCGGCGCGCCTCGCGGATCTTATTGCGTGCGATGCCCTTGACATAGGCCGTGAAGGGGATGTCCAGCCGGGGTTCGTAACGCCCACCCTCGACTTGCTCGTAAGCCGTCGCGATCGCATCATGGACGATGTCATCATCGGGCGTCGCCGTGTCATTCGTCACGCGCACAAACGCCATCACCGAGGACACACCCACACTCGCATACCACTCCTCCCACGCTATCGCCCGATCTCTCGGGTTGTCATTGACCGCGGGTAAGAGCCGTTCTACCAAGACTTCGTTAGATTTCTGTCGCGTTTCCACAAGCGTTCTCCTTTTTATGTGAAGTTGGCGACGGATCCAACGAAAGGGTCTATTCAACTGTTAAGGAGCAAGATGGTCAGGCAGTCGTTAGTCGGATAGTCAACTAGTCGGATGATGAAGTGGGGCTTGAGCGACCGTCTGACATAGAACTGCCATGAACTACATGCAGTTTACCACACTTTTGTGACAAGTCACGTCAGAATTATGTTGTTGTGGATTCCGTATCAACGATGACCGGAATCTCGCCAACGGGGGTGGCACGCATAGCAGCGGCAGCATACTCGGGGAGCTGCATCATGCCCCTGACGGTGTGCCTGGCAACGTCAGCGTCACGCCCTGCCAGGAGATCAACCAAGGTGTTCAGATACGCGCTTTCCGACGCAACAACATCGCTGGTATGTGTGGTGTCCTCCCAGTTCCGAAGGCTGTGCAGGTGCAACAAGGAGGGTGCGAGTTGCTGCAGCAGCCGGTTGTGCGTCGCATCAAAGATCGCCCGGATTGCATGTTTGAAAGCCTGGCGTAGTTCCTCCTGCGCGGTGGCAGGCGGCGTCCGCTCTGCCCATTGCACCTGATATGCGTTAAACAGCGCCAGATAATCTTCGGTCAACGCGCGCACCTCAGCGATCTCCGCGTCGGTGGCGGTGGTCGCCGCCAGCGCGACGACTTCGGGGAAGAGAAGTTGCTCGAATTGTTCCACGTCCCACACGGTCGCTTCTGCCCGCCGCAGCGCCATCAGCAACGCATCGCCGAACGCCTCGGTCTGCGATTGCGTGACGGTCATGCCGCGTCCCTGCTCCACCGAAACTAACCCCTGCGCCATCAGGATGCGCGTGGCGTCGCGTACCACCGCCCGGCTGACGCCGAACTGCTCGCAAAGCTGCGGCTCGGTGGGTAGATCTGCGCCCGCTGCGAGTTCGCCGGAGAGGATTGCCTCGCGGATGGTCTCCGCCATCTGTTCCGCCAAAGTTTGCTTTCTCACCGGCCGCGAAAATGTCACTGAGTTTGCCATAAAACTTTCCCCAAATCGTAACTCTAGTTCAAAGCCCCGTCCCCGACAGGTTGGCCAAGAAGATGGCGCTGTTTCACGTCGATTTGCACGTACAATCCCAATGATACTACCAAAACAATCCCTCCGATAGTCCAGGCTGCCGGGATAGACAACCGTTCAGCAATGTACCCGAGGACAGTGCTGCCGATAATGCTTCCCAGGTAGGCGACAAACGATTCGATGGAGAGCATAGCCGAGCGTTGTTGCGCCGGGATTTCACGGTTGACCAGCGTCGCATGTGGCGAGTTGACTACGGCCATATTCAAGTAAACGAGCCAGAAGGCCAATGTCGCCGGGAGAGCCTGCACCTGGGATGCCAATACGATGAGCAGCACGCCACGCAGGCCCTGGAAGATAGCACAGACCAGCCCGTAGCGCTCGCGCAGCCAGCGGCTCAACGGCGTAGCAAGTTGGTTCCCCACCATGCCGGCGAGGAAGTTCCCACCCATCACCAGACCCAGGAGCAGGCTGTTCTGCGCACCACCGAGTAAACCCGCGAAATGCGGCTGCCAGAGCGCCTCCAGGCTGATAAGCACGAGGCCACTGACGAACGATGCACCCAGCAGACGCATCAGAATGGGGTTGCGGCGGCTCAGCGTCACACCGGTGCGGATGATGTCCGGCACCTGGCGGAGGCCTGCTTTCCAACCGGCAGTGGCGCCGGTGGGACGCGGCTCTTTGACCAAAAGAAGTGTCACGAGCAACAGTACCGCTTGAACGCAGGTCGCTAACATCAGCGGAACAGAGAGCGGTGTGAGAACCGCCGTCCCATCCGGTGGCAAGGCCGCGAAGAGGGCCGGCATGGCGCTGCCCAAGAGCGCGCCGCTTCCAAGCGCCAGCAGCGTAAACGTCCCGGCTTTCGCGAGCGCGGGCTGCAAGTCCACCCGCGGATCAACGGCGTGCAGGCTATCCACAAACCACGCATCCAGCGCCCCCGACGAGAGCGCGCGGGCGATCCCATTGAGGATAAACGCGGCCAGCGCGACAGGGAAAGAAAAAGTGTACAGGAAAACAATGGAACCGAGCAGCGAGCAGGCATAGGCCATCACCGTAACCTTCTTGCGCCCGATGGCGTCGGCCAATCCCCCCGTCGGCACTTCCAGCAACACGATGGTCAGCGAATAAACGCCAAGCAGTAAGCTGACCTCGAACAGGTTCAGCCCGCGCGCCTGCGCCAGCAGCACAGAAAGGGACATCGGCAGCCCCACTGCAAACCAGAAAAGGGACAGAATCAGGTAATAGGCCCGTTGAATTTGGTGCGTTGACTTCATTTTGATCTCCTTATCCCAAATTCATAATATGATATTATGATAATACAAAAGGGTTATTTTGTCAAGAGGATCCTACATCCTAGGCAAGATTTATTCATTCTCGTTATGTTTTTATTTTTGCTTCAAGCGGATGCGGATGCGTGGCATCCGGTGAGATCCGCGTTTTGCGACACATCTCGGCTTGAGACGGGGATCTGGCGTTCCCCTCGGAGCAGGTATGATAAGACCTATTCCCATGTCACACTCTCAGCCCAATTGACATATAGCCATGCAGTCCCACATAGCCCCTATCCCACCAGACTAACACGACACGACTGACGATGACGTGACTGACACTAAAGACTTTGTGAGGTGAATCAAGACGATGGAAACCAGAGAACAGACGATACAGAGGTACTGGACCGCCCTGGATAAGGTCACGGCGCAGTTGGAGGCCGACTACTACGTCCTGGCGGCGGTGCTCTACGGCAGTCTCGCGCGCGGCGAGCCGTGGGAGAAGTCGGACATCGACCTGATGATTGTGCTGCGCGACGATCCGCAGAACCGCGCGCCTGGATACGCCTGGATAAGCGCGGATGGCATCAACGTCTTCGCCGAGTTGTTCACGCGCAACAACTTCAAGCGCGCGCTGGAGGGGACGCTGCAAGGCTCGGTGCTGCACTCGGTATGGTCGCAGTTCAAGCTTCTCTTCACGAAGGATGAGTCCATCGCGGCGTGGCTGGACGAGTCGGCGCGGATCGGGGAGCGCGACCTGCCCTTCCAACTCTTGCGCACGACGGCGGACGTGTTCTACCCGCTGGAGAAGGCAACCAAGTGGCTCTATGCCAAGCGTGACCCGCACTACAGCTTTCTGTGGATCATGCACGCAGTCAACGCGATGGCCCGCGTCGAAGTCGTGCTCAGCGGCGAAGCGCCAGGCCGCGAGGCGCTGGATCAGGCGCTCAAGCTTAACCCCGACTTCTTCAAGGCTGTTTACCTTGACTTGATCGACGGACCGAAAACGGAGCCGGTCATCGCGGGCGCGCTGAAGCAGCTTGACGACTACCTGATGGCGCGCGCCGAGACACTCTTCGCACCGGTGCTGGACTACCTCGGCGAGGAAGATGCGCCACGTACCGCCACCGATTTGAACACACACTTCGCCAAGAAGGTGCAGATGCACGATCTGGGTTTTGCCTACGACTGGCTGGCCGACCACGGCTTCATCGAGCGACTTTCGTCGCCGCTGCATCTCACGCGCAAGAGCCAGGTGACGGTGGAGGAGCCGGCGTATTACTATGATCGCGGGCCGGGGGATTGGCAGTAAGAAGGTTATGGGTTCAGGGTTATGGGTTGTGGGTAGTATTCACCCGAAACCCACAACACATAACCCAAAACTAAAAACGGAGGAACTATGCGAGACACAATCACAGTCCAAGGCGCAAAAGAACACAACTTGAAGAACATCACGGTGGAGATTCCGCGCAACCAACTGGTGGTGATCACCGGGGTGAGCGGATCGGGGAAGTCGTCGCTGGCGTTCGACACGGTCTACGCCGAGGGGCAGAGACGCTTCCTGGAATCGATGTCCACGTTTGCGAAGAAGTACGTGGCGCAGCTCAAAAAGCCCAACGTGGACTTCGTCTACGGGCTGTCGCCCGTCATCTCCATCGAGCAGAAGACCGGCGTGCGCAACCCGCGCTCGACGGTCGGCACGATGACCGACATCTACGACTACCTGCGGATGCTCTACGCGACGATCGGCGTGGCGCACTGCCCGTACTGTGGCGCCGAAGTCCCC
>JAFGSL010000519.1 GCA_016934645.1 Anaerolineae bacterium
AACCTACCTAATGTTCTTATTGTGCAATAACTCTAGTGTTTTTCCGAAGACTACAACGTGCGAAGTCAACGCGTATGGCGAAAGAATGGATTCCGGCACTCGCTAACGGAAGAATTGAAACAACCCCAAAAGGGAAGCAAACAATTTCACTTCGTACTTACGAGGGAGGAGTATCTTGCTCGTCAAGATATGCCAATCTCGAAAAAAGAAAGAAGGCAGGTATGAAAAATCCAGAAACGAAATTCGAACCGCTGAAGTTCCAGGAGAAAAGCCCGGATGAAATGATTGCGATCTCGGAATCGTTTTATCTGGATATGAAAGGGCGTCGCTCGGTCCGTGAGTTCTCGGATCGCCCCATTCCCGATGAAGTGATCAAAAACGCCCTATTAGCAGCCGGTACTGCACCAAGTGGGGCGAATATGCAGCCGTGGCATTTCGTCGTAGCGACCGATCCAGAGATCAAGAAAGAGATTCGGAAAGCAGCAGAAATAGAAGAGAAGGCGTTTTATCAGACGCGCGCATCTGAAGAATGGTTGGAGGCGCTACAGCCGTTGGATACGGATGAAAACAAACCGTTTCTGGAGATCGCGCCGTGTCTGATCGTAGTGTTCTTGAAGAAAGTCACAGTCGATGAAGATGGAAAAGAACACAAGAATTACTACACAACTGAATCGGTGGGGATTGCGACAGGGATATTGATAACGGCATTGCACTTATCAGGCCTGGCCACATTGACCTACACACCAAGTCCGATGAAATTTCTGAACAAGATACTTGGAAGGCCTGATACCGAACGGCCATTCCTGATCTTGGTAACAGGATACCCAAGCAGCGATGCCAAAGTGCCAGTGATGAGCAAGTATCGGCTCGATCAGATGGCTACCTTTGCGTGAATAAAGAAAATAGATGGTGGGGTGATTATCCGCTCGCCGTCCAACAGGAGCAAGCTTGGGAGAAAACGAGAGCCATCAAAATCGGACCTATGACCCTCATACCCAAGTCCAGATGCACGAAGGTGAAGTTGAAGAAATACTGAGTGAGATCAAAACATAAACTTAGGAGGTTTAGCTATGACTAAAACGAGTAACGCAGTAGCATTTACCGGCTTTGAACCGGGAACGGCACCTACCACCGAGCAGATTGAGGCCAAGGCCCGCGAACTATTGGCACAGCTTACATTGGACGAGAAACTCGGGATGATGGATGGCGATATCGCATTTTGGCCCGGCATGGCAGAAATGATGGGGGGCGGTTATGGCGATCATCCATGGCCGGCGGGCATCGTTTCGCGCCTGGGCATCCCCGGTATCCGCTTTGCGGACGGCCCTCGCGGCGTGGTTATGGATGGGGCCACCACATTCCCGGTTTCGATGGCTCGGGGCGCGGCGTGGGATGTGGACCTTGAAGAACGCATCGGCGATGTCATCGGACGTGAACTGCGTTCAATGGGCGGCACGCTGTTTGGAGGGGTCTGCATCAACCTGCTCCGCCATCCGGCCTGGGGGCGCGCCCAGGAGACCTATGGAGAGGATCCCTACCACCTGGGTGAGATGGGGGCAGCCCTCACGCGCGGAGTGCAAAAACACACCATGGCGTGCGTCAAGCACTATGCGCTCAACTCGATGGAAAACGCCCGTTTCAAGGTGGATGCGCATATCAGCCTCAGGGCGCTCCACGAAATCTACCTTGCCCACTTCAAGCGCGTGGTGGACGAGGGGGTGGCGGCCGTGATGAGCGCCTACAACAGCGTCAACGGGGAATGGTGTGGACAAAACAAGGTCTTGCTGACCGACATCCTCAAAGAGAAGTGGGGCTTTACTGGGTATATCTTGACCGACTTTATGTTTGGTATGCGCGATGCCAAGAAAGCCGCCCTGGCCGGACAGGACCTGGAAATGCCGTTCCAGATGCACTATCACCAAGACTTGAAGGGCCTGGTCGAAAATGGTAGTGTGCCCATAAAAGTGATCGATGACTCGGTCTTGCGCCTGTTGCGCCAGCAACTGCGGCTGCTCCAGCCCGGCGACTATGATGCGGCACAGGTCGGCAGCGAGGCCAACCGGGCGCTGGCGCGCGAAGCAGCGGAGAAATCCATCGTGCTGCTGCAAAACAAGGGCGACCTGCTCCCGCTGCGGGACGTGAAGAAGATCGCCGTGATTGGCCGGCTGGCCGATACGCCTAACACCGGCGACGCCGGCTCCAGCAACACCCGTCCCGCCTACGTGGTCACCCCGCTCGCTGGGATTCAGGCCGCGCTCCAGGGGCAGGCAGACGTGCTGTGCGACGATGGCAGCGACCTCGAGCGGGCCAAAGCCACCGCCCGGGCCGCCGATGTGGTGATCCTGGTGGTGGGTTACACTCATATTGATGAAGGCGAATTCCTTGACCCGGACACGATGCAAAATTTGGCACCACTCTTCCCACCGCCTGCCCCAGAGGAGGTGCCTATCGCCCAGGGGTTTATGCAAGGTGCGGGTGCGCAAGTGGACGACGAGTTCTTGACCGGCGGCGACCGTGACCGGCTGACGCTACATCCTGAAGATGAGGCGTTGATCCAGGCTATTGCCAGCGTGAACCCACAGATCATCGTCGCGGTGATGGGCGGCAGTGCAGTTATCATGGAAGCCTGGCGCGAACAGGTGCCGTCCATTCTGATGCTCTGGTATCCCGGTATGGAGGGCGGTCACGCCCTGGCCGATATCCTGCTTGGGCGGGTCAACCCCAGCGGCAAGCTACCGTTCGTCATCCCGCAGCGGGCTGAGCACCTGCCGTTCTTCGACAAGGATGCCACTGAAATCGAATACGATCTATGGCATGGCTATCGCAAGCTCGAGCGCGACGGCAATAGACCGGCGTTCCCCTTCGGGTTTGGTCTCAGCTACACCAGTTACCACTACGCCAATTTAAAACTCGCACAAAACAAAGTCAGCCCGTCAGAAACCTTGTCGCTGAGCCTGGATGTCTCCAATACCGGCGCACACGCCGGTGAGGAGGTTGTGCAGCTCTACGTCTCGCCCATTGGCTCGGCTGTGGAGCGGGCGCCCAAAGAACTCAAGGCGTTCACCCGGATTGCTCTCCAGCCCGGCGAAACCAAAACGATCCAACTCAGTGTGCCTATGTCCCGGCTGGCCTACTACGATGAAGCCCTGGCGGATTTCGTTGTCGAGCCGCTCGAATACGAACTCTTTGTCGGATCACATTCTTTAGATGACCATGCTTTGAAAGCGCGTTTTATGGTTCGTAGCGAGTAACTGTCACAGGAAGGATACGGAGCGTTGCTATAGTCAGGTGCAGCCAAACCCGCTGCACCTGACCCACACCTTCGGCGCTCCGTTGTTGGGTCACACCAAAGAGGAGAAAGGAACCATGGCTGAATTCACATACACCCCATTAGAGGAAGGAGAAGTGGTCGTGATTGGCCCGGTCACATTCTCCAGCAGCAGTTCGCTGAGTTTTAACGCAGGTGGCACACAGAGCGCCCAGGTTAGCCAAACAAACCGGCGCAAGGTCGGGATTACTAACCGGCGTGTGATTATCGAGCGAGGTGGCCAACCTCAGGGAACGCAGATCATTTCTAACGCGGACATAAAGCGCGTCTATGTCCGGCGAGAGAAATTCGGGACCAAGATTGAACAGATAGAAACCACCGGTGGTCAGAAGGTGAAACTGGACATAGCCGGCTTGAGCGCGCGGGATGAGGCGCGCTTGTTCAAGCTCTTCCCCAACGCAGAAATCGGGCAGCGGAAAGGGCTATTCGGCGGTTTCTCCAAGTTGACACCACGGTCTGTAGCCGCATCACGCAAAACGCGCTCGTCCAAGCCGGCGGCGAGGAAGACCGCGCCTGTTGCAGCCAAGCCCACGCCGCCGATAACAGGTGGTAGGTTGGCCAAGAGCCACCTCGACGATACAGACATCCAGTCACTGGAAGACCTGCGCCGCTATTATCCCTTACCTCAGGAGTACGACTATGCTCAGAGGGCAAAGGGAGACTATGTCGTAAAGCGCTTGGCCGACGGGGAGGAGTTTCTGTTCTTGCTCGAAGAGGGCATACTGGGGTTTGACGTGCCAGTTCAAGACCCCAAGCGGAGGAAAGTAACGATAGAGGTGCTGAAGAAGAAACAATGAACAATCAGAATACAAGGGAAAATCCATGAAAATCCGAGAGTTTATCAATTGGATGAAGACGTCAATGGGATTTGAATGGAGAGAAACTGCTATTGATGTTTTTCTCTATGGCGATCCTGACATCGAACTGCAAAACGTCGCCGTCACGATGATGGCCACCCAGGAAGTGCTGGAGAAAGCTATCGAAAGAGGCTGCAACCTCATCATCACCCATGAACCGTTATTCTATAACCATCACCACCAATTCCAGCACCTTTTGGAGGATGCAGTCTACAAAGCCAAAAAGGCATATTTGAGAGACTATGGGCTGTGTATCTTTCACCTGCATGATAATCTGCACCATCCCGGACTGGATTATATCGCGGCGGGCATGGCCCGGAAATTGAACTGGGAAAGCTATCGTACCGATGAGACCTTCAAAAGCTTCAGGATGCCTGGGGTCAAACTGGAACAGATTTTGGGGGACATCGATGCAAAGCTCGCACCAGCGGCTCTAAAACACATCGGTGACAAAGATTTCGCTTACGAAAACGTCGTAACCAGTTGGGGCTTTATGGGGATGGAAAACGCGGCGAAGTTGATCAACCGCTATGAAAGCAGCCTCCTGATCACAGGTGAAACCCATGAGTGGGAGTTCGTTGAATACGTGCACGATGCCCACCATATGGGTTTGAGAAAAGCTCTCGTCATGGTTGGCCACGTCGCTTCAGAAGAGAGCGGGGTCGAGTTTTTTAGCCACTATTTGCAGGATAAGGCACCGGCTCTGTCGATATCGTATATAAGGGCTGATGATCCCTTCATGAAATAGGGCCCCTGAATTACAACGGGGAGAACGAGAGATAGCTATGGACAAAAACTGCGTACCGTATCCGCGAAAATCATTGTACCTGCTGCTAACAATTCCAATGATCGCGATCTATGTCGCCATTGCCGCATTGCTCTGGAAGGCAAACCAGACCGTTTTTGCGATCTATCTCACCCTGTTCATCGTCGTGGCAGTTTCTCAAAGCTACGTTTGCGTCTACTGGCAGTGTCCTTACGTTGGCAAGTTCGCGCCTTGTGTAGGTGGGTTTTGCCTGCCATCCAGTCAACTTGCTCGATTGTTCAAAAACACCAAACGATCAGAGAGCCTCTACAATATTGCCGTCACCCTGGCCTTTGCAGCCTTCTTGGGCATCATCGTTTTGCCGATCTACTTTCTTTATCAACAAGGCAGCGTGTACCTACTCGGCTATCTTGGGATCGTCTTAATCTATGCGTCCAGTTTTTTGTGGTGGATTTGTCCGGTGTGCGGTACACGACACGTATGTCCAGGAGGACAGGCATCTACCAAATTGCGAGAAAGACTTATCCGAAAATGACACCCCTCGGTAAAAACGATCGACAAATTCAGGTCAGCAGGCGAGGAACGACATGATATGAAAAGAAGACGTGGCGAGACGCCTTCTCCGCTTGGAAGGCAGGTAAGGCTCATAACCGCTATTACAATCCTGGGGTTCATATGCATTAACGGCAGTTATCGATGGGGACTGGTGATTGGGCAAAGCTGGCTGACGATCGCGAGTGGTTGGATTTTGGTGGCGACGGGTATCATCGTTCGAGCGCTTGCGGCGATAGCACTGGGAAGCACGCAGAAGATTGAGGCGTTAGTCACCTCAGGCATTTATGGGGAAACGAGAAATCCAATCTACTTGGCTATGGTGTTGGTCATGGTGGGTGCAGCACTTGTATCGCGGGCGATGTTGGCAATTGGATGGGCAGCGGCAAGCATGGCAGCGCTATACTGGCTTGCGAAGCGTGAAGAGCGCGACTTGGAGCAGGCGTTCGGTGAGACGTATCGCAGGTACAAACAGAATGTGCCTATGTTTTGGCCACACATTCGGTGAATGGAGAAATGAGGTGTCAACGTATGAATGAGATAAGTGCAGAAAACACGGATTCTATTCGTAATAGTCTCTACAGAATTGGCGGGGTGGCAGGCTTTATTTGCGCCTTGATGTATGCGATCACCCTCGGTGTCTACATCCCTGCTTATCGCGTCGGCCCACCCCCAGCAACCGTGCTCGAATGGTTCACGCTATTCCAGACCAACCCGCTCACAGGCCTTTTCTTCCTCGGTCTGGCCGACGTCGTCATCGTGATCCTCTGGGGGCCGCTAGTGCTCGCCATCTACGATGCCCTTAGGGTCTGTAAAAGAATAAGTTCCGCGCAGAGCGCCCCGGGGACGGGGCTTAGAGCGAAAAACGGGAAGTTATATTTTTACGAACCCTTAGAGCGTTAGAATGGGAAGTTATATTTTTACGAATCCTTAGGCCATTCCGTAAAGCCTGGGCAAGGATCGCCATCTCGTTCGTATTCGTGGGGATGGCCGTCTACCTCGCTACCAACACGGCCTTTTCTATGCTTTCTCTCAGTCACAAGTATGTGACAGCAGTAACTGAAGCGGAGAAAACCATCACCCTGGCGGCCGGGCAGGCGCTGATCGCAGTCAGCGAGGGCACAGGAGGTCAATATACTGGCATGCCCCTGGTGTGGCTCGCGGGACTCGTTCTCTCGATCATCATGCTGCAGAGCCAGGCTTTCAGCAAAGCGACCGCCTGGGTAGGCATCCTGGGGCTAGGACTCTTGGTGGCAAGTATGCCCTTCGCCGGGTATACGACCACCGGGCCGACAACAGCCATCGTGAACGCCATCATCGCCGTGACGTATATCGGCGGCGGATTGCTTTCGCTGGCGTGGTACATCCTGGTCGGCCTGAGGCTCTTGAAGCTAGTGACGAAACCTTGAGGAAGGGGGAAATAAACAATGTCTGTGAAGCTAACTGACAAATCTTTAGAAGCATTCGTAGATGAGCTATCAAGCGCGTCACCGACTCCAGGCGGGGGCAGTGTGGCAGCCTTGTCCGGTGCGCTGGGTGCGGCCCTGGTGAGCATGGTCTGCAATCTGACCGTCGGCAGGAAGAAATACGCCGGGGTTCAAGAGGATGTTACTGAACTAATGGAGCACTCTGAGCGATTACGTACGCAACTCACAGGGCTGATCGAAGCAGATGCCCAGGTTTTCACACAAGTGTCGCAAGCTATGAAGATGCCCCGCAACACGGATGATGAGAAGGTAAACCGTGCCGCGAAAATGGAAGACGCACTCAAAGCTGCGACGAACGTCCCAATGGAAGTGGCCGAGGCTTGTGTCGGCGTGATGAACCTATGCCAACCCGTGGCCGAGAAGGGGAATTCCAACGCAGTGAGTGACGCTGGCGTGGCTATGCTGATGGCAGAGGCAGGACTACGTAGCGCAGCGCTGAATGTTTTGATCAATCTGGGTTGGATCAAGGATCAGGAGTTTGTGAGCGTTATGCAAGCCCGGCTTGATCGTCTGTTGGCGGAGACATCAGGCCTACGAGACGAGGTGTATGGCTTTGTGGAGAGCAAACTCTTGAGGAAACACGAGCGAGGAGAAGATTGAAATGGCAGCAACCATCCTGGATGGCCGCGAGCTGGCAAAAACTCTAGGCAAGCAGATTGAAAAGGACGTTTCCCGCCTTAAAGAGCAGCACGGTGTGACGCCGACCGTCGCCGTGGTGCGTGCAGGTGAAGATCAAGCCTCAATCAGCTATGCCAGAGTGCTGAAGAAATCCTTTGTCAGGCACGGCATGGATTTGCAACTGCATATCTTACCCGAGGCCACGACACAGAATGAGGTTATAGCCCTGATTGGCAAGCTGAATTCGGACACAGGCGTTCATGGCATCCTGGTGCAGGAGCCGCTGCTCAAAGGACTAGACGAAGTCGCCATCAAGGCGGCCCTGTCGCCAGATAAAGATGTGGACGGCGTTCACCCCATCAACGCCGGTCGACTTACGCAAGCAGCCCCGGTAGGGCGTGCGTCCAACGATACACCGTTCTTCGTGCCGGCGACGCCGGCTGGGGGCCTTGAAATCCTGAAACAGTACCATGTCAAACTGGAAGGCAAGCGCGCAGTGGTTGCCGGTCGTTCATCCATCGTTGGCAAACCGATGGCGCTCTTGCTCCTGCGCGAAAATGCCACAGTGGCGATCTGTCACTCGCGGACCAAGGATTTGGCGGACGTGTGCCACAGCGCCGATATTCTCTGCAGTGCCGTAGGCCGGGCCAGGTTCATCAAAGGCGAGTGGATCAAACCCGGGGCAGTGGTCATCGACTTCGGTATCAATTTCGTGGATGATGCGATGTGCGGGGATGTGGATTTCGAGGCAGCGGTGAAAGTGGCGGGTATGATCACACCCGTACCAGGTGGCACCGGCCCTATGACCAGCATCATGTTGATGAGAAACACCATCAAAGCAGCAGGCCTCAGGCAAGAGACCTGAATCTCACAGTACGACGATGAAAACCATAGCACTGACGCCGCATCAAATGATCACGCTCAATGATTATCCGATATACAGCATAGAAACGTTGCGCCTGTATTTTTCCAGATGCCAAAGCGGACAGGCATTGCCGCTTGTTCCGGTCATCCACAAAGCCATTGTGCGCCAGTATTTCACCCCTGAGCTTTCCGGGAAGCTAGAAACGTTTGAGCAGGCCAATCCTCTAGCGACCTATTTTATGGTGGATGGAAGCCATAGAACGACCGCCCTAGCGCTGACCGGACGTAAGATTGACGCCATCGTCTATGCTACCGATGCCGACATTGTAGAAGCGCGCCGATTGGTCGACACAGGCCGGGTTCTTAACAATGCAACACTGACATACTCGCTGGCAGAAAACTGCATGATCCTAAGACAGCACTTCCAAGAAAGAGCTTATTTTATGACGGTACAGCAGAAGACCGAAAAACTGATACGTGACAACTACATCGCGCACTATGGGTTGCTGGATCAAGGCGTCATAGACGCCTTTTAGCTATCATTTGTAGGGAGGACTGCGATGGCCAAAGAAACTCGCGGAACGTTTTTCTCAGAACGTGTGTGGCCCGTAGTGCGGGCATTGGTGCTGCAATTACTCCTAATGATGGGGATAATCGGTGGGTTGGTCGCCATTCTGGTTTTCACCGTCCTCGTCGATCAACTCCAATGGCTGCACATTGACTTCCATGGTCAGACAATGGAGACAATCAGCCCCGAAGGCAAGATTTGGGGGCTTAGTATCATTTTCGCCGTCAATCTGCTCCTGACTATCGGGGCGTGGCGACTCTTGGAGCGGAAACGGCTATCCGGTATGTTGTGGAAGTTCTCTCGCGATCAGTGGCGGCCTTTGTTGTGGGGGCTGCTGGCCGGCTTGGGAGAAGTGTTACTGGTCTTCGGTGGTATGCTGCTTTTTGGTGTCGTGCACCCCCGCTGGGGATTATCCGCCGTATCCCCGAAGACCGTCGCTATGGCCCTTGGTTGGGTTTTCGCCTCTTCAGTTATCGGGCCTATAGCGGAGGAAGTGCTAAATCGTGGGTATTGGTTTCAAAACATCAAACGCGGCTGGGGGATTGTCACGGCGACGGTAGTTACATCACTGTTGTTTGGCGGGCTACATTTGCTTAACCCCAACGCCGAGATTCTGGGAGCGGTCAACATTGCTCTGTCGGCAGCCGTATGGGTGTTAGGCATGCTGTGGTTGCGCTCATTGTGGTTTCCTATCGGTTGGCATGCAGCGTGGAATTTCGCGCAATTCTTTGTGGTAGGGCTGCCCAACTCTGGCATTTCGGTAAGCAGTATGGGATTAGAAGGTAGCACATTGCTGGTCTCTGAATTGTCTGGTTCCCACTGGTTGACAGGGGGTGACTTTGGAATGGAAGCCAGTTTGTTCAAGACCATCATTTTGATAATGGTGCTTGTGGGAACACTCTGGCTGAAAAAAACCATGGTAGCAAAATCAGCTAGAGAGCAGTTCCTCGAGTCCCGCCAGATATAGCTCAGGATCACGGCGGAAACGGCGCTG
>JAFGSL010000520.1 GCA_016934645.1 Anaerolineae bacterium
GCCAGCAAGCGCAGGCGGGACGCATCTTCCGGCTTGAGACAGTACACCGGCTGGACGGCGACCGGCGGAATCCCTAGGAATTGTCCTATGGTGACAATCTCCTGGGCTACCGCGACGTCCTCGGCGGTGTGCAGTTCGAGACTGAGGTAGGTCTGTTCCTCGTAGATGCCAGCCAGCCGTCCGGCGAGTCGCCGTGCAATCTGGGTGTCTCCGGCACGCAGGCAGCGTTCGATCCAGCCACGCCACCCCCCACTCAGACAGAGCAAACCCTCGCGGTGGTTCCGCAAATCATCCCAGTCCAGGCCGCGTACTAGGCGCGCGTCTCGGTCGGCGTATCCTTGCAACAGCGAGGTCAAGCGACATAGGGAGCGATAGCCTGCCGGGCCATCTGCCAGGAGGACCAGCAGCCCCGGAGTTTCGCGGGTATCCGGCGGCTGCAAATCCGCAGGCCAAGTGACGGTCACGGCCATTCCCAGAATGGGCTGGATACCGGTGGCCTGGCACGCTCGCGTGAATGCCACTGCACCGTAAAGAGCGTTGGTGTCGGTGAGTGCCAGGTGGGACAGGCCATCGGTTGCCGCGCGATTCGCTAGATCCGCGACGGATGCTATCCCTCCCAGAAGTGTGTACTGGGAGTGGACGTGTAGATGGGTTATAGACATAGGTTTTACCATCGTAATGCGTAGTTTAGCAGCAATCTCGTGATTGGGTAGCTTGCTATTTTAAGGGGATTTTGGAGCGGGGTTTCGTCCCGATCCAAAATCCCTCCTTTATCCCCGGCCTCCAGAGCAAATTTGGAGCCAACAGGAACCTGGGGTGCGTTATAGAAAGAGAATGATAAGCCCCTGGCTTTCTCGACAAAATGACACACTTGAATATCATAGAAGCATACGCTGGGTTGGTTTATCTGGCATGGTATGTTCTAGCACCTGGGGCTAGGATCAGGAGGCGCATTGTGACCGATGAGGATAGAACCCATGAGTCATTGCTCGCCGAAGTGTCTGCGTTGCGTCAGCGTGTTGCTGATCTAGAAGCAGCGCAAATCTCGGCGGCACAGTATTTGAGAAATCAGCTCACTGATTTGGCGATGCACGCGCCGGTGGGCATCCATCTCTATGATCTGCACCCTGATGGCCGTTTGGTGTTTACCGGCGCCAATCCTGCCGCCGATCGTATCCTCGGTGTAGACAACGCGCAGTTTATCGGAAAGACCATCGAAGAAGCCTTCCCACACCTGGCTGAGACCGAGGTGCCGGATCGCTATCGCCAGGCCGCTGCACATGGGATTCCCTGGAGCACGGATCAGTTTGTGTATGAGGATGAGCAAATTGCTGGGGCTTTCCAGGTGTACGCTTTCCAAACTGAACCGCACAGCATGGCGACCTTATTTGTGGATATCACCGCGCATGTGCGGGCGGAGCAAGCGCTCCGCGAGAACTTGGCCCAACTCACTGCGCTGATCGAAAGTCTTCAACACGGGGTGTTGTTTGAAAACGAGGCGCGATGCGTGCTGTATACCAACCAGGCTTTCTGTGATCTGTTTGGTATACCTTCCCCCGAGGTGGTTGTGGGTGCGGATTGTGCTGCTGCCGCCGAAATGTCCAAATCCATGTTCAGCGATCCTGAAGGTTTTGTGCAAGGTATCGCAGCATGTCTGTCGGGACAGGAGACGGTGCATAATGAACTTTTGTCCCTGGTCGATGGGCGCGTTTGGGAGCGTGATTATACGCCGATTACGTTGGGCGACGAGCGTCACGGCCATCTGTGGCTTTACCGAGATGTGACCGGCCGAACGCGTGGCCGGGAAGCATTGCAGCTTAATACAGAACGGATGGAGACTCTGCTCCATCTATACCAGATGCGCGAAGCGTCACTTGAGGTCATCGCGGAATTTGCTTTGGAAGCGGCGGTGCGCCTGACCCGCAGCGAAATTGGCTATCTGGCATTTGTGAGCGAAGACGAAGCTGATGCGGGGCATCCGGTCGTACTCACGATGCATGCCTGGTCAAAGACAGCGATGCAGGAATGTGCGATAACCGACAAGCCGTTGGTTTATCCACTGGAAACGACCGGCCTGTGGGGTGAAGCCGTGCGACAGCGCCGTCCTATCATCACGAATGATTACGCAGCTCCCAATCCCTGGAAGAAAGGCTATCCCGAAGGTCACATCGCGCTGCGCCGCCACGTCAATGTCCCGATTTTCTCCGACGATCACATTGTGATTGTGGCTGGTGTGGCGAACAAACCGCGTGACTATGATGACACAGATGTACGTCAATTGAACCTGTTGATGGATGAGGTGTGGCAACTGATCGAGCGGCATCGAACCGAAGAGGCACTACGCGTCAGTCTGGAGAAATACCGGGTGCTCTTCGAATCTTTTCCACTCGGTATTACAATCAGCGACGACGGAGGGCACATCCTTGAGGTCAATCGAGCCTCTGAACAGCTTCTTGGCCTACTGGTGAATAAACATAGCGAGCGTACCATCGACGGGCCGGAATGGCACATTGTCCGGCCTGATGGGACGCCTATGCTGAGTGATGAGTTTGCCAGTGTGCGCGCGCTGCGCGAAAAACGACTGATCGAGAACGTCAAAATGGGTATCGTCAAAGATAATGGTAAAACCACCTGGCTCAGTGTGACTGCTGCCCCTATACCATTGGAAGGTTATGGCGTCGCCATTACGTATGGTGACATCACGTCGCAGATACAGTCTGAAAATGATCTACGGCAAGAGCGCGACTTATCGCAGGCGTTGGCGGAAGCTGCGGCGACGCTCAGTCTCTCATTGGACCCTGATGAAGTATTGGATCGTCTGTTGGAACAGGTGGGCCATGTCATTCCGTGTGATGCAGCCAACGTGATGCTCATTGATGAACAGCGATGTGCGTGTGTTGTGCGATCGCGAGGATACGAACATTTTGGTTCCGAGGCATCTACCGTTTCCTTCGAATTAGATGAGATCGCGAGCCTGCGACAGATGTCCGTGACCGGCGAGGCGCTGGTGATCCAAGATACGAAGCTTTACCCCGATTGGGTTTATGTACCAGAATTCGCGTGGCTGCGATCGTATGTAGGTGCGCCATTCGTCGTGCGCGGTTTCGTCGTTGGCTTTTTGAATATCGACAGCGCGACCCCGAACTTTTTCGCGCCCGCGCACGCTGCTACACTGCGCCTATTTACCTACCACGCCGCTATTGCTCTGGAAAACGCACGGTTGTACCAGCAGGTGCAGCAAGAATTGGCGGCTCGTAAACAAACCGAGGTTGCGTTGCGGGAGAGCGAGGCCTATTTTCATGGGCTGTTCGATCAGGCTGGTGACGCTATCTATATTGAGGATTTGAATGATGCGATTGTCGACGCAAACGAGCGGGCTTGCGATATGCTCGGCTACACACGTGAAGCACTGTTGCAAATGACTGTGCCCGATTTGCAAGCACCTGAGCAACGTGGTATCCTGGGACAGGTCGTCAAAACTGAGCTTGCGCGACACGACGGGCAACCGTTCGAAGGTGTCGACCTGCGCCAGGATGGCACGCGTGTGCCGGTTGAGATCACCACGTCGCCGTTGCGGGTAGGCAAGCGTGACATGGCGTTTTCCATTGTACGCGATATCACCGAGCGTAAGGAACTGGAGGAGCGTTTGCGCCGTCAGGAACGTCTGGCCGCTATCGGTCAACTGGCCGCAGGCATCGCGCACGATTTCCGCAATCTGTTGACGACCATCATCCTTTATGCGCAGTTGGGTCTGCGCTATCCCGGTGTACCCTCTGCCCTCGTGTCGAACTTGAAGACTGTTGTTGGGGAGGCGCGCAAGGCAACCGACTTGGTGCAGCAAATTCTCGATTTTAGCAGTCGCTCGTTGATTGAACGCCAGTCGTTGGATTTGGCGATTTTCGTTAAGGATGTGATCGCCATCCTCCGGCGAACCATCCCCGAAAACATTCACGTCGAGCTGGAAGTTGGGCCGGGGAAATTCACTGTCGAGGCCGACGCCGGGCGCGTCCAACAAGCGCTAACCAATCTGGCGCTCAATGCGCGCGATGCTATGCCGGCTGGTGGTACGCTTCGTATCGGTTTGCAGTGTCTCCGTCTGCATCCCGGCGCGCCGCCGCCACTACCGGAGATGGTGGGCGTCGTGGAGAATCTTCGGAGCGGTCTTGCCCATTCAGCCTGGGTCTGTTTGAGTGTTGCGGATACCGGCATCGGGATGACGGATACGGTGCGTGCACATTTGTTCGAACCGTTCTTCACCACCAAGGAGGTGGGGAAGGGGGCTGGTTTAGGACTGGCGCAGGTCTACGGCATTGTACGCTTGCACGATGGCTACATCGGGGCGGAGACGGAGATGGGGAAGGGGACGACCTTCCGCATCTATTTGCCGGCATCTGAGATGGAAGCCGAAGATATTGTGGAAGAAACGTCGACCGTGCCGTTGGGACATGGCGAGACGATCTTGTTGGTGGAGGACAATATCCCTTTGCGGGAAGCGGGACAGAGCATACTGGAGGAATTAGGCTATCGTGTGTTGACGGCTGGGAACGGAGTTGAGGCACTGACCGTGTTTCGCGCTGCCGCAGAAATTGCATTGGTGATCACCGATTTAGTGATGCCGGAGATGGGCGGGGAGGCGCTCGTGTGCGAACTCAAACGCTTGATCCCGAGTTGTAAGGTGCTGGCGATCACGGGATACACGACGCAAGTTGGCGTGCGAACATTGAAAGCTGCTGGCTTCTTTGATGTCGTTCACAAACCTTTCGACACCGACACCCTGGCGCGGATTATCTATCGCGTTTTGACCGAGGGGTAAAAAATGTCTGTCACGGCGGCTGTATTGATTTCATGAGTTGCCCTGGACTAGCGTGATAAATCTATACTTATGGGGGTTGAATCTATGTCAGAATTTCCTAGAACGAACGTTGGTGGGGTATCTGTATCCAGGATGATTATAGGCACGAACTGGTTTTTGGGTTACACGCACTGTAC
>JAFGSL010000521.1 GCA_016934645.1 Anaerolineae bacterium
CGAGCGTCCCAGCCGCCGCGAGAACAGCGGGCCGTAGGTGATGGCGGTTTCGAGGGGAAGCACTTGCATTCAATCCATTTTTCCCTTCACAGCAGCTTCGATGAGGGGACGCGCCCCAGTAGGAAGTAATCCTGCCGCATCAACGAGCCACCAGAGGAAGACCAACGGTCGCACGCGCCAACCACCCGGCGTGGCGGCGTCTTCTGCGATGAAGCCTTGCTGTTTGAGGACGCGCAGTTCCTGGCTGAAGTTGCGTGTGATATGCTCAGGTGGAAGGGGTGTGAACCTCACTGTGGGTTGAGGGTGCGTGGTAGTGTCCAGTGCGATTTGTGGGCTCAGTTCCCTGTAGAATGGAACTAACTCGTGCAGACGTTCTTTGCGTTCCAGGTGCTGTATCAACTCTTGGACTTTTCCTTCTTTACTCTCTCTGCACGCGTTATCGTAGTCTACGCCTAACTTGAAGAATATCGTTTTTAGCTCGTCTATACTGGCATGTTCTGTGATCGTTTCCAATAGGATTACTTTGTCTTGCTGCGTGAGGTTTTTCACAATGGGCGGTATATAAGGTGCACCGACCCTCCCATACCAACTGGGTGCGTCCAGTGTGTGCAGTGTCGTCGTAGCGCGCAAGTGCATTGCAGCAACGCTGCCAAAGACTTGCTGCATTGCTGGCGACCACGCACGCCACGTTGCATCCAGCGTGTGGGCGACCTCGTTGCACAGCGATTCGGCGACTTCAAGGCGGCGTGTCGTAAGCGCAGTATCGTCGTCTTGGCGCGCTTCCCATAATGCGGAAGCAGCGACCTGCACCAGATAGGGATGCCCACCGGCGATATCGGCGACGAAACGCCGGTCATCTGTTGAGAAACGATCTCCGGCTCGATCCAGTAGAGCATCAGTATCTCTCTGCGTCAACGGGCCTAATACCACTTCCGAGAAGAAATTGAAGTAAGGTGATCCTCCCTGGCTAAACGCGAAGGCATCCGCATTGAGGTTCGTCAGTGTGCGGCGGCTGGCGACAACGAGCGTCAATCCCTGGCTACGAGAGGCCACCGAGCGCAAGCTGCCGAAGAACTCCGCGTTGTTGAGAATAGGATGATGCAGCAATGCATCGAACTCATCCAACAGCAAAACTAAACGGTGACCCGCGCGCCCCAGGTGTGTGAAGAATTGACCAAGCACGAACCCGCCGAACTGGTTTTCGACGCAGCGGGCGTGGGTTGCCTTCAACCCTATCTCTTGCGCAATGACTGCCGCGAGCGGCTCCAGCGCACAGGACCAAAATTGTGCTTGGTTGAAACTTCCACCAAGGGTGTGAATGTCCACGAAAGAGAAGATAAGGTTTGTAGCGGATTCACCGTAAAGCGCACCGCGCCTTTTCGGCGCGGCGAGATATATCAGCAGTGACGTCTTGCCTACACGTGGCTCACCCACGATGGCTGTGGATTGTCCGCTGGCGATGCGACCCACGATGCGCCGCACCTCGCGCCCACGCCCGAAGAATTGGTCGTGTGGGACAGGGTTGCCGTAGAAAAAGGGACTGATCATGGTATCTCCTCAAAATTAATCCGCGAAAATTTTCCATCCACCTAGGAAATTGATCCAGATCAATATAAGATAACTCAATAATAAGGATAGCAGTAGTACACTGTTTAAAAGAATCGGCGGATTTCCCGTCTTCAAATTTCTCTTCATAGACTTTTCTATGATCCATCCTGCAATAATACCAGTGAGTAGAACTGTTAAGAAAATTACACCTGTGCCAAAATCGCCTACAAAACCAAACGATATACCACTTGATAATCCGACGACTATTCCAACTATTACATTACTGGATAATGATCCTGCTAACACTGTCGATATACAAAGCGCAAAACAAAGTGAGATTGCTAATATACCTGCCAATAAAAGAATGCTCGCAATGTTCGAGAATATAGCCATTATGCCGTCGACTAAATAAAACGTGATAATGGTTGGTATTACCAATGATAGCGTTTTTACAAAGGAGCTTTCTCCTTGATGTTCTCCCCACTTCCCCATAAGGAACCAAACAACACCAATGAACAAACCAATCACAATGAACACATAAGGTGGCAAGTCGCCCGCCACAGGTGGTAGAGTTAGGATACGGGCTAATGACAAAGCAAATAAGGGGAGCCAGATAATTGTACTTGTCAACCAGTTAGCGATTTTTTCTTCACTATCCACACCGAAAACTGCATGATAAGCTCTAAGCCGAGAAGGGAAAAACAGTAACCAGAGTATAAGAGTGACATAGTCGAAAGGATTATGAGCATATAGGGGGGCTTCTTGTGCTATCTTCATCCGGTTTTCTAATTCTTTTAATTTTTCCATAACCCAGCGTTGTTCTATGAGTTGGTTTTCTTTGTTGTGTTCTAATTGTTCACGATGTTTCCGCCCCTCTTCTGCTAGTTGTTCACGATATTTCCGCCCCTCTTCTGCTAGTTGTTCACGATATTTCCGCCCTTCTTCTGTTAGTTTTTCTTGTTTCTGATGGGCTTCGGCTAACATAAATTCCAGAATCTTAATAGACTTGTAGGGTAGTTCAGCTTCTTGATATGCGTCGAGAGCATCTTGGAAGCGTCTTTCCGTAACTGCAACATTGCCGCGATTTTCCCAAATTCCCTTATATTCTTTTGTGGCTTCCTGTTGTCCAGGATCAATTTGCAGTATTTTTTTATAAACCCTTAATTTTTCTTCATCATCATAAACAATTGAACTTGTGGCTAGTAAGGCCTGGACCAGACGAGGGCGGGCAGCTGCGGGGTAGTAGGTATAGAGACGTTCCAGTAGTTCTTGTGCTTTTTTCGGCTGTCCCAGGGCCAATAGGATATCGGCAAAAAGCTGGTTTGCAGTCACATGATTGGGATTGAGTCCAATGGCCTCCTGCAAACGTGTGGCAGCCTGTTTCAGGTTGCCACTACGGTAGTAGCCAAATGCGACTTTGTACAAATTATCAGCTAAAGGTTCAATTCGGTCGAGTTCTTCTTGCACTCTATGGAGTGGTTTGTGTTCGGCGATCCAGCGACGGAGCAGTTCCACGCGGAAGCGGTAACCGCCAGTTCCTGGCGCGCCGTCATCCGGTTCGATAATATCCCACTCCTGTAATAACTCCGGTGCATTTTGCAATTCGCGGATAAGGACGCGCACACCGCTCTCCTGAAGAATTTGCTCCAGTTGCTCGCGGCTGATTGGGTCAGGCCCGGCTTCCGCAAGTGCGGAGGCAACCACACGCTCGGCGGGACCGAGGCCGTTCCACAGCCACTCAAGGGCATTCTCGCTGGCTTGTAAGGCATCAGTGACGGCGTTTTCGACGTCGTCAGGTGTTATGGTAGGCACATCGTCGGGTTCGGCATCGTAGATCGCTTCCCACACATGGGAGCAGAGTTGCTGTGTGAGGAAGGGATGACCGTGGGTGAGCGTCCACACCGTGCCCGCCGCTTCATCAGGCCAGCGCAGGGTGCCGTTGGCTTCGGAGAGACGCGCCAGCGCGGTGGTGTCACCTTTGTCAAGGAGTGAGACGCGCCGGTAGGGCGTTCCCTTGAAAAGTGAGAGGGCGATAGCATTGAGATCGCCGACGTTGCGTCCGATGACGAAGATGAATTGCAGCCGAGCCGGTTCCACGCCAAGCAGGTCACGCAGGTAAGGGAAGAAGGCTTTCGCCGCCTGCTCGCCCTGCGGATCGGAAAGGACATCGAACTCGTCGAAGAGCAGCACCAGTGAGCACCCTTTGGGAAGTGCGTCCAGTGTGGCAGGCAGCCACGTTGTACGGAAGGCTGTCGCGCCATCTTGCCCTAGATCGGGTTCCGGTTGCCCCAGCGCCTGGGCAATCGTCTGCGCCAGGACGTGCAACACACGCTCCAAGGTCCACTCGGCCTTGTCCTGCAAATCGAAGTAGACAGCGCGGTAGGGACCCTCGTCGGGCAGGTGCGTTTCCAGGTATTGCAGGATGGAGGTCTTGCCGATGCGGCGCTGCCCGTAGAGGACGATGGCGTTGCTCTGTGGCTGGCGCAGCACGCGCGTCACCTCGCGCAGCACGTCCGTCCGCCCGATGAAGGCAGGACTGTCGCCGACCGGGTTCCCGGCGATATAGGGGTTGATAGCTCGTTGCATAATTTTATTGTAGTGAGGGTTGGGATTTTGTCCAGAGAGTGGAGGAAATGGAAATGAGGGGATGGGAGATTGTAAATTTACAGCCTTGACTTGATCGCTGAACGAGTAGAATTGGGGAAGAAGATTGGGAACGAGTCTCTGATCCCCAATCACAAATCACCAAAAAGCGAGGCAACGATGAACAACGATACGATTTACATTCCGGTGGATGTGCTCCACGCCTTTATGATCGACACGTTCAAGGCGCAGGGCGTGGCAGACGAGGATGCGCGGATTTGCGCGGATGTGCTGATCGCCTCCGACTTGCGCGGGATCGAGTCGCACGGGGTGGGGCGGCTCAAGTATTACTACGACCGTATCCAAATGGGCGTGCAGTTCCCCACGGCGCAGATGGAGATCGTCAAGGACGACGGGGCGACAGCGCTGGTCGACGGGCATCACGGCATGGGCCACCCCACGGCCTATCGCGCTATGAAGCTGGCGATGCAAAAGGCGAAACAGTACGGCCTGGGGTCGGTGGTCGTGCGCAACACGACGCACTTCGGCATCGCCGGTTACTACCCGCTGATGGCAGTCAAAGAGGGCCTGATCGGCTTTACGGTGACGAATGCACGCCCGTCGATCACGCCGACGTTCGGTGCCGAGCCGATGCTGGGGACGAATCCCATTGCCTTCGCGGCACCTTCGGATATGGAATTCCCCTTCTGTTTCGACGGAGCGACATCGATCTGCCAGCGCGGCAAGGTCGAGGTGGCGGATCGCGCTGGCAAGCCGATCCCCGCAGGCTGGGTCACAAGCTCGGAGGGCGAGATGATGACCGATGCCGCGCAAATCCTGGTCGATCTGGGCAAGGACAAGGCTGCGCTGTTGCCGCTCGGTGGGGCAGGCGAGTTGTTCGCAGGCTACAAGGGCTACGGCCTGGCGACCATGGTGGAAATCCTCTGCGCCTCACTTTCTAATGGCGCGTTTTTGAAGGATCTGCTTGGTTTCGCGCCGGATGGCTCGCGCCGCCCGTTCATGGTCGGCCATTTCTTCCTCGCCATCGACGTCGAGCACTTCATCCCGCTGGAGGTTTCGCGCAAGGTAACAGGCGACATCATGCGCTCGCTGCAAGCCGCGCACAAAGAACCGGGCCACGACCGCATCTACGTGGCGGGGGAGAAGGAATTCGAGAAAGAGAAGGTCGTCCGCGAGCAGGGCGTCCCGGTCAACGCGACCCTGCGCAATGATTTGCAGGCGATGCGGGATAAGCTGGGCATTGCGGGGTACGAGGCATATTTCTGAGATGGAAGTAAGGAGTACGGAGTATGGAGTAGGCAAAACCATACTCCGTACTCCCTACTCCATACTCCAGGAGGAGAGTATCTATGGCAAATCGTGAGGATTTGGTCTTTCTCGCCGTCGATCTCGGCGCAGAGAGTGGCCGGGTGGTGGCGGGGACGTTCGATGGCGAGCGCATCGCCTTGGAGGAAGTCCATCGCTTCCCCAATGGGCCGGTTAACGTGATGGGCCATCTTCATTGGGATGTGCTGCGGCTGTGGAGCGACATCAAAGCCGGGTTGGCGAAGGCGGCTCAGGTGTATGGGACGCGCATCGCCGGCATTGGGCTGGATACGTGGGGCGTGGACTTCGGGCTGCTGGATGCGAACGACGAGTTGCTCGGCAATCCGTACCACTACCGCGACGCGCGCACCGACGGGATGATGGAGCGCGCTTTCGAGAAGGTCTCGCGCGAGGCAATCTTCGACGCCACAGGCATCCAGTTTTTGCAGTTGAATACGCTTATCCAACTCGTGGCGATGGTCGAAGCGCACTCGCCGCAGTTGGAAATGGCGCACACGCTCTTGATGATGCCCGATCTGCTCAACTTCTGGCTCACCGGGCGCAAGGCCAACGAGTTCAGCGACGCGACGACGAGCCAGTGCTACGATCCGCGCGCGGGGACGTGGGCTTATACGTTGCTTGAGAAGTTGGGGATTCCTACACGTATGTTCCGTGATGGCGAAGGGGCCCGCATCGTGCCGCCCGGAACGGTGCTGGGCACGATACTGCCATCCGTGCGTGAGGAAACCGGCCTGGGCGAGGTTCCCGTTATCGCGCCGGCGACGCATGATACCGGTTCGGCGGTCGCTGCCGTGCCGATGGATCCAGAGAACGCCATCTACCTCAGTTCCGGCACGTGGTCACTGATGGGCGTGGAATCGAAAGTCCCCATCATCAATGAGGCGATGTTGACTTACAACCTCACCAACGAAGGCGGTGTGAACGGCACATTCCGCCTGCTCAAGAACATCATGGGCCTGTGGCTGGTGCAGGAATGTCGTCGCGAGTGGCAGCGCGCGGGTGAGGATCACGACTACGGCGAGATGGTGGAAATGGCGGCCGCCGCGCTTGCGTTCGGACCGCTGATCTACCCGGGCGATGACCGTTTCCTCGCGCCGGGCGATATGGCACCGCGCATCCAGGCGTTTTGCCGCGAGACCGGACAGACCGTACCGGAGACGAAGGGCGCGATCTTACGCTGTGCTTTGGAGAGCCTGGCGCTGGAATACCGTTGGGTCGCCGAGAAGCTGGACGCGCTGACCGGTCGCCGGCTGGCGACCATCCACATCATCGGCGGTGGCGCGAAGCACGAATTGCTTGACCAGTTCACCGCCGATGCGACCGGGCGCACCGTCGTCACCGGCCCGATCGAGGCGACGGCGCTCGGTAATGTGCTGGTGCAGGCCATCGCGCTGGGCCACATTGGCTCCATTGCCGAAGGCCGCGAAGTCATCGCGCGCTCATTTGAGCTGAAGACGTTTGCGCCCCGCGATACGGCAGCGTGGAATGAAGCGTACCGGCGGTATATGGGGATTCGGGGGCGGTGATTGTGGATTAGGAATTTGGGAGGACAGACGAATGATTGGCTTTGAACAAATTGTAGATACGGTGATGGAATTACCCTTTGAGCAGCAGGAAATGCTCAAGGATCTGATCACGAAATGGCACATCGAAGCGCGCCGGGTGGAAATCGCACGCGATGCGGAAGCGTCATTGACGCTCTACCGAAATGGACAATTGAAGCCCCAATCTGCACGGAATATCATTGCTGAATTACGCCAATCCTTGGCCGATGAACCATGAAAAGGTTGTTGGTTCTGACGCCCAAATTCGCTCGTGCGTTCCGTAAATTCGCGCATCACAATGTGCGATTGCAAGAGCGGATCGAAGACACGATGCAGCAAATGGAAGCCGATGTTTTTGCACCGGTGTTAGGTACACACAAATTAAGCGGCGTGCTTTCAGGGTTACGTGCTTGTGCCTGTGGTTATGACTGCCGGATTGTCTTCTCTCTGGAAAGAGATGCTAGTTCAGGTGAGGAAGTCTTGGTGTTGCTTGACGTTGGATCACACGACGAGGTTTATTGATGGGAGGAGGTTATAGGATGAAAGTCCTATTTGTCGGCGGCACAGGCATTATCAGTACGGAAGTGAGCAAGCTGGCAGTGGAGCGGGGGATCGATCTCTATTTGCTTAATCGCGGGCAACACAAGGTGGAGATCGCAGACGCAAATGTCATCACCGGCGACATCCACCAGCCGGCGCAGGTCCAGCAGGCCCTGCAGGGAATGACGTTCGACGTGGTGGTGGATTGGGTCGCGTACCGGCCCGAGGATATCGAACGCGACATCGCACTGTTCCGGGACATCACGCGGCAGTACATCTTCATCAGTTCGGCGTCGGCCTATCAAAAGCCGCCCGCGCATCCGATCATCAGCGAGTCTACACCGTTGCACAATCCCTACTGGACCTATTCGCAGAACAAGATCGCCTGCGAGGAACGCCTGCAACGCGCCTACCGCGAGGAAAACTTCCCGATGGTCATCATGCGCCCGTCGCTGACCTACTCCTCGGTGTTTCCGGTGGCGATTGGGGGGTGGGGGTGCTATACGCTGGCGAACCGGCTGCTCAAAGGGAAGCCGATCATCATCCACGGAGATGGCAGTTCGCTGTGGACGGTGACGCACGCAGCGGACTTTGCCAAAGGGTTCGTGGGGCTGCTCGGCAACCCGCAGACCATCGGCAACGCCTTTCACATTACGTCGGATGAGGTGCTGACGTGGAATCAGATCTACGCGACGATTGCCGGCGCGCTCGGCGTGGAGGCGAACGTCGTCCACATCGCTTCGGACTTCATCTACAAGATCAATCCGCCGCTCGGCGCGGGTTTGCTCGGCGACAAGGCGTGGAGCGCCATTTTCGACAACACCAAGATTAAGACGTTCGTCCCCACCTTCCAGGCGACGATCCCCTTCCGTGAGGGCATCCGCCGCACGCTGGCCTGGTTCGACGCGGAGCCGAGTCGCAAGTGGGTGGATGAGAAGGTCAATCAGGAGATGGACGAGATCATCACCGCATATTGCGGGTAGATGGCAGACAGGTCGGTAAATGAGATGCGACGCACTGCAAAAAGTGCGTCGCATCTTCTGTTTTGCCGTGATCTACTTGGGCGGCTGTAGGGCGTAGCCCAAGGCCTCGGCTGCTGCTACGATCTGCGCTTCACCGACCGCGGTTTCATCGTATTCCACTTCCAACCGCTGCTTGCGATAACTTGCGGCGATGTGCCGGATGCCCGGGAGTTCGTCTTCGAGACCTTCCAGGCGCATCACGCATGATGGACAGTGCATATCAGGAACGTGAAAAGTCTGTTTCATCCTTCAATACCTCACTGATCGAAGATGATCTGGCCGGTATACATCCCCATTGAGCAACTGTACCGCAGGACTTTGCCCGCCGGTTGTGGCGGAACCTCAATGGTCACGTCACCGGTATCTGTCAGAAGTTGCTGAACGCGTAGTTCCGGGATGACCAGCGCCCGTGAACACGAGAAGACATTGTCGGTTACAAAAGTCAATCGAGTGGGGACATTGGCGCGTGCGTGCAGCGTAGCCGGTGTGTAACCGTTGTTCAGGGTCGTAATCGTGAGCACGTTTTCAGCAACCACTGCTTCCTCAGTTACAGGAATGACTGTCGTTTGTGTTGCCGATGCGGTTGCGGTCTGCGTCAGCCGCGCAAATGAGAAGGGTGACCCCATCAAGTTCAGGCCCGAGTCCACCGAGATCAGCCCCAAAATCAGTAGAACGACTGCCACGGCCCGCGCGAAGTTGCGTTCCAGCAGCGATCCTAACCGGGTTGCCAGGTAGACGACACCGAAAAAGACGATGCTGCTGCCCAGGGTAAATGCCGCCATCAAACTCGCTGCCTGGAGTGCGTTGCCAGTGCCCATTGCCAGTGCCATCATTGCTTGCGTGACACCACAGGGGATGAAGACGGTGAGTGTCCCGAGAATCAGCGGTGTGGCTGCGTCCGTATCCTTTTTGGCCTTACGGCGCAGGTAGCGCGTCAACGCGGAAGGTGGTTCAAAGACGAAGTAACGGAAAATCGGATGTACGTTCAGCATCCGCAAGCCATTGCCCACCATAAAGATGCCGATAGCGATTAACAATAACGCACGGGTGAACGCTGTGAGTTGCAGCATAGAGCCGAGTACGCCGAGCAGCAATCCCAGCAGCGTGTAAGCAACCAGTTTTGCCGCCAAAAAAAGCAGAATTGGCATGGCTGAAGTCGGGGCAACGGGCGCTTGGGTTACGGCCTTCGCTCGACTACGCTTACCGCCTTTGCGCGGCGCAGTTTTTGTTGGCGACGCCGTCTGCGGCGCTAATGCCGTCGTCAGCAAGCCGCCCTGTACAGCGAGACAACTCAATCCTCCGGTGGTCAACCCGGTGATGAAGGCAATGATCAGTTGATTCATAGAGCCGCTCTTTTCAGTCGTAAGCTATTGGTGACGACGAACACGCTGCTGAATGCCATCGCCCCGGCTGCCAGCATCGGGTTAAGCAGGCCGAAGGCTGCCGCTGGAATGAGGATGACGTTGTAGAAGAAGGCCCAAAACAAGTTCTGCTTGATCGTGCGCAGCGTCTTGCGCGAGAGCGCGACCGCTCGCACGACGCCACGCAGGTCGCCGGACATCAGCGTAACCGGTGCGGCAGCCATCGCCACGTCCGTCCCTGTGCCGATGGCGATGCCCACGTCAGCCTGGGCCAGCGCGGGCGCGTCGTTCACGCCATCGCCGACCATCGCCACGACCGCCGGTTTGCCATCGACGTTCGACGCTTGCAGTTTCTTGATCTCGGCGGCTTTGCCTTCGGGCAGGACTTCCGCCAGCACCGCGTCGACGCCCACCTGTCTGGCGATGGCTTCCGCCGTTTTGCGGTTGTCGCCGGTGATCATCGCCACGCGCAATCCCATGCGCTGCAAATCCACAATCGCCTCGACCGAGCCGTCCTTGAGCGTGTCCGCCACGGCGATCACGCCGCGTACCTGACCGTCAATCGCTACCAGCATAGCCGTCTTCGCTTCCGCCTGCAACCGTTCCACTTCAGACTGTAAGCTGTTGAGTGGATAGTTATGCGCTTCCACCATACGGGCATTGCCGACCGCCACCGTGTGTTCATCCACTTCTGCGATGACGCCTTGTCCGGCCTCAGCCTTGAAACCCGAAGGCTCCGCCAGCGCCAGTCCCCGCGTTGTCGCTTCCGCCCAAATCGCCTCACCGAGTGGGTGCTCGCTGCCTTTTTCAACAGATGCGGCCAAACGCAGTAACTCGTCATCGGTAATTAGGGATTGGGGATTGGGGATTGGGGATTGGGGATTCGCTGGTTCGCTGATTCTTGATTCTTGATTCTTGATTCTTGATTCTTGATTCGTAACGATGTCCGTCACCGCCGGTTGCCCCTTCGTAATCGTGCCGGTCTTATCCAGCACGACGGTCGTGATGTGTCCGGCGCGCTCCAGGGCCTCGCCGTTCTTCAGCAGGACACCCAACTCGGCGCCTTTGCCCGTCCCTACCATCACCGCGGTCGGCGTCGCCAGGCCCATCGCGCACGGGCAGGCGATCACCAGCACTGCCACCATGTTGATCAGCGCGCGGGTGAAGGCGTTGATGTTCGCGTCAGCCGGCAGTGCTGGCCCGAGGAAGTACCAGCCCAGGAATGTGAGCGCCGCGATGCCGATCACGATCGGCACGAACACTTCCGAGATCTGATCCGCCAACCGCTGGATCGGCGCTTTGCTGCCCTGTGCCTCTTCCACCAGCCGGATGATCTGCGCGAGCGCCGTTTGTTTGCCTACCTTCGTCGCTTCGAATTTGAGCAGACCCAGTTTGTTGAGTGTTGCGCCAATCACGGGATCGCCCGGTCCTTTCTCCACCGGCAAAGATTCGCCGGTGAGCATGGATTCGTCCACGGACGACCGGCCTGCGGTTACTACGCCATCCACCGGAATCTTTTCGCCAGGGCGTACCAGTACGATGTCGCCTACCAGCACCTCATCTACGGAGATGGCCATCTCGATGCCGTCGCGCTCCACATGCGCCATTTTCGCTTGCAAGCCCATCAGCTTTTTGATGGCCTCAGACGCGCCCCCCTTGGCTCGCGCTTCGAGCAATTTGCCCAGCCGGATCAGGGTGATGATGACGGCGGAGGTTTCCAGGTAGACGTGCCCATCCAGCCAACCGAAGACGATGGGGATTGAGTACAGATACGCCATCGATGAACCGAGCGCGATCAGCACGTCCATATTCGCCGCACCGTTGCGCAGCGCCTTGTATGCGCCTTCGTAATACTGCGCGCCGACGTAGAACTGTACCGGTGTGGCGAGAGCCAGCATCAGCCAGTTTGCCCAGGGGGCGTGTGCCCACATCCCAAGCAGGCCAAAGTCCCGCGCCATTGAGAACAGGAAAAGCGGCACGGTGAAGATAAGGCCGACGATGAGCAGTCGCTTCTGGTGGTTGATTTCCGCCGCGCGCGTCTGTGCTTCGGCATCCTCGGCTTCACCACCCAGCTCCAGCGCCTCGAACCCCGCACGCGAAACCGTTTTGCGGATTTCGGCCTGGCTCACGATCGTCGGTATGTAGGTCACGCGGGCTTTTTCGGTCGCCAACGCCACGTGCGCGTCGAGCACCCCTTCCAGTTGGCGCAAGGTGCTCTCCAGCCGGCGGGCATCGTTGTCGTCCGCCAGCCGCTTGATGATCAGGTCGGCTTCGCCGGTGGCGACACCATAGCCGGCGCGCTCGATACGCCCGGTCAGCGCCTCAAGATTAACCTGCGCCGGGTCGAATGTCACCGTGGCGCGTTCCGACGCGAGGTTGACGACTGCGTTTTCCACGCCTTCCTGTTTCTTCAGGTTGCGCTCGACGGTTGCCACGCAATTCGCGCAGGTCATCCCGGTGATGGGCAGAGTAATGGTATCGGTCATAGGTCCTTCCTTACTCGTCAGATAGTCTCGTAGTCTCAGTAGATCGAAAATCTACGTTCGTAGTAACCACTTTAGTGGTTCTTTTA
>JAFGSL010000522.1 GCA_016934645.1 Anaerolineae bacterium
TAAAAATATAACTTCCCGTATTTCACGCTCGAAGCCCCGTCCCCGGGGCGCTCTGCGCGGGAACTTATTCTTTTACAGACCCTAAGAGGCTGCTTCGGCGTCCGAGTTCTATTTGCCAGGCAATTCCGGGCACTGTATAGTATTGGCATCTTGTGAAGGTGTGCGAACCTTCGGTTCGCCTAAACCTTTGCAAGGGTTCCAGATCCTAATCGTTCTCAATTTTGCCGATTTGCAGTTGTGAGAGAACGCTTATAATAAAACTATGGATTCAATGCACCTGTGTTATCCTTGTCTTCATTGGGATGTGAGCTTTCAGGAGGGGCCTTCCTACTGTATCGTTGGGATGCAGTAGCGGCTATATCACAGGAAGGAGGACAAACTACAAATAAGAAAACAAAATTCCGGTACTCATTTACCCCCGTATCGTATCAATATGTCTTCAGTCTATTACTATTCTTTAAGGAGGAAGAACGATGAAGAAGATTACACGTCGGCAGTTCTTGCAGGTTTCGGCTATAGCCGGAGCGAGCGCTGTCCTGGCTGCCTGCGGCAAGCCTACCCCGGAGCCTACAGCGGCGCCAACCGTTGAAAAGACCGAGGAACCCGTAGTTGTACAACCGACCGCAGTACCTGTAGCGGAGCAAAAGTGGCCTCGCGAGGATGTGACGCGCGAGCGCACGTTGATCTACGCGTTCGGTGCAGTAGAGCTGGCGGGTGTCGGCATCGGCAATATGTATGCCAATAACTGGCACCAGATGGCCGGTTCGGCGATGCTCGAGTTCCCCTTCTACTACAGCGCGCTCAACAACAAGACCTACCCCTGGATTGCCGAGAGCTGGGAGTACAACGACGATTACACCGAGATGACGCTGTATCTGCGCAAGGGCGTCAAGTGGGCGGATGGTGAAGACCTCAACGCCGCTGACGTTGCCTTTACATACAGCAGCTTGAAGGCCGCCGCTCCCGATTACGAGAACTCCAGCTTTGTGGCCCAGTACGTGGACTCGGTCGAGGCCGTCGACGACTACACCGTCAAGTTCACGTTGATGGAACCGAACCCCCGCTGGCACTTCACCGGCTGCACCGGTCGCTTCGACCGCGGCATCATCCTTGTCCCGGAGCACATCTTCTCGACGGTCGAGGGTGACTGGCGCGAGTTTGCATTCTTCGATCTGGATAAGAAGTGGCCCGTTTATTCAGGGCCCTATGCGGTCAGCCGTTTCGACGTCCAGGTCAAGCACATGGATCTGCGCTACGAGTGGTGGGCTGCTGACTTAGGCCTGGCCGATATGCCGAGTGTTGAGCGCATCGTGCAGTTTGGTTGGACCAATGACGAGGTCGGTGGTCAGATGTTGATCAACGACGAGGTGGATGTGACGCTTGACTTGCGCCCTGCCACCATCGAGGCGATCCTGGCCCAGGCTTCAGATCATATCACGACCCATACCTTCGGCGAGAAGCCCTACGGTTACATGGACTGGTGGCCCACCTCGCTGTTCTTCAACACCCTCGAAGAGCCGTACGACAACAAGGACGTCCGCTGGGCGTTCGCTTACGCCATCGATCACCAGCAGGTGATGGATGTGGGCTATGGCGGCGCGGGTGTCAAGACCAATCTCCCGTTCCCGGGGTACCCCGGACTGACTAAGTATCGGGACAACTCCACAGCGGAAGTGAGGGAGATGGCCGACGCTGTCTTTACCCGCGATGTCGCCAAGGTCGAGGAGCGGATGAAGTCCGCTGGCTTTGAGAAGAATGACGATGGCTTCTTCGCCAAGGACGGCGAGGTCTTCCAGCCCGAAATCCTGACCGTCGATATCTACGCCGATATCGGCCCCGTGATCGTGGAGCAGTTGCGACAGGCCGGTTTCGACGCTCAACAGATCAACCCCCCCGACGCCTGGACGATCATGGGAGACGGGAATTCGAAGACGTTCTTCCGTGGCCATGGTGGCAGTGTGAAGGATCCCTGGATCACGCTGGACATGTACACTGAGAAGAACTCCGTGCCCACCGGGACGAATGTCGTCAATGAAAGCTGGACGCGATGGTGGGACCCGGATTACGAGGTCGCCGTCAAAGAGATGGCCCGCACGTCGCCCGACGACGAAGCCAAGATGCAGGAGCTGTTCGACAAGTGTATGCAGATCTGGTACACGAACCTGCCGGAGGTTCCGATCTCCGAGTGGTTCCACCGGTTGGCGATGAACACGACCTACTGGACCGGCTGGCCCAATAAGGACGACGCTTATAACACAGCGCCGTGGCACTATTGCTTCGTGATCACTCTTTCCCGCCTGAAGGCCGTGAAGTAGTCTTTTGTAAGCGCGCGAGGGGGCTGCACTATAGCCCCCTCGCGTCTTCCCTAGGGCTGCGGAGACCTGGAGAGGCTAGTGAACTATCTACTGGACCTGAACATGAAAAACTAGAGCTATTCCGGTGCTTTATAGGCGTAGAAAGTTTAGCAAATTACGGTCGAGTCAGTAGTATACTAGTCGGTAGATAAGAGCTGGTACAAAGTCGCTGTCTTCTCCAGGTCACCGAGGTCGGCTGACCCCGCTGACCGTTTCTCACGGATATAGTCTGTGGGTAAGGTGTAATTTTAGACACTATTGGAGGTATCTGATGCGCATACCACTCAGTTACGTGCTCAAAAGAATAGGCTTTCTCATCGCGGTGCTTTTTACTGCAGCGACAATCAATTTTATTATTCCGAAGCTGGCGCCGCGTGATCCTGTTCAAGAACTGATCAACCAGAAGATTGCGAGCGGTGGGCTTACGTCCGAGGGAGCCGCGGAGTTTCGGGATTCTCTCAGGAAGCTTTACGGTCTTGACAAGCCGTTATGGCAGCAGTATGTGACCTACATCTGGAATACCATGCGATTCGATCTGGGCTACTCCATCACTAACTATCCCGTAAGGGTCGATTTCATCATCGGCCAGACGGTCTTTTGGACCTTGGGCTTTGTCGGCACCTCGACGATTCTCGCGTTTATAATCGGCACGGTCGTTGGCGCTATGGTGGGCTGGTCGAAGACGTCGAAGTGGTTTTCGTGGCTCATGCCACCACTGGCATCGTTTTCGGCTGTCCCGGCTTTCATCATCGCGCTGGTGCTCATTTATTTCCTGGCTTTCAAGCTCAAGGCGTTCCCGCTGCGCGGCGGCTACTCCCCGACGATAGAAAAGGACTGGGCGAGTACAGATTTCTTGCTCGACGTGGCCCATCACGCGCTTTTGCCGGGCTTGTCCATGCTGCTGGTCTCCGTCGGCGGCTGGTCACTGGGGATGCGCGCGATGATGGTGACGGTGGAGGGCCAAGACTTCATCACCTTTGCCGAGGCAAAAGGGTTGAAGGGCAGTCGCATCTTTTTCCGCTACGCGCTGCGCAACACGTTGCTGCCCCAGGTCACGGCGCTGGCAATGCAACTGGGCCTTATCGTGTCTGGCGCCACGCTGGTGGAAACTATGTTCGCCTATCCTGGCATTGGCAACCGCCTGGGGGCCGCCATCGCCGCCCTCGATTATCCGGTGATCTACGGCATCGTGTTCTTTATGGTGGTCGGGATTGCCGTGGCTACCCTTCTCGTGGATCTGCTTTATCCATTCCTTGATCCGCGCATCTCGTACTCAGGAGGCTAAACGATGCAGAGAGGTCAAGGTTTCAGAGGTTTCCTCAATTACATTCGCCGTAACCCGGCCTTCGGCGGCGGGCTGGCGTTGCTCCTGGTGCTGTTGCTCTTTTCGACGGTGGCCGGATTCTTCGTCCCCAAAGAGGGGGCCTACCCGTTGGCCGTGATGCCCAAGCAAGCGCCCTCTGCGGAGTATCCCTTTGGCACGGATTCCGTGGGGCGCGACCTGCTTCCCGCACTGATCTACGGCACGCGGATGACGCTCTCGATCGGTATGATCGCCGGTTGCATCGGTCTGGGCGTCGGAACTGTGTTGGGTTTTATGACGGGCTACTTTGGTGGTCTCTTCGACACGATCATCAAATTCTTCGTGGACGTGCTGATGACGATCCCGTCCTTCCTCCTGTTGATTACCATTGCTGCATCGCTGCCCCATCCTGAGGATATGGGTGTCATCCAAATGTCCTTGGTCCTCTCGATCGTTGCCTGGGTGCAACCAACGCGGGCGATTCGGGCGCAGGTGCTGAGCATGCGCGAGCGCGCCTTTGTGATGATGGCCAAGCTGTCAGGCATGAGTGGTATGGAGATCATTATCAAGGAACTGATGCCTAACTTGATGCCGTATCTCGCCATCAGCCTGGCGGGTGCGGTCAATGGCGGCGTCCTTGGATCGTTGGGACTGCAGACATTGGGCATTGGTAACCTGCGGGAACCGTCGTTGGGGATGACGATCTACTGGTTGCGGTACTATAATGCCTTCTTGCAGGGCTACTGGTGGTGGATCATCGAACCAGTGATCGTAATCGCTGCGATCTTTATCGCGTTTTTGCTTCTCTCCATCGGGTTGGATGAGTTTGCGAACCCCAGAACTCGGAGGACCGTATGAGCGAGCCAGTGCTGCAAATTAGAAATCTGAAAGTCTACTACTATGTTGAGGCTGGGGCTGTTAAAGCGGTCGATGATGTTAGTTTCGACTTGGACTTTGGTGTGAAGATGGGACTCGTAGGAGAGTCCGGTTCGGGCAAGTCGACGATGGCGCTGGCCTTGATGCGGATGATCAAACCCCCCGGCAAGATTGAGGAAGGGCAGATGATCTTGGATGGCACGGACCTCGTCAGCCTTTCTGAAGAGAGGATGCGCCAGACTCGACTGCGTAAGTTGGCGATGATCCCGCAGGGCGCGATGAATGCGCTCAATCCGGTGATGCGCATCGACAAGCAGTTGGTGGATGGCATGCTCGATCACGGTATTGTCATGTCCAAAGAGGAGCGCGAGGAACGCGTGGCCCAACTTCTGGAGATGGTGGACCTGGCACCCAAGGTTGGCAAGATGTACCCGCACGAGTTAAGCGGGGGGATGCAACAGCGCGTGACGGTGGCGCAGTCTATCTCGATGGAGCCCGATGTCATTATCGCCGATGAGCCAACCAGCGCGTTGGATGTGGTGATTCAACGGCAGGTGATGGAGACGATCAATCGTCTTCAGCAGAAACTCGGACTCTCCATCATTCTCATTGGCCATGATATGGGGCTGATGGCGCAAAGTGTGGACCGGCTTGCCGTGATGTACGCCGGCAGAATGATGGAGATTGGAGAGATACACGCGATGTTCCGCAATCCTCTCCACCCCTACACGCAACTTTTGATCGAGAGCTTGCCCGTCTTGGATAACAAAGGGGTATTCAGCGGGATACCCGGAATCACACCCTCGCTGGTGAATCCACCTGAAGGTTGTGTCTTCCACACCCGCTGCCCTAAGGCTTGGGACCTCTGTCGGGAAAAGATTCCGGAGTTTGTTGAAGTTCAGTCAGGACGGTGGGTCGCCTGCCACCTTCATACAGCATAGGCTTGGGGAATAAGAAGATGAGCACACCATTACTTGAGTTGAGAAACGTAACCAAGATCTTTGGCAGTAAGAAAGAATACACGGTAGCTTTGGATGATATGACACTCGCCTTGGATGAGAACTTCCCCAAAATTATCGCCGTCGTTGGTGAGAGTGGTAGCGGTAAGACAACCACGGGCATGCTACTGTTGGGTTTCTATGGCCCCACGTTGGGGCAGGCTCTGTTCCGCGGCAAACCGTTGTATGAGCTTAAGGGCGCGGATCTTTTCCAATTCCGCCGGGAGGTTCAGGCCGTTTTCCAGGATCCGTTCGCTGTATACAATCCGTTCTACAGAGTCGATAATCTCTTGAGCATCCCTATCAAGAATTTCAAGCTGGCCGACTCGAAAGCTGGGGCCCGCGAGCTGATGGAAGATGCCCTCGAGCGGGTTGGTCTGCGTCCAGAGGAGACGCTGGGCCGCTATCCCCACCAACTGAGTGGCGGACAGCGACAGCGTATCGCGGTCGCCCGCGCTTTGCTCCTTAAGCCCAAGTTCTTGATCACCGACGAACCTGTTTCGATGGTCGATGCCTCGTTGCGCTCGACGATTCTCAAGAGTCTGCGCGCGATGAACCAGGAATTCGGTATTCCGATCTTGTACATCACCCACGACCTGACAACGGCATACCATATCAGCGACTACATCATCATTCTCTATCGCGGTTCGGTGATGGAGGCCGGCGATGTGGATTCCATCATTCGCGATCCCAATCATCCCTATACGAAACTTCTGGTTTCGTCAATTCCCTGGCCTAATCCCGAACTGCCGTGGGGCGGTACTGAGGAGATGATCCAGAAGAGCCAGGTGGCCTTTAAGGCGATCACGGGCTGCAAGTTCGCGCCACGCTGTCCCTACAGGATGGATATCTGTGATACGAAGGCGCCAGAACTCTTCAGGCCGCAGAATAACCGTGTGGTCGCATGTTATCTGAACCGCGACAACGAGGTTTTGCCTCGCGAGGAACTGAGTAGCGTTTTCGCTGAGGCATAGGCGATAACCTGGCCGGCGCGGCCAGAGTTAAACGCGGGTTCGAGGACACTGCAGGGCGCGCTGCGCCTTGCAGTGTCTTGTCTATAAAGCCTACTGGCTTAGGTGCGACGCACTTGGTTAACTGGCAAGGTTGAAATGTACAAAACCCTATGGGTTTAGTGCCAAAGTGCGTCGCACCTGGATGTGCAGGGAGAGAATTTTGTGGTAATCGCTAGAAGTGTCGGGCGCAATGATCCGTGCCCCTGTGGGAGCGGCAAAAAGTACAAGCAGTGTTGTGGACGACCAAAGCCGCCGGCCGACGTGCTCTACGTCCATCCGCTCAAACAGGATATCGATTTCTACGTCCAGCAGCAGGATGCGCGCGACGTGCAGATGGGCCGCCCTTACGGACTGATTCCGCTGGGTGTGCCTGCGTTGGTGAATGTCTTGCGTGGCGCCGGCATTGAAGTGCAGGGTATCAATTATCCGCTGGAACGCGAACTAAGCCGTAGCTTTGATCTTCGTGTCTGGTTACGGGCACAGACGCGGGCACGTGTGATCCTCATCGACTTGCACTGGTACGAGCACAGCTATGGCGCTATCCGCATGGCTAGCGTCTGCAAGGAGGTTCTGCCAGATGCCTGGATCGTTTTAGGTGGGCTGACGGCTTCTGCATTTGCCCGCGAGATTATGGAGCGCTTCGATGCGGTTGATTTTGTGATCCGTGGTGATGCCGAGCAACCGTTGCTTGCATTGGTGCAGCAGTGTCTCGGCAAGACTGAAGCAACCTCCCCGGAGTTTGTCAACATCCCCAATTTGACCTACCGCCGTGATGGTGAGGTGATCGAGAATGCTATCGGCTATTGCGCCGATACTGAAGACCTCGATCAACTTGATTACGTCGACCTGAGCTTCCTGGAGCATCACGCCGAGTATTTCGTCCACGAATATCTGGTCACCGATTTGCCCAAGGCGCGCGCTGCACTCAAGACCGACCCTTTCCTGGGGCGTTGGATTGCCACGGCGCGCGGATGCAAGTACGAGTGTTCCTACTGTGGAGGATGCAAGAGCGCGCATAAGACCCTGGCGACGCGGGATGGCATCGTGCCTCGCTCGCCCGAAGTGGTCGTCGACGAACTGGAGCGTTTGGCAGCATCCGGTGTGAAGCAGGCATCTCTCTCCTATGATATCGCCGAGTTGGGGGATGAATACTGGCGTACTTTCTTCGCGCTTATGCGTCAACGGAAGATCACGATCGGGCTGTACAATGAATGTTTCCAGCTCCCGACCCCGGCTTTCGCCAAACGTTTCGCCCAGGTGGCGGAACGGGAACACTCATGCCTGGCGTTCAGTCCACTCTCAGGGAATGAGCGGGTGCGCCGGCTCAACGGGAAACGCTTCACCAACGGTGAGTTGTTCAATATCCTTGATGCCCTCAATCTCCACGATATCTTCGCCCTCGTCTACTTTTCCTTGAACTTGCCCGGTGAGAATGATGAGACACTCAAGGATTCTATCGCTCTCGCCGAAGAGATGTGTCAACTTTACCCGCCTTCGCGAATACGAATTTTGAACTCTTGCCATACCCTGGATCCTCTGTCGCCAATGGCGGTTTACCCTGAAAAGTATGCGATTGATGTGACAATGCGGAACTTCGATGACTGGTATACTTACTGTCGTGACACCCAGTTGGGAGGACCGGAGGCGCGCACCGAGGCGCACCGTGGTTTCGTGCCGAGTGATCAAGCGAGTCGCTCTCTGGAAGCGATGGCGGATGCCTGGGATGCAGCCCGGGCGGCTCACGAGAGTTGTTGGTGGCCCATCCCGCCGAGTTGGTGAAATAGACTTTAGGAGGATAGTGTGGACGTAGCCCCTGCTGCTTTGTATATTCATCCGGCCAAACAGGCCGTGGACCTTTTTGACACGCCTGCTCGCTCGAAACTTGGACGACCGTA
>JAFGSL010000523.1 GCA_016934645.1 Anaerolineae bacterium
CTACCCCCGTTTACCCTCCTGTCTAGTCAGTTCTGCTACTGTAGTTTTTTTCCAAACATCTACACAAAATTTTAGAGGGTCTATGAAGTCATCCACAAACTCATACGATACTATACTGAACGGTGAGACTCTTTTAGCGTAATCAAGTAATTGAGGATTGTGAGGATTCGGATATATACGGAAATCAGGGACTATTGAAACAGTATCATTGGCATCAGATGATCTGATACCAAGCGTACTAGGCCACATTTCATCTCGATGGGTAACCACATTTCTCAAATCGTAGAAATCCTTTATCCAATAAGTACGTGCCTGCTCTAGATCATAGGATAGTTGTATCATATGTTTATCTGAAGAGCTATCAGATACTTTATCAAATAGCTTGTTGGAAACAACTCCCTTCTCTAATCCGCAACGTTTGCGCTCAATGTTCAACTCAAACAGGTGATTGACCATTAAACCAAGAATATCCGTCGTAGCTTTTACCTCAGCTACAAATCCGGAAAAATAGTAAGAAATAAAATGGTCCATAATGGAACCTGCTCCACCAGGCAAACTCACCCAATTGGATAACATAGAAAGGCGTTCCATAGAATACAGAACTTGCCAACAAGTATTATGAATAGAGTTGAGATATGTTAGTAGCCGCGTGGTAGGATGATCAACAATTTTAGGCCAGACAATTTCTAAACGGTCTTCAGCTCTCATAATCTCTGATATAACTTCTGACTTAAGCCTACTCAAACATGGGCAATGTTTGTTCAACCGTGCTACAATGAACATAGCCTCAAAGTTTAGTTCCTCTACATGAGCAACAACAAGTTCAGATTCAAAAATAAATTCACCGTTTCTCATATTTGCCATTACTCGTCCTCCTCAATTCGGCCTAGCCATGGATTATGCAGATCAAAGAGAGGAAAACAAATCAGTACAATCCGCATGATCCGCTAAGTCCGTGTTCTAAAATCCTGACCTATGCCTCTCTCTCCGCCAACGCCTGCAACGTCGCCTGATGGCTCGCGCGCGTAATAGGATACTTCCACGCGAACAGCACGCCCAGGAACAGCAGCACCGCCGGGATGGGTCCAGTAAAGACGCGGATGGCCTTCACCGCTCACGCACCCGAGATAATCTCTATGTCCGGCCCCTGCCTACCATCTGGACCACTTTGAATGCGTATGCCTTCTGCAGGACTCAGGCTGATCATTTTCGTTAGCTCCAGATACGGCGGGTAGTGCACCTGCGGGTTGTACAGCCGGAAACACAATGCTCGAATCGGATCTCCATGACTTACGATGCCAATACTTTTTCCATCAAAACGGGCCACAATTGCATCATACGCGGCTTTCATCCTTTCTCCCAGATCGTCCAACGTCTCCAGTGTATGAGGATCATCGAAAGCTTTTCCTTCAGAAAATACCGTCAAAAAGTCATCGAGCAATACACCTTCCCATGTCGAGCGCGTGTCCCGTAGTCGATCATCCGTCATCACCATACGCACGTTCATTTCGCCAGCGAGTATCTTCGCTGTTTGTTGTGTGCGCGCATACGGACTCGCTAATAGAACCGCAAGTGCCGATCCCTCCCTTTCCATGATCCTGTGAGCCAGACGCTTGCACTGCGCCACACCTTTCTCGGTGAGACCGGCAGTTGGGCCATAAACAAGCTGTCTCCCCTGCTGATCGACAGGATGCAGCGGGGTTCCGTGGCGAATAAGATAAACGACCTGCTCATTCATAACTTCCCCCCTCTCGTTCCGCCAACGCCTGCAACATGACCTGACGGCTTGCGCGCGTAATTGGATATCTCACGCAAACAGTACGTGCAGGAATAAGGATATATCAGGATCAGCCACTGCAAGACCGGCCCAAGCAAGTGTCAGGTGCGCGACGGTTCAACGTCTTACGGATAGTAGTCGCCTAACTCGCCAGGAACCCTCAAATGCACGTCAGCTTCTGGATTCTGAAAAACTTCATAGAACGCATCGACGCTCATCTCCGTCGCTTCCTCTAGCGTGGGTGTCGAAACAAAGGGAAGTAGCCCCAGATAGCCACCGCCGAAATCACGAAAAACGTCCTCCATACTGCTCCCCGATGCCGGCGATCGCAACCAGATGTTTATGTCAGTAAAGTGTTCCGTGCCGATATCCATAATCACATGATCAGGATAGTAGTTCTCCTCGGTGTACTCGCCGTAGGATAAGCCTATGTACTCTATCAGAATCCCTTGCTCTTCATACACCAAACCCAGGCTATAAGGTGCATCGCCTTCTGACCAATAGTGGAGCAATACCTGCGTGGGTTTGCCATACCGGGCCAGAATCTGCGATAGAGAATATCGTCCCCAATCCTGCGCGAAGTATTGAGGTACAGGCCACTCATCAGCAGGCCATCCCAAGGTATGCCCATGAACGCCGATGAGCGTCACAACGCCGGCCTGCTCATAAAACACATGCTCGACCACGTAATCGAAGGGATACGTTCCCTGCCGTCCTATGATCCCCACACTATGTCGGGTTCCCCAAGCATCGCTCTCCCATTCCCTGGATACACTCTTGCCGTAAAAGAGAAACAATTGCTGAACGTCATCCCAAGCTGTGACGCCTGGCGTGATCCCCCACCAACAGGGCAACTCGCACCGAGCGTTCACCAGCATGTCGACCAGCAAGGCGCTTTCCTCAGCGAGAGACAATCCAGGAGTATCCGGCGATACGCTCTCTTCGCCCTCGTAAGGCGTTCTGGGAATCTCGACACAAGCTTGTGGTTCGGATTGCCGGAAGGTCTCGTAGAACGTCTGCGCGCTCATCGCAGTCAATTCCGAAAGGAATCCGTAGACCGAGAACTCTCCCGATGGATCGAATACTTCGGCACCAAAGTCTGGAGGGGCAATCCCGTCTTTCACCGACCAAAGCGAAATCCAGATTCTTCTCGACTGGCCGAACACCGGGCACACTAGCCAAGTGTCGTGATCATAGAGCAAGAAACCAGAATAGCGAATCGCAATGCCCTGGTCATCATAGACGATCCACATATCATAGGTGGGAAAGTTTCCTGAACCCACACAGGGTGCGCCTGTGGTCAAATTGAAATAGACCCGCGTTGGAACGCCATGACGAGAAAGCACAGGTTGTAAAGCATAGCGCTGCCACTGGCTCGTAAATTGCTCTTGTAAAGGTAGGGAATAGATGTCATTTCGAACCTCTATGCTGCGGATAGTGCCTTCATCCTGGTAAAGGTTCACCTCCATCAAATCCGTGTATGTCGGATGTCCACGGTACTGACCACTTTGATAACACAGTCCAAGCGAACCGTTCTCTAACACCTGAACACCCTGCTCAGAGAAATGTTGCAGCACCGTTTCCCAACTTGTTTCACCAGGCGTGACGCCCCACCAACATGGCAATTCACATCCACCATTGTCTGCCAGCCTATCGGCAATGAACATCTCCATCAACGCTACTTCCAAAGTTGGAAGAAGCATTGGCGTCATCGTCGCCGTTGGCGTAGGGGTTGAACTGGACATCTTTGTCAGTTGTGGTGTACGAGTCGGCGATGGGGGAGTATTCGTTGTTGTAGGATGAGGGATCACCGTAGCAGATGTCTCAGGAGGAGGGCTAGAAAAAGAAAAAGGCATGTCCGTGCCTCGAAAACAATCCGACAACAGCAATGCAATTGTCAGAAAACAAATCACGACGAGGGGTTTTCGACTCTTAACCCGCATCGTTCATTCCTCCTGTACTATGCCTCTCGCTCCGCCAACTCCTGCAACGTCGCCTGATGGCTTGCCCGCGTGATCGGATACTTCCAGGCAAACAGCACGCCCAGGAACAGCAGCACCGCCGGAATCGGGCCGGTGAAGATGCGGATGGCTGTCACTGCTGCGGCGGGCTGTACCGGCAAGGGAGCACCGGCTGCGGGCGTGAGATAGCCGGTCAGCGCGAGGGCCTGCCCCATCCCCCACAGCGCCGCGCCCGTCGCCAGTTTCTGGAAGAAGGAGGCGAAGGCGTAGTACGAGCCTTCGCGGCGCTGCCCGCTGCGCACCTGATCGTATTCGACCACGTCCGGCACCATCGCCCAGGGGACGACGTAGGCCGTCGCGATGCCGAATCCCGCCAGCGCCGCCAGCACGTAGGCCAGCGCGACCTGGTCGGCAGGCAGGGCAGCGATGCCCAGCAACACGATCACCCAGGCGCAAGCGCCGAGGATGAACGCGCGTCGCTTGTCGAGGCGCTGGCAGAGCCAGACCACCGCCGGGATGAAGACGATGGCCGATCCCTGCGCCGCCAGCACCAAGTAATTAGCCTGATCGGGAATCCGCAGGTAGTAGTTGGCGAAGTAGACTAACACCGCCGCCAGGATGCTGGCCGTGGTCCAACTAAGCAGGTACAGACCCATGACCATGCGGAAGGGACGGTTGCTCAGCGTGTGGCGGATCGCCTCGCGCATTGGCAGCGGCGCGGGCAATGCGTCGGTCGGGCGCTCGCGGGTGATGCTGAACACGATCAACGGCGGGATGATGACGATGGCGCCCAGCCCGACGCCGAGAATCAGGTACAGCAGCCGGGCGTCGGTGATGCTCCAGCCCAGCACGGTGGCGAGGATGATCGCGCCCAACGACCCGGCGATGGAGAAGACCATGCGATAGCCGTTCAAAGCGCTGCGCTCATCGTAGTCGGAGGTGAGTTCGGGGGTCAGCGAATTGTAGCCCACGTGGACTATTGTAAAGGCCGTATCGAATAGGATGAAGGTCACGGCGTAATAGACGGCCAGCCAGAACTGGCTCAGCGCCGGGACCATCCACATCAGCATAAAGAAGACGCCCAGCGGGACCGCACCAAAGAGCAGCAGCACCCGGCGGCGGCCCCAGCGGGTGCGGATGCGGTCGGAGAGCAGGCCGAAAAGCGGGTCGTTGACCGCGTCCCACAGACGGCTCGCGCCGATGGCCCACCCGGCGTAGTCAGGACGCAGCCCGGCCACGTCCGTCAGGAAGTAGAGCTGGAAGAACATTAAGATCGCCAGCGGGACGCTGACGCTGAGATCGCCCGTGCTATACAACAGCTTCGTGCGTAGCGGCAATCGGGAATGAGGCGACGTATTCATAGCTTGCTCCTGGCAAAATTCTCACCGCCGAGGCCGCAGAGATCGCAGAGAATATAAAAAATCTCTGCGTTCCCGGCGACCTCTGCGGTAAAACAGAATTATAGGGTGCTGAAATCCTGTTTTTCGGCGGTTTCGTACAGGTAAAACTCATCAAGACTGCGCGCAGCGGCAGCGTTTTTGAACGCCTCCAGTTCACGCTCGATGGCCGGATCGATCTCGTAGGGTTCGTGCTTCGCCAGAACCTCCAGCGCACGCTCGCGGGCGCGCTCGATGGCGAGTTTGCTTCCGCCTTTCTCCCAGGTCTCATAAGGCTCGCGCGAGAAGAGTTTGGGCATGAAAAGCTCCTTGCGGAACAGCTTGGACGTGGCCTCGGCGGCGATGTAACTGCCCGAAAAGCCGGTTTCCTTGATCAAGTCCAGGGCCAGGGCCTCCTCGTTGACCTCAATGCCGCGCGCCAGCCGCAGGGCCGCGCCGCACAACTCGTCATCCAATAGCAACAGCGCGTGGCTTTCCAACATCGTGCCGTCGAGCGTACCCGCGCAGGTGATCAGGTTGACGCCCGCCAGCACCGCCGGGAGCAACGTCCCCATGCGCTCGAAGCCGGCCTGCGCATCTTCACGCTTCGATTCCGTCGTCCCGCCGACGCTGCGGATGGGCAGGCCGTAATAACGCGCCATCTGCGCCGACGCCGCCGTGATCAGCCCGGTCTCCGGCGCGCCGAGCGCGACCGTGCCGTAGCGCATGTTGGCGACGGTGGACACGGTCCCGTAGAGCACCGGCGTCCCCGGGCGGAAAATCTGCGCCAGGGTGACGTGCGCCAGAATGGCTGCGTTCTCCTGCGCCACCAGCCCCGCCAGCGTGACCGGCGCGGTCAGCCCGGCGATGCCTTCGGGAGCCAGCGTCACCGGCTGGCCATACTCGGCGCAGATCAGCAACCCTTCGGCCTGCACCTGATCCATCTGCAACGGGCTGACGACAGAGCATATCGCAAAGAAACGCGGACGCTTGCGCAATTCTTCCTTGCCACCGACGGCAAGCGCCATCATGCGCATCATGTCCCAGGTGGGCAGATAGCCATAGCAGCCCATCCCGTAAGGCTTGCGGCTGTGATGCGCCCAAGCCCAGATTGCCTCCGTGTGGATGGTCGTCATCGGGATGTCGTCTGGCCAGACGTCCATCTGCGAGTTGTGGATGTGACGGCAGGCGTTGATCAGGATGATGTGGTCGATCATGTCCTGCTTGACCACAGGGCGAACGTCGCCTGTGTGCAAGTCGAGGATGCGCGTGGGCGTTCCCAGGCCGGCGAAGACCGGTGCGTTCTGCTCCGGGCCAATGTCCAACTGGAATTCTCCATCGCTACCGAACAACGCAAACTGTTTCGGTGCCTGCTCCAACGCCCAGCGGACGAGGCTTTCCGACAGCTTGACCGCATGGCTTTCCTCGTCCACATCGGCGCCGGCCTCGCGGAAAAGGTCACGCGCTTTCTGGTACCCGACCTTGATGCCCACCTCGGCCAGGATTTCCAGCGAGGCGGCGTGAATGCGTTCAACTTCAGGTTGGCTCAGAACTTCGAAACGGGTAGTTTTCATAAGATGCCGTCGTTTACAATTTTGCGGCCAGGTTGGTCGCCCAGGCGCGAATTTCCTCCCAGTCGCGCGCGTCACTGGCTGGCGCGTCGTGCAACGGACTCGCCGGTATAACCGCTAGCAAATTGTCGGGAAAACGGAGTGTGGCCGGATCGTACTTCCCGCCGAACAACTCCGCCGCCACCGGCTTGAGCCATGGATACTTGTTCAGCTCTTGATCGAGTTGGGTGCGCACATCGGGGGCTTTCATTTCCTGTAGGCGCGTGGGACCGAGGGCAAAGATGGCAACAGGACGCTGCGCCAAGCCCTCCTGATTTCGCGCCAGGAAGCGATGCGCATCCTTGAGCCACCGCCCAATGTAGAGAGGCGCGCCCAACACCACAGCACGGTAGCCTTCCAAGGTTCGTACTTGGCGCGCGGCTTGCACATCCACCTGCAGGCCGTTTTCGCGCAGTGTTGCTGCAACGCGCTCGGCGACCTCCTGTGTGGAGCCATAACGGGTAGCATAAACGACGAGAACTTTGTCTGACATGGAATCCTCCTTTCCGAAAATTACATCATACACATCTAATAACCACAGAAATGATTGTTTAGGTTTGCATCACTTGCTTGATGAGCTTCACCGCTTCTGCCACTCCATCCCGTTCAGCGCGGATGGCACCACCTAGCTCAGCAGATTTGCGGCGCATGTCGGCATCGGTTAACGCCTGTGCAATAGACTGGGCCAGTTTATCGGCAGTCAATTTGGCCCGGGTGAAAGGCTTAGGACCAACGCCCAACTCAAAGACGCGTTGTCCCCAATAATACTGGTCAATGATATGCGGAATAACGATACTTGGCGCGCCGGAACGCAAGCTCGCGGCGGTAGTGCCAAAACCGCCATGGTGGACGATCGCCGCAGCCTGATCGAACAGCCAGTCATGCGGCATCGCCCCGGCGGAATAGACCGTAGGCGGAACATGCATCTGCGCAAACACTTTTCCCCAGCCCTGCACAATCGCGCGCGCCCCAACCTGTTGGATCGCATCCAACACAACCTGCGCCGCCTGGCGCGATTTGGCGGCGCCCATAACGCCCAAACTAATCACCACCGGCTTCTCCCCCCGACTCAAAAAGTCGAGCAAGTCAGACTCCGGCGCCCAGTCAGAGATGGGACGGGCATACCAATAATTGGTCTGGCGCACCTGCGGCTTCCAGCACGGGTCAGGCGCAGCCACGTTGCGGTTGACGGGCAGCAGAATCATGCGTGATGAGAGCATAGTGGTAATATCTTGCACCAACGGCGCGCCGACCTTTTTACGGAAGCGGTTCGTGGGGCCAATGAACAGCTTGCCCAGCGTCCAGCCAAAGAGTTTTGCCAGCAGGGACGGTTTTTCTTCGGGAACGAGCGGCACACGTCCCGGTTGAAGCGTAACACTGATCCACGGCTTGCCCAGCTTTTCAGCCTCTACGACCCCGCTGCCCGTATCCGAAGTCACCATCAGGTCGGCATCCTGACAGACTGCCAAGACATCGGAAAAAGCTTCTTCCACCAGTCGCCCGCCCAACTGCATCACGCGGATCATGCCGATCCACATATTGTCGAACGACTTTTCCAGCAATCGCTCGGCTTCTGCGCCCATATCTACCGGGCGACCGACCGGCGTGGCCTTGACACCGTGCTGTTCGACAAGCGGGCACAGCGTGGGATTAGTTGCCAGTGTGACATCATATCCGGCAGCACGCAGTCCCTGCGCCAGATTGATGTAAGGTTGTACATCCCCTCGTGAGCCTATGGTGGCGATAATGATTCGAGTTTGGCGGGCCATTCTTTGCTCCTTATCGTGACCGCACGCACGTAAAAAAAGTTCAGAGGAACGACCCGTCTAGTATACCACGAACTGCCATCTCCACACCCTAACCACAGCAGGGGAGATAGTACATCTCCCCTGCCTCAACGTCCCCGCCATTTCGAGCAACTACATCAGGTTAGTCTTTGACGGCGCCGGGCAACCTGTATGATCAGCAGTCCCACCGCTGCCATTGCCAGAAGTGTGCCCACCGCCCAGGGAAACCCCGCCGCAACCCGGCTGACCTCGCCAATGTTGACCGCAAAGTCAATCATCACGCCCACAGCGTGGAAAAACGGCCAGATAATCCACAGGTTGTGCGTAAGGGCGAATACCGATTGGTACATCACCCCCACCCACAACAGCTTCCACACCGCGCCGAGCGGGTCGGCTTCCAGCGGCAACTGCGTCCCTGTGTGCCAGGTCACGTAGATGAGCGACGTGAGGAAAATAGCTGGAACCATGCCGAAGGCTTTGTCCAACCGGCTGTGGATGAAGCCATAGTACAGAAACGCCTCGAACAGCCCACCCGCGCCGGCCAACGCGACGGCGGCTTTGGCGAAATTGCCCCAGTGCATCGCTGCCAGATCCGCCTCAAAGATGATGATCAGGCTCATCAAGGCGGCCAGGATGACGTTAATCGCCAAACTCAGCCCCAACTTCTCCCGCGTCAATCCTAGGTCAGCGAGTTTGCCACGCTCGACCAACAGCACGTATCCCCACGGCAATACCACACCGCACATGACGTAAATGCCGATCTGGTGGATTAGTCGTCCCGCTAACGACGTCGTCCCCACGAACAAGAGCGACGCGCTAAGCGCGAACGCCAGCATGCCCACGCCCACCGCCGCCCAAGTATCGCGCGTCGGCTGCCACCGCACTGCCAACACGTCCTTGCGCCGAACGACGGCCACGACGCCGAAAGCGATTAGCCCCATAAAGAACTGTTCCATGGCATCACTCTCCTCCAAATACCTCAAGTTCAGGATGACGTGAGGCTTCTTCGTAGATCGGCCCACGCGCCACAAAACCCAATCCGTAACAACTACCGAGCACGGCCAACAATCGCGCCCCCGGCATCACCGGTATCTCCGGCGGGATCACGACGCTCTCGTCACCGAACTGGCTGCGTCCCAGCTCACGCAGGCCCACACCGCCCCGCTTCGTGTCGCTCTCCGCCGTAAGCCGTAGTGTGCTGATGGCGAAACCACCCGATGTACGACTTCCCGGCACAAAGATCGCCGTCTCTCCTGCCTGAAAACCATACTTATGCCAGGCATCAGGCGGGATGGTGATCCTTCTTTCTGATCCCACCATAACCCAGCCATACGTCCATTTGCCGCCCTTCACCAATCTGGGCATGATCAAGCCTCCTCTACCCACCCATACCGGTAGACCAGCCAAATCCCGCCGAGGATCAACAGCCCCAGTGGCCATTGCCACACCGGCGGATGAAAGCCCGGCATGGGCGTGAACACAAACCAGTTCAGCGCCCAGTTGATCAGGAAAGCCAGCAACAGGCTGCGCCCCAGGACAACGTACGCGCCAAACCCCACGCCAATCAACGAGGTGATGAAAATTTCGTCAGCCACGGCCGCCAGGGTGTAGAACTTGTCCACGTCGGAAAGGTGATATACGCCGTAGATGACGGCGCTGACCAGGATCGCCAGCGCCGTGGCCCACCGGGAACCGCCAAAGACACGTTCCCAGCC
>JAFGSL010000524.1 GCA_016934645.1 Anaerolineae bacterium
CACCAACGTCTGCTTGCGGTTGCGATCCCCGAAGAACATCCCGCGCACCTGCGGGATCGACATGTGCGACTCATCCGCGATCAGCAGAAAGTCGGCGGGGAAGTAGTCGAGCAGCGTCCACGGCGGCTCGCCTTCCTTACGCTGGTCCATGTGACGCGAGTAGTTCTCGATACCGGAGCAGTAGCCGATCTCGCGGATCATCTCCAGGTCGTAGCGCGTGCGCTGTTCGATCCGTTGCGCTTCCAGCAGCTTCCCCTGCGCGTCGAACTCCTCCAGGCGCGCCTCCAGTTCGTTCTCGATATCGACAAGCGCCTGCTTCGTGCGCTCCTCCGACGTGACGTAGTGCTTCGCGGGGAAGATTTTGATCTCCGGCGGGGAATCCAGCACCTCGCCAGTCAGCGGGTCAACCTCGGTGATGCGTTCGACCTCGTCACCCCAGAAGGAAACGCGGAAGGCGGTCTCGGTGTATGCCGGACGAATCTCGAGGACGTCACCCCGCGCGCGGAAGGTCCCCCGCTTGAATTCAAGGTCATTGCGGGTATAATAGATGCTCACGAGATGGCGCATCACCGTTTCACGGCGGATGGCCTGCCCCACATTCAGCGGGAGGATGACGCGCCCCCATTCCTGCGGATTGCCGAGTGCGTAGATCGCCGAGACTGAGGCCACAACGAGCACATCGCGCCGTGTGAGCACCGCCGCCGTCGCTGCCAGACGCAACCGGTCGATCTCATCGTTGATGTCGGCGTCTTTCTCGATGTAGAGGTCGTGCTGCGGCACGTAGGCTTCAGGCTGGTAGTAGTCGTAATAGGAGACAAAGTACTCAACGGCGTTGTTGGGAAACAGCTCGCGGAACTCCGAGTAGAGCTGCGCGCCCAATGTCTTGTTGTGCGCCAACACCAACGTGGGCCGTTGCGTTTGCGCGACGACTTGCGCCATCGCATACGTCTTCCCGGTGCCGGTAGCGCCCTTGAGCACTTGATGGCGATACCCTTTGTTCAGGCCATCCACCAACTGCGCAATCGCCTGTGGTTGATCGCCGGTGGGTTTGAAACTCGAAATAAGCTCGAATCCAGGCATAGTCCAATCCTCCTTGAGAAATCACGGAATACACAGAACTCTTGGATTGAAAGATAGAGGGACCCTTTACAGTTCCAATGCGGTGTCAAAGCAAACACATTATACGATGAGGCGCAAAGATGGCAAGCGCCATTTTATTCAGGAAAGGAAATACGATGCAGAAAAAACGCAGATGGTTAATTTACACGCTGCTGGCGACGGGGCTGGCAGTGGTAGGGCTGCTTTTCTTCACGTTGAATCGCGGGCCAATCGCTACCGGACTTCAGCCTTACGAGCCTGACGAAGAAGGATTCTGCCTCTGGTGCGGCGACAACAAACCCACCAGCCTGGGGGACATGCTGGGCACCGGGTTGATTATCCTGCTCATCCTCATCGTGCCATCGGGCCATATCGTGTTGTTGATCACAGCCGCGATCCGCTTCAACCGCCCACCTCAGGCGCGTGTGCTGCGTCACCCCTGCCCCCACTGTGGACAAAACATCGAGCCACAGTGGAAAGCCTGCCCGCATTGTGGTGAGAAACTATAAGGAGCTAAGAGATGGGGCATAACCTCAAATACCTGTTGATCGGCCCACCACTGCCAACACAGGCGTTGGAAGAGAAAAGGCTAAACAAAGTCCGCGCATTGGCGGCCTTTTCACCGGATGCACTTTCGTCTATCGCTTATGCCAACCAGGAAATTTACCTAGGATTGATGATCGCCGGGAGTGCGGGATTGGCGCTCACCATGCCTATCGGTATTGCCATTACAGTGTTACTGATGGTGGTGGCGGTCTCGTATTTCCAGACGATTCATGCCTACCCATCCGGCGGCGGATCCTATTCGGTAACACGCGCAAATCTGGGGACATTGCCCGGCTTGTTCGCAGCGGCGGCGCTACTCATCGATTACCTGTTAACTGCTGCCGTAAGCCTAACTGCGGCAGTCGCGGCTATTGCGTCGGCGTTTCCAATGTTGTGGCCGTATCGCGTATGGATGGCTTTGGGATTTCTCCTCATCATCGGTCTGGCAAATCTGCGGGGGCTGCGAGAGACCGGGACCTTGATGGCGATACCCGTCTATCTATTCATTTTTGCGTACCTGGCTATGCTCGCTTACGGTCTGGTGCGTTTGTTCGTGGAAGGGCCAGGCGACTTAACTGATGTTTCTCCTGCAGCAATCGAGCCTCTGAGCCTGGGGCTTGTCCTCCACGCCTTTGCTTCTGGCTGTACAGCCCTGAGCGGTATTGAAGCAATCAGCAACGGCGTGCCGGTATTCCGTCCACCGGGGTCCAAAAATGCTCGCCAGACCCTGCTGGTCATGGCGATCTTGATGGGATTGCTCTTCGTCGGCAGCGTAGGCCTGACACAGGGATTGGCGATTATCTCCGAACCGAACGAGACTATCCTCTCGGCATTGGCGCGGCGCATTTTGGGTGATGGTCCCGCTTACTATGTCATCCAGTTTGCCACCATGTTGATTCTGACCGTGGCAGCGAATACGAGTTTTGCGGGATTTCCACGCCTGACGGCAATCCTGGCTGATGAGAAATTCCTGCCACACCAATTGCGCAACCTCGGCGAAAGGTTAGTGTACGCCAACGGCATTGGCCTGCTGGCGCTGGCCACCGGCTTGTTGATCATCCTTTTTGGAGGAGACACACACGCCCTGATACCGCTCTTCGCCGTCGGAGTTTTCATGGCTTTTACACTCTCGCAGGCAGGGATGGTCATCCACTGGTGGCGCGAACGGGGTACCCACTGGCAGTTGAAAGCGATCTTGAACGGCATCGGCGCGCTGGCCACCGGGATCACTACACTTGTCGTCGGAATTAGCAAGTTTACCACAGGTGCATGGATTACCATTCTGTTGATCGCTATCCTGGTGACCATCTTTCTAAGAATCCGTTCATATTACCAATCGGTCGCACAACAGCTTTCATTACGTGATTTGTCGCCTTCCCTCAAGCCCGCTCCACCCCCTCGGGTCGTCATCCCGATTTCCGGCGTCCATCAGGGTATCCTCGACGCAGTCGCTTACGCGCGCGCGATCTCGAATGATGTGACAGCGGTGTACATCGCCATAGACTCGGACGAAGCACAACACATCCATGAAATATGGGATCGCTGGTGGCCGGATATCCCGTTGGTCGTTGTTCCATCACCCTACCGCACAGTTCTCAAACCACTGTTGGATTATCTCGACCAGACGGATCGGGAGCACAACGACGGGCAACTGGCGACCGTCGTTTTGCCGGAGTTCGTTCCGCCGCGGTGGTGGCAGGGAATATTCCACAACCAGACGGCATGGCTCATCAAGACCGGGCTACTCTATCGTCGCCGGCGGTTAGGGTTCCAGCGAGCAATCATCGATGTGCCGTATCATTTACGCAGCATCGACACAGAAGGCAGAAAACGAGAAGCCCGAAACCAGATCTAGTAGTTTGAGAATGAGCCAATAGCGCAGCAGAATCGCCACTGCGAGTAGCAACATCCAATCAAATTACAATAGTCTATAACCCAGGAGGATCAAGTATTATTTATGAGCAAACGCAAGCTCAGACGTCAACTCACGCTGACGCCGGTGATTATGTTAGGGACGGCGGGCACGATTGCCGCAGAAATTTTTGTCTTGACCGGGCACGCCGCAGGGATGGCCGGCCCGGCTACAGTGCTGGCGCTGCTCATCGGCGGCCTATTGAGTTACAGTGTTGCAATCAACTACTGTGAATTGGGCACAACCTATCCGGTGGCAGGCGGCGCAATGAGTTATGTGCGGGAAGCCTACGGCAGCGGCATTCTCTCGTTCCTGGTTGGCTCGATGGACTGCCTTTCGAGCACCTTTTACGCCGCGCTCTCGGCTGTGGGATTCGCCTATTCTCTGAAGGTTTTTCTACCCTTCATCCCTATCGTCCCCACGGCCATTGTCGTCATCGCGCTGTTTTCTTTCCTGAACATCCTGGGTGTCACCAAGGTCGGCAACGCGCAGATCGTGCTGGGCGGCATCCTGTTGGCGGTGTTTGTGCTCTACGTCGTCGCCGGTCTTGTTCATCCTGACGGCTTTAGCTGGGGTGTGTTCATTGCAGGTGAAAGCATTTTCGCGCACAAAGGCTTTTGGACCAACTTCACGCGCATTATGGCGACGATTGCCCTGGTTTACAACGCTTACGTTGGCTTCGAGGTCATCGCCGACGACGCGGAAGAGGTCAGCAATCCAAGTCGCAACATCCCGCTCGGTATCCTTATCAGCCTCACACTCTGCACAATCATCTATGTCGCGGTAGGATTGGTGACGTTGGGGACCGTCCCCTGGCAGGAACTCGCCGGTTCGGAGACGGCGCTGACCGACGCGGTACGCCACTTCATCCCCGGTTGGGGTGTGCCGCTGATGGCGGCTGCCGGTATGGTTGCCACCCTCACGTCGATCAACTCAGCGATGCTCAGCGCGACGCGCGAAGCCTTCACGCTGGGCCGCGATGGGGTATGGCCCCGGATGTTCTCCAAACTGAGCCGGTTCCGCACCCCATACGTCGCCATCCTCATCATCGGCGGCCTCAGCGCGCTCGTCGCCATCATCGGGCTGGTCGATTTCCTGAGCTACATTTCCAGTTCCGGCTACTTGTTCGTGTTGTTCTGGGGCAGTCTGTCGATGATCCGCCTACACAAACTTTACCCGGACATTGAGCGACCTTTCAAAGCGCCCTTCTTTCCATTGACGGCCTACCTTGCCGGTGCGACCTGTCTGCTCATTATCGTCTTTGCCGACTGGCGGGCGCTGCTCTTCGGCGGGGGAGTGCTGGCACTGTTCACCATCGCGTTTTATGCCGCGCCGCCCGTTTTCCGGGCGCTGCGCGAGCGTCTAAAAGCTGCCGAGCCGGACGACGATCTGATTCTGATTGCGGCAGCCAGTCCCGAAACCGTCAAGAGCCTGGTTCATCTGGCGTCCATCGTCGCTCAAGCCAGCGACGACACGTACGTCTGTGTGCTGAGCATCATTCCAACCAGCCAGGATTTGCCTTTGGAGAGCGCCCGGCGTATTTCCCGGCAGATCAAACCACAACAACAAAGTTTTCTACGCCAGGTTGCAGCAGATGCAACCGCACAGAATGTCGCCCTGTATTCCAAAGTGCGGGCGGCGAACAGCGTCTCTGAAGGCATCCTGAACGAGATCGAAAGCCGTCACAATCTTAGATTATTATTGACCGGCTGGCCAGGACATCTCGACGCCCGCAGATTGGCCGAAAACCCGGTAAAAATCGCGTTGCAAAAGGCGCACACGAACGTGGCCGTACTGATGGATCGTGGCTTGGACGAGGTCAATCGCATCCTGGTGCCGGTGGGGGGTGGGATTCACTCCCGGATGGCGCTACGACTGGCAAACGAAATCTCTATGGTTGACGATGCGCGTATCACAGCTCTGCGCTTGATCACGGTACCGATGGAAGAAGAAGAGGTCGAGGACCAGAACCTTTACCTGGCAGAGATCATCGAAGAAGCTCTCGGCGAAGTGCCGGAAAACTTCTGCTTGCAGGTTATGCAAGCAGAATCGGTGCAGGAGGGCATTTTGGCGGAAGCTGATCGCCAACCCTACGATTTGATTGTCGTGGGCGCTTCGGAAGAGTGGTCACAGGACACACGGCTTTTCGGCTCCATCGACGACTGGGTCGCCGAACACGCGCCGTGCTCAGTACTCTTGTGCCGCCGTCACGAGCCGGTGACGTTGGCCTGGCTACGGTATCAGGTGAAATCTATCGAGCAAGAGTACAATCGCAATGGGAGCAACGGGAAAATGAAGTAAAAGCCTATCCCATATGCTATACTACGATGCAGCCGATGATAGCGCAGCTTTATTGCGACTTCCGGCGCCAAAATGGCACATTTTCCACCGGCGGTACCTTGGCCGCAGAAGGAGCCGTCGAGCGCGCCACAGCATCGGGGGACTTATCTGGCACTTCGAGCAAGAAGCGCCGTATCGCGTGCAGCGCCGCTTTGAGGATCATGTCGCCGATACCCACCAGATTGAGGTCGATGAAGACCGCTTCTTCGGGCAACTCGTCATCCAACTGCTGCATTTCTTCGCGGAAGATCTTTATCAGATCCTCCTCGTGTTCTTCCAGGAAAATCGCCAAATCACGGCGGGCCAAGTTGAAAGCGCTTTCGCGCACCGCTTTTCCGAAAGGCATCATCCCCTCCTAACCCGGATAAACCGGAACCAATAGAACCTACAACGCCCGTTTTTGCTCATTGTGCAAAGATTGGCGTGGTTAGGTCCTTATTTCTCTACGACAAAAAACACGCGTGATTCAGTTTCCGGATCGTCCAACGGTGTCGCCAGATCATCAGACCGTGCACAATAGGCACTGTGAAAACCCACCTCCAGTAACGCCGCGCGGACCGTATCCATGTCGAATATCGTGTTGAACGCCGTCTGATCGAAACGCTCGTAAAGTCCACCTTCTGCGCGCAGAAATCCCGAGATTTGCGTGTAGAACCGGCCCTGTTCCTCCACCAATACCCCACGGGTGAATATTGCCACATCGTCGGTCATTTGCACGCTCGCATCAGACCAACGCTGCAATCCGTGACGTGTATTGAGATCGAAAATGAAACATCCGCCCTGCTCCAAAACCAGGAAGATAGAACGGAAACATCCCTGTAAAGCCGCCAGGCTGGGCAAGTGATTGAGTGCATCGAAAGTGGAAACCACCAATCCAAATCGCTTATCAAGTGTGAAATTCGACGCATCGCCCTCCACAAGGCGCGCGCGCCCCTGCTCGACATACGCCTTCGCGTTCTCGACAGCGTAACGCAACATTGCCGGCGAAAAGTCCAGGCCGGTAACATCGTAGCCATTCTCCAGGAAATGCAAAGCCAGTTGTCCTGTGCCACAACACACATCCAGCATGGATTTGTTCACCTGCCCAAGCAGTGTGCTTTCGTAGAATTCGCGGATAAGCGGTGCAACGCGATTCGCAAAGCCACCCCAGCGCAGGTTATAGATATGGGCAAACCCCGGATTGTACTGCATCGGCCCTCACATTCAGTCCAATCAAGGCACGGTTGATGCGAGATACGCTTCTGCTACCCAGCCTTCCAGCCGGTCCGCCGTGGAGATGACGCGATACCACGTCGTCTCGCCAACGACGACCGGCCCATCGACCACGACCACGGCAGTCCCTTCGGTAATGTATCCCATCACCGTGCCATCCGGCGAATAACGCACGCGCAGTCCTGTCCGTCCTGCCCCTGTTACAAACATCACCCACGGCGTGGCGGTTGGCGTTGGCGTGACGGTCGGCGTAGCAGTGGGCGTGGGGGACGGCGTCGGTGTGGCGGTGACCGTCGGCGTGGACGTCGGCGTGTTTGTGGGTGTGCTCGTCGGCGTGTTCGTCGGCGTCGACGTGGGCGTCTCGGTGGGGACACCGGTCGGCGTCAGCGTAGGCGTCTCGGTCGGCGTGGGTGGGATGTAGGCCTGCAAGCGCGTTGCGGGCACTACACCCAACGAAAGCGCAATCGGACGCTCGAGCGTCGCCGCCACGTCTTCTTGCACCGCTCGCGCCTCCGCATACGCCAGCGTGGACAAAGCGCGGATGGTCACGTCGATGTAAAGCGTCCCATCCGGTTCGGTTTCGGTAATCCTCCAGCTAACCAGTTCTCCTCCGGGAATATCTTCCACTTCGGTCTGCAACGCCATCTGGATTTCCTGGCGCAGCCGCACGTCGGCCAACGACTGCCGGGTCAAAATTACCAGAAAGAACGTCACGATTGCAAGGAGAATGAAGACGCTCTGGAAACCGCGTCGCAAAACCAGTTTGCGGCCCATATCGCCCGGCGCCGGACGAAAACCGAGCAAGAAGAAGACCAACCCGCTGGCGGCGATGATGGAAATCATGTTGGTGGTGAACAGCAGCAGCGCGCCGCCGGAAATCCAATACTCGCGGAGCACCAAACCGATCCCGATGGTGGTCAAGGGCGGAGCCAGCGCCGCCGCAATCGCCACACCTGCCAGCGCCGCCGAGACGTCCTTCCGCGATAAAGCATACGCCGCCGCCGCGCCGGAGACCAACGCCACCCCCAGGTCCAACACCGAAGGGCTGGCGCGACCGAGGATTTCGTTCGTTGCCGATATGCCGGGCACGAGCGAAGCCACGATAAAGCCGGTGATGATGGCCAACAGGATGCCGCGCAACGTCGTACCCAATGCCGTCCAGAAAAAGCGCAAATCACCGATCACCAGCGCCATCCCCATCCCCAAAATCGCCGACATCAGCGGCGCGACCAGCATGGCGCCAATAATAACCGCCGGACTGTTGAGCAGGAGTCCCAACGAGGCAATCGCCGCCGCGAGCGTGATCATCACCGAAAAATCGGCGCTGGCACGCGAGCCACGGCGGATGTTTTTGGAGACTTCTGCCTGCTCCTGAATCGTCAGCGTGGGCACCAGGCCGAAAATGAAAGTCCACACACGGCGCACGACCGAGTTGAGGTTGGTCAGGCGACGACGCACGATCATCACCGGAATCGGGGAGGCCACGGCTACAGATTGTGGGATGTCGCCAAAGAGAAAGCGCCCCACGATGTTTTCATTGCCCGCCCCGATGATGAGGATGTCGTAGCCCTTGGCAGCTTCGTCAAGGATCCCGTCTACCGGTCGCATTGCCTGGATCACGCGCGTGTGTACGTGTTCGCGGTCGATATGCGACAATCCCTTTAACATCGTATCCAACCGCGCTTCGCCGACGAGCACTTCTGCCGGCCCTAATTTCTCCAAAGCAACGTAGAGCGTGGTGAGTTCGGCTTCCGGGATAAGCGCGCGGGCGATTCCGAACGCCTCAGGTGCATTCGGACCACCGGCTGCGGGGATGAGTACCCGCCGGACGTCCTCCGTGCACTCGCCGCGCATCACGATGATGTCACAGGCAGCCCGTTGAATCACCGGATCCAGCGTGCGGCCCAAGACGTGAAGGTCCTGGCCCAGACGCCCGCCCCACCCCAAAATCAACGTATCCGTATCACGCTGTTGCACTTCGTTCAGAATGGCGTTGCTGATATCAGTATCGGAGCGAATGACAATATCAATGGGGATATCGTCACAGGACTCCGGTAACTTCAACCACGCCGGTTGCACTTCTGAAGTCGCTACCGTTAGCACACAGATTTTGCCTCTGCGCACGCGTGCCAGCCGGCATGCCAGTGTAATCAACGACAGATCGGCAACATCCCGCACGGCCACCATCACCGAGTATCGTTGGGAATCGTCAGTGTTTTCCAGATAACGTTGCGACATCAATAAGCACCTCTACAAGCTCAAACTGACCTTCTCGAGAACTTCCAACACGAGGAAATGCGATAGACCGAAGAGCCGGAACGGCGTTTTCTCCAGCGCATACGTTACCAATTGCATAAACCGGCCCAAGCGCGGCAGACGCGCGACGATGTTGTCGTACCCCGGATAAATCTGTGTGTAGACAACAACGTGCACAGGCAAATCGGCAAACAAACGCCGGAGGCCACGCGCGGTGTAAGCGCGGACGTGCGGCACGAGGCGGTTGCGCAGCACGTCGGGCAGCCAGTTGATCAGCGGTTTGTTGCCGAAGTGATAGACACCGCGCCAGTAGAGACCGTGCGTTTCGAAAAAATAGGCACGGTTGGGGACAAAAATCACAATACGCCCGCCAGGCCGGGCCACACGCACCATCTCTCGCGCGCACAGACGATCATCCGCAACGTGTTCCAACACCTCGTGGGAGAAAACGACGTCGAAGGTATCGGCGACGAAGGGGAGTCTCTCGCCCACCGCACGGGCTACACCCTGCGCTCGCGTCCGGGCTTCGCGCGCCCGGTCGGCTTCAATTTCCACACCGAAGACGTGCGGCGTATACCGCAAAAATGCCGAGGTATACATCCCCATCCCGCAGCCCACGTCCAACACACGTTGGCCTTCCAGTGGAGTATACTGGCGCGTCATCGCCAGGCGTCGCTCTTGCCCGGCACGCCACACAAAGGAGGGATTTCCCCTGAGCGCCGTTTGTTCCGTCACCGTCATAACGCTCGATTGTAAGTTTAAAAAACGTCCTGTCAAATTGACGCCTGTCAAAAAGAATACGCCGGGAGACCTGACAGGTTTCGGGAAACCTGTCAGGTCTGGCGCAATGGCGCAAACTCAAATTGACAGGCTTTTGTACTTGTGGTACTATTGATTTTGGACTTTTGACTCTTACCCTAGGAGGGGATTATGACCATATCCCGCACAGAACGTCTCACGGAAGCGCTGTATATGCTTCAATCCGGCACCGCAGATATTGAAGCCA